>CAXUNK010000328.1:0-3529 GCA_964252425.1 uncultured Acetobacteraceae bacterium
GTGCTGGACGTCGTGCTCGCGCCCGGCTTCCTGGCGGAGGTGGCCGCGCGCGGTCGTCAACTGGCGCAGGGGCTGCACGCATTGGCGCGCGACGTGCCGGATGTGTTCGCCGGCGTGCGCGGCACCGGGCTGATGCTGGGACTGGTCTGCGTTCCGCCCAACACCGAGGTGCAGGCGGCATGTTTGGAGCAGGGACTGCTGACGGTCGCCGCCGGCGAGAACGTGCTGCGCCTGGTGCCGCCCTTGGTCGTGACCGAAGAGGACGTTGCCGAAGGCGTGCGCCGGCTTCGTGCGGCCGCCAGCCAGTGGGTTCGGGCGGATGCGGATGCAGCTGCGTGAGCGGTCCGCGGCATTTCCTGGAGCTGGCCGAATTCGACCGCGCGACGCTGCGGCACATGCTCGGCCTGGCCGCGCAGCTCAAACGCGGGGCACGGCCACCGGCATCGCTCGCGGGGCGCACGCTCGCGCTGCTGCTGGAGCGGCCCTCGACCCGGACGCGGGTGAGCTTCGAGGTCGCGATCCGCCAGCTCGGCGGGCATTGCCTGGTGCTGAGCGAGCGCGACCTGCAGCTGGGGCGGGGCGAGACGGTGGCCGACACGGCGCGCGTGTTGTCGCGCTACGTGGACGCGATCGTCCTGCGCACGGACCGGGTGAGCCGGCTGGAGGAGTTCGCCCGGCACGCCGGTGTGCCGGTGATCAACGGGCTGACCGAAGCGAGCCATCCCTGCCAGTTGATGGCCGATGTGCTGACGTTCGAGGAGCATTGCGGAAGCATCGAGGGCCAGGTGGTGGCCTGGTGCGGCGACGGGAACAACGTGGCGCGCACCTGGGTGCAGGCGGCGGTGCGGTTCGGGTTCTCCCTGCGCCTGGCGCAGCCGGCGGCCTGCGAGGTGCCGGCCAACCTGCTCGACTGGGCGCGTCGCGAGGGCGGTGAGGTGAGCGTGCATCGCGACCCGGCCGACGCGGTGCGTGGCGCGCGCGCGGTGGTGACCGATTGCTGGGTGAGCATGGCCGACGACCCGGCGCGTCGCAGCCATGAGGCGTTGCGGCCCTATGCCGTGACCGAGGCGCTGATGGGGCAGGCGGCGCCGGACGCGATCTTCCTGCACTGCCTGCCGGCGCATCGCGGCGAGGAGGTGGAGGCGGCGGTCATCGACGGGCCGCAATCGGCGGTGTTCGACGAGGCGGGCAACCGGCTGCACGCGCAGAAAGGCGTGCTGGCCTACGTGCTGGGGCCATAGGCCTGCGTTCTGGTGGCGCCCGGTTACGGCGAGGCGTTCAGCTCCGCGTAGATGGAGGCGCCGATCTGGGCGTGCGCGGTGGAGGCGGGGTGCAGCTTGTCCCAGAAGAACGTGTGGTCGGGATCGGGGCAGGTGTTGTTGCAGGCCGCCGCACTGGTGAAGCCGAAATGGGTGGGCGATCGGAGGGCGGCCGTCATGAAGCCGGCCGAGTCGTACAGCCATAGCCGGGCGCCGTGCAGCTTGGCGCCGGTCAGTGCCGCAACCAGCGCCGGGTTCCAGCTATCGACCAGCGCCGCCTGCTGCTGGATCACGGTCTTGCCGTCCCCCTGCACCTCTGGCGTGAGGTCGGTATGCGGCACCAGGCCGACCAGGAACTGGCGTGCGCCGGCCTGGTAGAGCGCCTTCAGCATCGCGAGCGTGCGCTTGACGCCTTCAGCCTGGATGGCGGGGCCGGCAGCGCCGTTGCCGATGGTGGACAGAACGTCGTTGCCGCCGCCCCAGATGGCGTAAAGCGCGTTCGGGTCCGCTTTGCGGTGGGTGGCGAGGTAGTCGGACAGCTGGTTTGGCAGGCTGTTCTTGCCCGACGTGATGAGTGCGCCGGAGACGGCATAGTCGGTGCCGCCCTGGCTGGAGGGCAGGCATTTCAGGCCATAGGCGCCGGCCACGTGCTCGTCCCAGAGATAGCCGTCGCTGTAGCGCCCGTTATTGCCGACATCGGACAGGCTGTCGCCGAATACGTAGAGCTGAGTGAACCCGGCGGCCCGCGCGGCCGGCGAGATGGTCATCACCCAGGCGGCGGCCAGGCCGGCCAGGACAGGAAGAACGCGCATCGGCCACCAGTGGCAGTTTCTCTAGGCTGATTAGCGTCCACACGCTGGGAGGGCAACAAACTCGTGGGCGAAAATCCCGGCCGTTCTCCCCTGCCGGCACTCGTCCGCCCGCACTCCTCCGTCGATCTTCCAAAACACCGGCCGCTTCGCATATTGACGGAAGGAGATCCAGATCATGGCCATCACCCTTCCAGTCTCGTCAGGCTTGTCCCGGCCCGCCGCCTCAGGACTGCACCTGTCCGCGCCGCTGCGCCGCTTCTGCCTGCTGGCCGTGGTGGCAGGCGCCGCCTTGGCCGGCTTCACCGCCACCGGGGCGCATGAGGCAACGCAGGCGGCCCATGCTGCGGGTCCGGAACTGACACATCTGCTGCGCGCGATGGCGGGGCTGAAGATGCTGTTCGCCGGTGCGGCGGTCGGCGCCATTGCGTGGCGGCTGCAGGCGCCCGCCGGCTGGGTGCGCCTGGCCGCCTACGGCCTGGCCTGTTCAGCCATGGCGGCGGGTCCCAGCCTGATCTGGGACATGGCCCACCTTCGCCTGGGGGCGCTGCTGCTGCATGGCGGCTTGCTGGCCAGCGTGCTGCTGCTGTGGCGCGATCCTGCCACCGCCGTCTGCCTGCGTCAGGCGATTGTGGCACGGCGCGCCAAGTTTTAGGGAAAGGAAGAGCTTCTTTTTCGAGAAAAAGAAGCAAAAAGCTTTTGTTCCGTTCGCCTGCACTAGGGCTCGCAACAGTTCTGCCAGGGCGTTACTGGCAGAACTTACGCGAGTATCACTGCAAGCGTGGAAGACAGAAGTTTTTTGGTCCCTTTTTTCAAAAAAGGACTGCTTGCTTTGATCGGCCGGCATAAAGCTTGCCAGAACCGCCGGCCCGGGTGCAAGCAGCCGCCCGACCACTACGGAGGCTCGCCTTGGACGGACGCATCGCTGCACGGCTGCAGGAACTGGGCCTTGTGGTGCCCACGGCACAGCCGCCGGTCGCGACCTACGTGCCGTTCGTGCAGAGCGGCAATCTTGTCGTCGTCTCCGGCCAGTTGCCGATGGTTTCGGGCCAGCTCGGCTGGCGCGGCAAGCTGGGCGGGACGGTGTCGCAGGAGGATGGCGTGGCCGCGGCGCGCCAATGCCTGCTGAACGTGCTGGCCCATCTGACCGTCGCCTGCGAGGGCGACCTGGACCGCGTGGCCCGCGTGGTGCGGCTCGGCGGTTTCGTCGCCTGCACGCCGGAGTTCTCGGCGCACGCGGCGGTCATGAACGGCGCCAGCGACCTGGCCGTCGAGATCTTCGGCGAGGCCGGCCGGCATGCGCGCGCGACCGTGGGCGTGCCGTCATTGCCGATGGATTCGCCGGTCGAGATCGAAGGCATGTTCGAGATCGACTGATCGGCCCCTTTTCAGACATACGGAGCGCATATGGCGAAAATCCCCCTTCGGCGCGCCCTGCTGGCGTGCGCGGCCCTGCTTGCG
>CAXUNK010000329.1:0-3509 GCA_964252425.1 uncultured Acetobacteraceae bacterium
CGCGCGGCCCCCCCCCCGCCCCCGGGCCGCTCCACATGCAGGGCGACCCAGGGCGCGTGCAACGCATCGGCCAGCCGCTTGGCCTGGCGCACCACGGCCTCCGCCGAGCGGTCGGGTCCCACAAGCGCCAGCACGCGCTCCGAGGAAGGCCAGGGCGAGGCCGAGCCGCTGCGGCGCCGCCAACCCTGCACGTCGTGATCGACATGGGCGGCGGCACGGCGCAGGGCGATCTCGCGCAGGGCGGCCAGGTTGCCCTCGCGGAAGAACCCGTCGAGCGCGCGGCGGGCGGTGTCGCCGCGATAGATCTTGCCGGCTTCGAGACGTCGTCTGAGGTCGGCCGGCGGCACGTCGATCAGCTCGATCTCGTCGGCCATCTCCAGCACACGGTCCGGCAGCGTCTCGGACGGGCGGATGCCGGTGATCCGGGCCACGTCGTCGTTCAGGCTTTCCAGATGCTGCACATTCAGCGTAGCCCAGACCGGGATGCCGGCCATGGTCAGCTCGATCACGTCCTCCCAGCGCTTGGCGTGCCGGCTGCCCGGGGCGTTGGTGTGCGCCAGCTCGTCGATCAGCAGCAGCGCCGGGCGGCGGGCCAGGGCGGCGTCGAGGTCGAACTCCTCCAGCATCTGTCCGCGATAGGGAATCGCACGCCGGGGCAGCACGGGGAGGCGCCCGATCTTCTCCTCGGTCTCGGCACGGCCATGGGTCTCGATGATGCCCGCCACCACGTCGGTGCCCTCGGCCAGCCGGCGGGCGGCCTGCACCAGCATCTCGCAGGTCTTGCCGACGCCGGGGGCCGCACCCAGAAAGACCTTGAGCGAGCCGCGCTCGGCCGGCTGATCGATGGCCGCCAGCAGCGCGTCGGGGTCCGGGCGGTCGTGCTCGTGCTGCTTCACGCGGAGATCGGCCCCACGATCTTGAAATCGGCCATCATCGTGATGCCATCTGGGCTAATCCGCGCGTGTGTGCAGGAGGAAGGAAGCGCTTCTTTTTCGAGAAAAAGAAGCAAAAAGCTTTTGTCCGTTCGCCTGCACTACGGCTCGCAACAATTCTGCCAGAGCGTTTCTGGCAGAACCTGCGCGAGCACCAATGCAGGCGTGGAAGACAGAAGTTTTGTGGTCCTTTTTTTCAAAAAAAGACTGCTTGCTTCGCGTTCACCTGACCGGCGCCGCATCCAAAGCCAGGTTCAGCGCCAGCACGTTGACATGCGGCTCGCCGATCAGGCCGAGCACACGGCCCTCGGTGTGGGCGGCCACCAGCGCGCGCACCTGGTCCTCCGTCATGTGACGCGCGGCGGCCACGCGCGCCACCTGCCGCGAGGCGTTCTCCGGCGAGACATCCGGGTCCAGCCCGCTGGCCGAGCTGGTCACCATGTCGGCCGGCACCGGCGCGGGTCCGGCATGGGCCACATCGCCGCGAACCCGGTCGATCAGCGCCTTCGACGTGGGCGCGAGGTTGGAGCCGGCGGAGTTGTTGGCGTTGTAGGGGGCTGGGATCGTCTTGCTCGAATCCTTGGGGTCGGTGTCGGTCGTCACGCTGAGGCGGGCGTGGAAATAGCGGTCGGAGGTGAAGTTCTGGCCGATCAGCATGGACCCCACGACGTGCCCGTTCTGCGTGATCAGCGATCCGCCGGCGAGATTGGGAACGATCGCGGTGGCGGCGCCAGAGAACCCGAACGGGAACAGCAGGCCTGTCAGCACCGTGAACAGCACGATCAGGACGATGGCGGGACGAAGATGCGACATGGTTAAGCAAGCCCCAGCGTGGTGAGAATGACGTCGATCGCCTTGATGCCGGCGAACGGGGCGACCAGGCCGCCCAGCCCGTAGATCAGCAGGTTCCGCCGCAGCAGGGCAGCCGCACCCACCGGACGGAAGCGCACGCCGCGCAAGGCGAGCGGCACCAGTGCGACGATGATCAGCGCGTTGAAGATCACCGCCGACAGGATCGCACTTTGCGGCGTGGTCAGCCGCATGACGTTGAGCGCGCCGAGACCGGGGTAGGCGGTCACGAAGATCGCCGGCAGGATCGCGAAGTATTTGGAGACGTCGTTTGCGATGGAGAACGTGGTCAGCGAGCCGCGGGTGATCAGCAGCTGCTTGCCGATCTCGACGACCTCGATCAGCTTGGTGGGATCGCTGTCCAGATCGACCATGTTGCCGGCCTCGCGCGCCGCCTGCGTGCCGGTCTGCATGGCCACACCCACATCGGCCTGCGCCAGCGCCGGCGCGTCGTTGGTGCCGTCGCCGCACATCGCCACCAGCCTGCCCTCGGCCTGAACCTTGCGGATGTAGTCGAGCTTGTCCTGCGGCTTGGCCTCCGCGATGAAGTCGTCCACGCCGCTCTCGCCGGCAATGGCGGCGGCCGTCACCTTGTTGTCGCCCGTCACCATCACGGTGCGTATGCCCATGCGGCGCAGCGCCTCGAAGCGCTCGCGTATGCCGGGTTTGACGATGTCCTTCAGTTCGATGGCGCCCATCAGCCGCCCATCGTGGCTCACGGCCAGCGGCGTGCCGCCGCCGCGCGCGATGCGGTCCACCGCCGCGGTCAGCGCGGCCGGCGCTTGGCCGCTGGTTCCCTGCACAACGCTGTCCACCGCCCCCTTGCGCCATGAGCTGCCTCGGGCGTCCACGCCCGACAGGCGGGTATTGGCGCTGAACGGCACGATTTCGGCGCCCTCCGGCAGGGTAGGCGACAAGCCGAACCTGTCGCGCACGAAGGCCAGGATGGAGCGGCCCTCCGGCGTCTCGTCGCCCAGCGAGGCCAGGGCGGCGGCCTCGGCCAGCTCGCGGTCGGTGACACCCGGCACCGGCGTCAGCGACGCGGCCGCGCGATTGCCGAAGGTGATGGTGCCGGTCTTGTCGAGCAGCAGGATGTCGACGTCGCCCGCCGCCTCGACAGCGCGGCCGGAGGTCGCCACCACGTTGAACCGCACCAGCCGGTCCATGCCGGCGATGCCGATGGCCGAGAGCAGCCCGCCGATGGTGGTCGGGATCAGGGTCACCAGCAGGGCCGCCAGCACCGGCACGCCCAGCGTGGTGTTGCTGTATTTCGCCAGACCTACGAGCGTGACGACGGCGATCAGGAAGATGATCGTCAGGCCGGCGAGCAGGATATCGAGCGCGATCTCGTTCGGCGTCTTGCGTCGCGACGCGCCTTCGACCAGCGCGATCATCCGGTCGAGGAACGTGCTGCCCGGGGCGGCGGTGATGCGCACCACCAGCCAGTCGCTGACCACCTGCGTGCCGCCGGTCACGGCTGAGCGGTCGCCGCCGGCCTCGCGTATGACGGGCGCGCTTTCGCCCGTGACCGCGCTTTCGTTGACGCTGGCGACACCTTCGATGACTTCGCCGTCGGACGGCACCAGGTCGCCCGCCTCGACCAGCACCAGGTCGCCCAGTTTCAGCTCGGGCGCCGGCACCGGCTCGGTGCGCCGGTCACCGCCCTTCAGCCCGGCGATCAGGCGCTTGGCCACCGCGTCGCTGCGGGCCCGCCGCAGGCTTTCGGCG
>CAXUNK010000330.1:0-640 GCA_964252425.1 uncultured Acetobacteraceae bacterium
GTCTTGCGGCGCTCCGCACCCTCGACCAGCGCGATCATGCGGTCGAGAAATGTCGAGCCCTGTTCAGCCGTGATGCGAACCACGATCCAGTCGGAGACGACCTGAGTTCCGCCGGTGACGGCCGAGCGGTCGCCGCCGGATTCGCGGATCACAGGGGCGCTTTCGCCGGTGATGGCGCTCTCGTTCACCGAGGCGATGCCCTGCACGATCTCACCATCGGACGGGATGAGGTCCGAGATTTCGACCAGCACGAGGTCGCCCTTACGCAGATCAGGCGCGGGGGTCGGCTTCCACATCTTGGGTTCGCGCGGATCGAGGATGAGCTTGGCCATCGTATCCGTGCGCGCCCGGCGCAGGCTTTCGGCGCGTGCCCGGCCACGGCCCTCGGCCACCGCCTCGGCGAAGGTCGCGAACAGCACCGTCAGCCAGAGCCAGGCGGCGATGGCGATCGGAAAATGCCAGGCCGTGCCCTGGGACAGGTTGCGCACGCCCAGAACCGTCACCAGGAGTGCGACCACTTCGGTCACGAAAATGACCGGGTTGCGGATCAGCGAGAGCGGGTTGAGTTTCTTGAAGGAGTCGCCGGCGGGGGGGGGGGGGGGGCGGGGGGGGGGCGGGGGACCGGGGACTAGGGGCGGCG
>CAXUNK010000330.1:650-3504 GCA_964252425.1 uncultured Acetobacteraceae bacterium
TTGAAGGAGTCGCCGGCGGCGCGCGCCAGGATGCGCGCGTCGAACAGCGAGATGGCGTCGGCGGTTGCCATGTCCGGAAATCCTAAAAGGTTTGGCCGGCGAGCATCGAGACGTGCTCGGCGATCGGCCCAAGTGCGAGTGAGGGCAGGTATTGCAGGCCGCCCAAGATCAGCACGACGCCGATCAGCAGCCCGATGAACAGCGGTCCGTGCGTGGGGAACGTGCCCGCGCTGGGCGGCAGCTTCGGCTTGCGGGCCAGCGACCCGGCAATGGCCAGCACCGGGATCATGAAGGCGAAGCGGCCGAGCAGCATCGCCGCGCCCAGCCCGTAATCGAGCACCGGCGTGTCGGCCGACAGGCCCGCGAAGGCGCTGCCGTTATTGCCGGTAGCCGAGGTGAACGCATACAGCATCTCCGACAGGCCGTGCGGTCCCGCATTGGCCAGCGCGGCAGCACCGGTGGTCGTGTTGATCGCCCAGGCCGTCCCGCCCAGGATGCAGAAGGGCAGGATCAGCACCGCCAGCATCGCGAGCTTCACCTCGCGCGCCTGGATCTTCTTGCCCAGGTATTCCGGCGTGCGCCCGACCATCAGCCCGGCCACGAACACCGCCAGCAGCGCGAAGACGATGATGCCGTACAGCCCCGATCCGACGCCGCCGGGCACGATTTCTCCAAGCTGGATCAGGAAGATCGGGATCATCCCGCCCAGCGGCGTGAAGCTGTCATGCATGGCGATGACCGCGCCATCCGACGTGCTGGTGGTGGTCACCGCGAACAGCGAGGAGAGCGCCGTGCCGAAGCGCACCTCCTTGCCCTCCATGTTGCCCTGCGACGGATCGACGCCGAGTGCGGTCAGCAGCGGGTTGCCGCCCGACTCGGCCCAGTACGTCAGCACCACGCAGGTGACCATGACCAGCGCCATCACCCAGAACAGCGCGAAACCCTGCTTGCGGTCGCGCACGATGCTGCCGAAGGTCACGGCCAGGCTGAACGGGATGACGATTTCGCACCACGTCTCCAGCAGGTTCGACAGGGCGCTGGGATTCTCGAACGGATGGGCGGAGTTGGCGTTGAAGAAGCCGCCGCCATTGGTGCCGACGAGCTTGATGGCTTCCTGGAAGGCGATCGGTCCGCGTGCGATGAGCTGCTTGGCACCTTCCAGCGTGGTGGCCTCCACGCTCGCACCCATCGTCTGCGGAACACCGCAGGCAATCAGCGCGATGGCGATCAGTATGGCCAGCGGCAGCAGCACGTAGAGCGTGATGCGGGTGATGTCGGCCCAGAAATTGCCGAGCTCATCGACCCCGCCGGAGGCGAAGGCGCGCGCCACGGCAACAGCGGCCGCAATACCCGTCGCGGCGCTGAGGAAGTTGTGCACCGTCAGCCCCCACATCTGGCTGCCGTAGGAGAGCGCCTGCTCGCCGGCATAGGCCTGCCAGTTGGTGTTGGTGACGAAGCTGATCGCCGTGTTGAACGCCAGTTGCGGCGACATGCCGCTGATGCCCTGCGGGTTCAGCGGCAGATAATATTGCAGCCGCAACATCGCGTAGAGCAGCAGGAAATGCGCGGCCTGGAGTGCCACCAGCGCGAAGGCGTAGGTTTTCCACCCCATGCCGCGCGCGGGGTTCACGCCTGCCAGCGCGTAGAAGCCGCGCTCGACCGGCGCCAGCCAGGCGACGCGGCCTTGCACGACCGCCGCGGTATAGGAGCCGAGCGGCACGGCGCTCACGAACACCAGAGTCAGCAGCAAGCTGATCTGCAGCCATCCATTCAATGTCATGGAGTGGGACCTTAGAAATCTTCAGGGCGGACGAGCGCCCAGACGAGATAGACGAGAAGGCCGAGCGAGACCGCACCGCCCAGGACGAGATCGAGCATCGCGTCAGATCCGGTCGCACAAAGCCGCATAGGCGGCCATCAGAACGATGCCGCCTGTGCCAAAAACAACGATTACAGCGTCGAGCACGCGCGTGCCTCCATCATACGGCGCTCATGTGGAGGCAGAGTGGGTAAGCGCGCGATAGGGATGCCCGCGCCGCACATAAGGGCGGCATAAAGACGCGTCGTGCCGCCGCTCTTCCTTAGAAGAGCGGCAGTTTTCGAGTGGCCGCGCCCGTCAGCGCGGGGCCATGCGTATCGCGCCGTCGAGCCGGACGCTTTCGCCGTTGAAATAGCCGTTGCGGACCATCTCGACCGCCAGGGACGCGAACTCCTCGGGCATGCCAAGCCGTTTGGGAAACGGCACCGAGGCGCCCAGCGCGTCGCGCACGTTGTCCGGCAGGCCCTGCAGCAGCGGCGTGTCGAAGATGCCGGGCATGATGGTGTTGATCCGGATGCCGTCGCCCGAAAAATCGCGCGCGATCGGCAGCGTCATCCCGACCACGGCCGCCTTGGACGCCGAATAGGCGGCCTGCCCGATCTGCCCGTCCTGTGCTGCGACAGAGGCCGTGTTGATGACGACACCGCGCTCGCCATGCGCCAGCGGATCGAGCGTCAGCATGCCGGCGGCCGACATCGCCACGCAGCGGAACGTGCCGATGAGGTTGATCTCGATGATACGGCTGAAATCGGCCAGCGGAAAATGCCTGATCTCGCCTGTCTTCTTGTCGCGGCTGGCGGTCTTGATGGCGTTGCCGGTGCCCGCGCAATTGATCAGCACACGCTCCTGCCCATGGGCGGCGCGTGCGCGCGCGAACCCCTGCTCCACATCGGCGTCCGAGGTGACGTTGACGCGGCAGAACACGCCGCCCACCTCGCGCGCCAGACCCTCGCCCGACTCGGCGTTGAGGTCGAAGATGGCCACCCGCGCCCCGGACGCGGCCAGCGCGCGCACGGTGGCCGCACCCAACCCGCT
>CAXUNK010000331.1:0-3495 GCA_964252425.1 uncultured Acetobacteraceae bacterium
GTGCCGGTGGAGTCGAAGGTGATCGACAGCTCCAATCTTCATCAGCCTCCGCCCACCGAGCGGGCGGAGGCGCTGAAGCCGCCGCCGCCGGTCAAGGTTGTCGCCACCCAGACGCCGCCCACGCCTGCCCAGACGCCGGTCCCGCCCAAGCCGCCGGAGAAGAACCCGGTCGAGAAGACGAAGCCGCTGGACACCGTGCGCCACCAGCCGAACCCGACGAAGAACCCCGTGCCCGACACCAAGAGCCTGATGAACACGCTGGACAAGCTGCTGGCCGACCAGAAGCAGGACCGTCCGCCCACCCACGTCTACAACCCGTCGCGCGGCGGCGCGCATGACGCGGGCGGCCAGAAGCACGGCAACCTCACCGGCGCGCTCAGCGAGGGCCAGCGCAAGACGATCGGCGATTCCGTACGGCGTTGTTATTCCGAGGACACCGCCGCGAAAGACTACGCGACGTACTACGCCGATATGCAGGTGACGATCGATGCCACCGGCGAGGTGCACGATGTCAAGCTGCTGCCTGCGTTCCAGGCGCGGGCGGCGGGCGACCCCGCCTATCGCGCTTTCGCCGAGCGGGCCATGCACGCCGTGCTGGACCCGCAATGCGCCCATCTGCCGCTGCCGCCCAACCTGCTGGGCAAACCGTCCGCCCAGCTCAGCTTCCGCTTCCGCCCCTGAGTCCGCCTTTCGATTTCGCCCCCGCTTTCGCCTGATGACGTGTTGACGAATGGAGTTGCCGCGATGATCCGACTTCCTGGCCAAGAGATGCCGCCGCTTCTGCGCCGGTCGTTTTTGGCCGCCGCCGCGGGCCTGCCCGCCCCGCCCATGCTGGCGCAAACCGTGCTGGCGCAGACCGCGCTGGCGCAAACCCCGCCGCCCGCCGGCGCCGGCCAGCCGATCATCGATGTGCCGGGAGCGCAGCGTAACCCGATCCCCATCGCCATCACCGGCCTGTCCGGTGCGGCGGGCAGCGTCGATATCGGCGGCGTGGTCAGCGCCGACCTCGAACGGTGCGGCCTGTTCCGACCGTTGGGCCAGGGCTTCGCCGCCGATGCGGGCGGCGCGCCCAACTTCCAGACCTGGAAATCGGCCGGCGCCCACGCGCTCGTCACCGGCCAGGTGACGGGCGCCGACCCGCTGCGTGTCGAGTTCCGGCTGTGGGACGTGCTGCAGGGCACCCAGATCCAGGGCACCGCCTACACCACCTCGGCGGCCAACTGGCGGCGCATCGCCCACATCATCGCCGATGTCATCTACGAGCGGCTGGTGGGCGAGAAAGGCTATTTCGACACGCGAATCGTGTACGTTTCGGCCACCGGGCGGCGCGGCAGCCAGACCAAGCGGCTGGCCATCATGGACCAGGACTCGGCCAACAACCGGGTGCTGACTGACGGGTCCTGGCTGGTGCTGACACCGCGCTTCAACCCGACGCGGGACCAGATCGCCTTCATGAGCTACGCCAACAACCGCCCGCGCGTGTACCTGTTCGACCTGGGCAGCGGGCGCCAGACCACCTTCGGCGAGTTCGAGGGCATGAGCTTCGCCCCGCGATTCTCCCCCGACGGCTCCTCCTGCATCCTCTCCGTCACCCGCGGTGGCGGTTCGGACATCTTCGTGGTCGATGCGGCCAGCCACGCCGCGCGACGCCTGACCAGCTCCGGCTCGATCGACACCAGCCCGTGCTACTCGCCGGACGGCAGCCAGATCGTGTTCAACTCCGATCGCGGCGGCGACCAGCAGCTATATGTCATGAGCGCGAGCGGCGGCGGTGCACGGCGCATCAGCTTTGGACACGGCCGTTATGCAACGCCGGTGTGGTCGCCCCGCGGCGACCTGATCGCTTTCACCCGGCTTTCCGGTGGCGGCGGCAATTTTGCCATCGGCGTCATGGCGCCTGACGGGAGCGGCGAGCGCATTCTGTCCGAAAGCTTTGCCGTGGAAGGCCCCACCTTCGCCCCGAACGGCCGCGTGCTGATGTTCTGCCGCGAGACCGCGTCGCGCGACTCGAGCGGCGCCGGCTACTCGGCCCGCCTCGTCTCGATCGACATCACCGGCTTCAACGAACGCCCGGTCCACACGCCCACCGACGCGTCCGACCCCGCCTGGTCTCCGCTGAACGCCTGATCGGTCGTCAGTTATCGGTCGTCAGTCATCGGTCGTCAGTCGTCAGACAGCCCCGGCCTCAAGCTCGTGCTCCGACGACCGACTGCCGAAGACCGAGGACCGCCCCCGGCTTGACCGGCGCGGGAGGCCATCGCTATTTCCGCCGCACCGCGGCAACGATTCGGATGGTTGGTCGTTACTGGCGTGGTCAAACGACGCACCTCGACACAGGAACAGACTTGTCATGAAATTGAAGTTCATCGGCGCGCTCGCCGCAATCGCTTTGCTGGCGGCATGCTCGCACAACCCGCCCGCCAATACCGGCGCAAATGCCGGCACCGGCATGTCCGCATCCCCGCCCACAAGCGGCGTGGTGCCAGGCAGCCAGGAGGACCTGGTGGCCAATGTCGGCGACCGCGTGTTCTACGAGCTGAACTCGTCCACCCTGACCGATGCCGGCCAGGCGACGCTGGACAAGCAGGCGGAATGGCTTGCCAAGTATCCGAACGTCAGCGTGCAGATCGCCGGCAATTGCGACGATCGCGGGACGGAGGAGTTCAACCTCGCCCTCGGCCAGCGCCGTGCGAACGCCGCCAAGGATTACCTGGCCGCCAAGGGAGTGTCGGGCAGCCGGATGACCACGATCAGCTACGGCAAGGACCGCCCGACCGCGCTCGGCGATGACGAGCAGGCCTGGTCGCAGAACCGCAACGCGATCACGTCGGTCAAGTCCGGCGCCGGCGTCTAGCTCCGGCGTGTCTTAGCGGCTTGGTGCGCAGTCTCCGCTGAAGCGGACCACTTGAACCGGGGGGCCTGAGGCCTCCCGGTTTTCTCTGTCTGGCGAAGGCTGCGTGTCGCTTTTGTCACTCGTCTGTGCCGGGCAGGCGGGATAGGCAGGGTCCTGGCCGCTGACCCGGAGTGCATATGCCGTCCCGCCTTCACCTGCTCGCCGCCGGAGTGGTTTTCTGTCTGGCTCAGGGACCGGCCTGGTCGCAGGTCGAGACGCGCGAGGGGATCGCGCTGCAGAACCAGATCGCCGAGCTTCGTCAGGAGATCCAGCTTCTGCAGCAGGCCCAGCAGGGCGCGGGCCAGCAGGGCTACCCGCCGCCGCAGCAAGCCTACGAGCCGCCGCCCGGCGCCGGCGGCGATACGACGGCGCAGCTGGTGGTCCGCGTCTCGACGCTGGAGGAGCAGAACCGTCAGCTGCAGGGCCGTGTGGACGACCTCTCCAACCAGGTGCAGCGCCAGCATGACGAGCTGACGAAACAGATCGGCGACCTGTCGTTCAAGCTGGGGCAGGGTGGTGCCGCGTCTTCCGGCGGAGGCGAGCAGGCGTCGGAGCCGCCGTCGCCCGCGCGCCCTGCCACACCCGACAGACCGGCGCCCGAA
>CAXUNK010000332.1:0-3453 GCA_964252425.1 uncultured Acetobacteraceae bacterium
CCGGTGCGGTGATCGGCGCGGGCCTGGGCGAGAACGCGCGCGCGGCGCTGGTCACCCGCGGTCTGGCGGAACTCTCCCGCCTGATCGTGGCCCAGGGCGGCCGGGCGGAGACCGCGTCCGGCCTGTCCGGCCTGGGCGATCTGTTCCTGACCTGCGGCAGCCCCGCCAGCCGCAACTTCGCCTATGGTTACGCGCTGGGCCGAGGCGAACCGCCGGGCCCAGCACTGGCCGAGGGTGTGGCCACGGCCGAGGCGCTGGTGCGCCGGGCGGGGGATGTGGAGTTGCCGGTGTGCCGCGAAGTCGCGCGCGTGCTGGGTGGCGGGGTTTCTTTGGTTGAGGCCATGACAGCTTTGCTGTCTCGGCCGTTACGGGAGGAACGGTAGCGCCACTGCGGCACGCCGAGCCCTACAGAGGCCAATAAAAACTTTCAGCTGAGGTAACATGTACAACGTCTTCATTGCGAGCCACGCCACGCAATCCACGGTGCCGCAGGAGACACGCTTGTAGGTTGAACGGTGGATTGCTTCGCTGCGCTCGCAATGACAGTTGCGATTCAGGCTCGATGGCGGAGGGCGTTTCGCTTTTCTACGTTATTTTGCTGGTTCATGGCGGACCGATTTGGTCTTTTGTCGTCAGGCGAGTTTCGTACGGACGACCGTTCCGAGCGGCGCTGACCATCAGCGTGCGTTCGCCGCTCATCTGCAAACTGTTGCGCACGTCAAATAGCGTATCCGGGCCAGCTGGAAGATCGCCCAGTTTGGTCATCATATCGCCTGGTTGAAGGCCGGCGTCGGCGGCGGGACTTCCTGGTGTCACCGCTATAACCTCAAGCGCAGTCTTCGAGGCCAGGCCAAGCCAAAGCCCGCTC
Source organism: uncultured Acetobacteraceae bacterium (assembly GCA_964252425.1). Lineage (GTDB taxonomy): Bacteria > Pseudomonadota > Alphaproteobacteria > Acetobacterales > Acetobacteraceae > BOG-908. Next base: position 869 of record CAXUNK010000332.1, read on the forward strand.
CTGTCATAAGCATCCGGCACGGGGAAATCGGCGCCTTTGGCAAGCCACATCGTGTGCCGCTCATAGTCGAAAGACACCCTGAACCGTTTAAGCACGCCCATCCCGATACTGCCGGCCCGGTCCGCTCTGGTGAAACTGCCGCTCTTTTGCAACGAAAGCCGGGTCAGCGGGCGCGGCACCGATATGCCGCCAATGACAAGGTTCGTCGGCCGGCCGACAATGCCCATGATCGGGCCACCTATCCCGTATCCCGTCATCGCCGTCACCGTGCGCCCGAGCGCGTGATCGAGGCCGTGCGCGCGCCAGAACGGGCCGAACAGCGTCAGGCTGGAGCGGTCGCCGGTATCGACCTGGAATAGGCCCGTAACGCCGGCCGCCGATGCCGCTACGACCGGCATCCCGTTCTCGTCCAGCGTGAACGGAACCGCAACGGCACCGGCTTCGGGCTGGAACCGCGCCGGCGCGTCCAGCACAATTTTCCGCTGCGCGGCATCGATGGTGACGACGTAATGCCGAAAAATTTCCACCCCGAGCACACCGTCGAAATGCGCAAAGCCGATCACCCGGCTGAGCGCGGCCGTGTCGATGGCCGGCGCGTCTAGCGGACCGAGCGAGAGCGGGCCCACGGTGAGCGTGGCCACGTGCACATCCTGCAACTGCACGGTCCGCTCACCTGCCCCTGTCCCATCGGCGCCACGTCTCGCGGCAAGGCGCAGGGATCTCGCGAGCGCGGCACTGAGCGTCGTCTCAGACGAGCCGGTATCGAGGATGAATGAATACGGACCTTTCCCGTCGAGCCGGACATCCACGAACGGCCTGTTGTCGACCAGAGATACCGGTAGAACAGTTTGGATGGTGGGAGCGGCGTAAACCGGTCGAAGCGCGGATGCGATCAGCACCGCGCTGACGCATGATGCGCACAGGCGTTTTTTGATCACGCGGCCACCGTTGTGGGCGACTTCTTCGCCTCGCCCAGCATACCGTGCACGCGCAGATGGTGGCGGAACTGGTAGTAGCTCAGCCCCAACTGGCGCGCCGCCTCGGCCTGGTTGAACCGGCACGCCTCCAGCGCCTGTTGCAGCAGGCGCGCCTCGTAGGCGCGTGTCGCGGCTTCGAAATTGCCGCCTGCGGCCGGTTCTGCCGCCACAGACCTGGCCGGCTGCGGTTCCGGATGCGGCCGCGTGGCGGCGGCAGGCGCGGGATTGACCTGGCCTGGGGCGTGGGCGGAGGCGAATGGGTCCAGGATGATCTCTGACAGTCTCTTGTCCGGGTCGGTCATGCGATAGACGCTGCGTTCGACCACGTTGCGCAGCTCGCGCACGTTGCCGGGCCAGTCATGCGCCGACAGCACCTCCATCGCCCGCGGCGTGAAGCCGGCGAAAAGCTGGCGGCCCAGTTCGCTCGCCATCCGCGTTGCGAAATGGTCGGCCAGCACCGGTATGTCCGGCAGGCGCGCGCGCAGCGGCGGGACGGTGATGACGTCGAACGCAAGGCGGTCCAGCAGGTCGGCGCGGAACTTGCCGGACGCGGCCAGCTCCGGCAGGTGCACGTTGGTGGCGGCCACCACGCGCACATCCACGTGCAGAGTCTCGCCGCCGCCCACCCGCTCGAAACTGCCGTATTCGATGATGCGCAGCAGCTTCTCCTGCACCGAGGCCGAGGCAGTGGCGATCTCGTCAAGGAAGATCGTGCCGCGGTCCGCCAGTTCGAACCGCCCGGGGCGCCGACGCTGCGCGCCGGTGAAGCTGCCGGCCTCGTGGCCGAACAGCTCGGAGTCGAGCAGCGCGTCCGGCAGCGCCGCGCAGTTCAGCTTGATGAACGGCGCCGACCACCTGGGCGAAAGCAGCGCCAGCCGGCCGGCCACAAGCTCCTTGCCGGTGCCGCGCTCGCCGATCACCAGCACCGGACGGTTCAGCGGCGCCGCCTGCGAGACGTGGGCGAGCATGTCAAGAAATGCCGGCGCCGACCCGATCGGCGTGGGAAGTTCGGCCGGATTTGCCAGTCGCGCCATGTGGTGGTCCGTTTTGCCAGTTAGTGGCACAGACACTCTACCCGGATTGTGGTTCGCCTCGCAATCCGGAATAGATGTCAATCATATCAAGCGCTTACCCCTCTGGCACGGCGGGTGCAATCACCTGTGCAGGCCACCAAGGGCCGCCAACCCAGGACAGGGATTGCACCGATGACCACCATGACCGCTTCCGATTTCGGCTTCGCCAGCTTCAACGGCGCGAACCGTTCGCCCCGCCTCTCCTTTGCCGCCCGGCTGGCCGCGCTGCAGGCGCGCCAGGAGCAGGCGCCGCATCTGACCTCCATCTTCGGCGTCGCCGTCCGCGGCGCGCTGGCCGCGGTGCCGTTCCTGGGCCTGGCCGTCATCTTCGTGACGCAGTGACCCGGACCGGCTAGTCTTAGACCCAACCAAGGATCATCGTGCCATGGGCATCTTCTCCCGGCTCGCCGACATCGTGAACTCCAACCTCAACGCGCTGCTGGCGAGCGCCGAGGACCCGGAGAAAATCATTCGCCTGATCATCCAGGAGATGGAGGACACGCTCGTCGAAGTCCGCTCGTCGGCGGTGCGCAGC
>CAXUNK010000333.1:0-3435 GCA_964252425.1 uncultured Acetobacteraceae bacterium
CGGGCGGCACCCCGCCCCTGGTCAAGCGCCGCCGGGCCGATCCGGCCATATGGCGAGAGCCGGCCGCACGCGTGCCATATGCTGGCGCAACGCACGCCGTGCGCGTGCCGCGTCACGCGCCAGGACAAGCAGCGTCCCAAGCTGGCTGGGATTGCGGGCCAGCGAGGCCAGGACGCGGCGCAGCCCGATCACGCCGCCTTCGTCGAGCGCCACCAGCGCCGCCTGGGGCAGGTCACGCCAGGCCGGATCGCACACCGCGCGCAGCACGGCGAACGGCACGCCAGCGGCGGCTGCGGCCCTGGCCACGGCACCGCTCTCCAGATCGACGGCATCGGCGCCGGTCTCGCGCCACAGCCGGGCTTTCTCCTCGCTCGTGGCGGCCACGGCCTCGCCTGCCAGAAGCACGTCGCAGGTGAACCCGCCCAGGGCCGTGCTCAAGCCGATATCGGTGGCGATCCCGCCGCCGCCCACACGGACCGCCTGAGGGACGAGCAGTGTGCCGGGCATCGCCTTGGGCGACAGGCCGCCGGCCAGACCGAAGCTGACGAGCGCGGTCGCACCGTCCGCGAGCGCTTGCGCGGCTGCGCCTGACGGGTGGCCGCCGCCGATGTAGGTGTTTGGGCCTGCGAGGCGGGCTTCGGCGCGTAGGCCGGTGATGAAGGTGATCATCGAGAAAATGCGTGAAGCAAGCAGTCCTTTTTTGAAAAAAAGGACCAAAAAACTTTTGTCTCCTACGCCTGCATTGGCGCTTGCGTAGGTTCTGCCAGAACCGCTCTGGCAGAACTGTGGCGAGCCGTGATGCAGGCGAACAGAGCAAAAGCTTTTTGCTTCTTTTTCTCGAAAAAGAAGGCCTTCCTTCCTCCTACAACGTGTCAGCCCAGAAGCCGATCAGTTTCAAATTCCCCAATCCACCCGACGTTGATTGCCTCGCATCAGGTTGCGGTATCTGGCCAGCGCCAGGAGAGGGAAGAACAGGCGGTAGCCGTGGTATTTGAGGTAGAACACTTTCGGGAAGCCGACGGCGGTGTAGGGCAGCTCGTCCCACTCGCCGTCCGGCTTCTGCCGTGACGCAAGCCAGGCGACGCCGCGCCGGACCGCCTCATGCTCGGTCTGGCCCGCCCCCATCAGCGCCAGCAAGGCCCAGGCCGTCTGCGATGGCGTGCTCTCAGAGAACTGCCCGTGCGGCGCGTCGGCGTAGCTTTCCTCGTCCTCGCCCCAGCCGCCATCCTGGCGCTGCACGGAGACGAGCCAGTCGCAGGCGCGCACCATCATCGGGTCCTCGGGCGGGATGCCGGCGGCGTTCAGCGCGTTGATCACCGACCAGGTGCCGTAGATGTAGTTGGTGCCCCAGCGGCCGAACCAGCTGCCGTCCGCCTCCTGCTCGCGCCGGAGATAGGCGATCGCGCGGGCCATGACCGGGTGGTCGGACGCCATGCCGATCTGCGCCAGGAAGCCCACGCACCGGCCGGTCACGTCCGCCGTGGGCGGGTCGAGCAGCGCGCCGTGATCGGCGAACGGGATATGGTTCAGATAGGAATGGGTGTTTTCCGGCTCGAAAGCGCCCCAGCCGCCATCGCTGCTCTGCATGCCGACGATCCAGTCACGCGCGCGGGCGATCGAGTGGTCGTGCGCCGGGTCGCCGTTGCGGGCCAGCAGCATGCCGACCACGGCGGTGTCGTCCACGTCAGGGTAGTGGTCGTTGGCGTATTGGAACGCCCAGCCGCCGGGCGCCACGTCCGGCCGTCGCACCGCCCAGTCGCCGCGCACGTCTAGTATCTGGCGCTGCACCAGCCAATCGCTTGCCGCTTCGACCGGCGCGCGGCCGATCTCGCAGCCGGTCTGCGCTTCGGCCATCGCCACGCCGGCCAGCGCCGTGTCCCAAATCGGCGAGACGCAGGGCTGCACATAGGCGCGCTCCCCGTCATCGACGATCAGTTTGCGGACGGAGAGCCAGGCCAGCGCCGCGTGCGTATGCGACGGCTCGTAGCCGAGGGCCGCAAACATCATCACGCTGTTGGCCATCGCCGGGTAGATGGCGCCCAGCCCGTCCTCGCCGTTCAACCGTTCGGTCACGAACGCCACCGCCTGGGCCATCGCCCGGGCACGGGCGCCGCGCGGAAAAAACCTCTCGGCGCGCTTCAGGCCCAGATCCAGCGCCTTGAAAGCATGGCCCCAGTAGCTGCGATACGGGCCGCGTATGTAGTCGCGGATCGCCTCGGGCGGGCGGGTGAACAGCTCGCGGATATGGACGCCGTGCGGGTTCACCGCGCGCGGACGGACGGCCATCAGCACCAGCAACGGTACGATCACCGTGCGCGACCAGTAGCTGATCTTCGAGAGGTGGAAGAAGAACCACTCGGGCAGCAGCATGATCTCGACCGGCATGGTCGGGATGGCGCGCCAAGGCACCTCGCCGAACAGGGCCAACTGGATGCGGGAGAAGACGTTGACGCGTTCGGCGCCGCCAGCGGCCAGGATCGCGGCGCGCGCGCGGGCCATGTGCGGCGCGTCCGGGCTGTCGCCCAGGCATTTCAGCGCGAAGTAGGCCTTCACGCTCGCCGACAGGTCGAACTTGCCGCCATGGAATAGCGGCCAGCCGCCATGATCGCCCTGTATCTCGCGCAAATAGATGCCGATCCGCGCCTCGAGCGCCGGGTCGATCCGATCCAGGTAGTGCTCGAGCAGGATGTATTCGGCCGGAATCGTGGCGTCTGCCTCCAGCTCGAACCGCCAATGCCCGTCGGCATTCTGCCGGCGCTCGAGTGCACAGGCCGCATGTTCGATGCGCGTCTGCAACTGGGCCAAGTCCGGGACAGGTGCGGGAGAGGTCAGGGTAACGATGTGCATACTCGTTCTTGGGTTACGAGACCGGTTCGGCGACGCGCGGGCGGGCGCTGCTCGGCATAGTCCCCGGACTGGCCGCAGCGATGTGCTGCGCCGCAACAAAGCCCGACCTGATCGCACCTTCGATCGTGGCCGGCAACCCGGTATCCGTCCAATCGCCCGCCAGCACCAGATTCGGCAAGTGTGTTGTGGCAGACGGGCGACGCAGGTGTTGCGCCGGAGTTGCAGCAAACGTCGCCCGCTTCTCGCGAATGAGCCGCCAGGGTGGCAGGTCTGCCACAATGCCCAGGGTGACACAGACGTCCCGCCACACGGCGGCGGCGAGTTCGGCGCCGTCGCGATCGTGCAGCCGGTTGGCCGCCGATATGGTGGTGGACACGATGCCGGGCTTGGCGAACACCCATTCCGCCAGCCCGCCCACGACGCCCCAGAACCCTGCCTCGCCGGGGTCGGCCTGGGTGCGGAAATGCAGGTTGACGATCGCCTCATGGGCGTCCGGCGTGCGCAGCCCCGGCACGAGCTGGCCGGCGACGGGGGCCGGCACGGCCAGCACCACGGCGTCGGCGGGGCCGACCTCCACCTCCTCGGCGC
>CAXUNK010000334.1:0-3376 GCA_964252425.1 uncultured Acetobacteraceae bacterium
CGCAGGCGAGCACGCTGGCCATCCAGTGCAGCATGCCGCAGACGAAGCCGGCCAGTGGCCCGAACGCGTCGGCGACATAGCCGTACACGCCGCCGCTGGTGGGCATGCGGCTGCCCGCCTCGGCCAGGCACAGCACCACCATGCTCATCGCCGCCGCACAGATCAGGTAGGCCCACGGCGCCCGATCTCCCGCCGCCTGCGCCATGGAGGCGGGCAGGGTGAAGATGCCGGCGCCGACCACCCCGTTCACGATGGCGGCCGCGAACGCCCACGGGCCGATGTGGCGGCGCAGCCCGTCGTCGCGTGACGTCATGCCGGCCGCCCTGGCCGCGGGGGCAAGGGCGTCAGCCTGGCTGCCTGCGGCATCACCGCATCTTGAACCGGATCGGCAAGTTCTTTGGCCCACTGACGAAGTTCGCCGCCGTCAATGTCGGCTCGCCGTCGAACTCGACATGCTCCAGGCGCGGCAGCAGCTCCTCGAACAGGATGCGCATCTCCAGCCGCGCCATGTGTTGCCCCAGGCACAGATGCGGGCCGTAGCCGAAGCCCAGATGGCGGTTCGGATCGCGATCGACGCGAAATGCGGCGGGATCCGCGAACACCTCCTCGTCGCGATTGCCCGACAGATAGCACAGCATCAGCCAGTCGCCTTTCGCGATGCGGCGCCCGCGCAACTCGGTATCCTGCGTCGCGCTGCGCATGAAATGTTTGACCGGCGTCGTCCAGCGCACCGCCTCCTCCACCAATCCCGGGACCAGCGACATATCTTCGCGCAGCTTGGCGAACTCGCCAGGATGCTCGCACAGCGCCCACAGCGCGCCGGCGGCGCTCGACGACGTCGTGTCGTGCCCGGCCGCCGCGATGATCGTGTAGTAGCTCATGGCCTCGAACTCGGAGATCGGTTCGCCATCGATCGTACCGTTCGCGATCACCGTCGAGACGTCATCGCGCGGATGCGCGCGGCGGTCCGCCGTCACCTTGGCAAAATACGCCGAGAAATCCATGAACACGGCGAACAGCTGTTCCGCGGCCGCGGTCGGGTCGGACAGGCCGGCCGTGCCGCGCGCCATGTCGGAATCCGAATTGCCGAACAACTCCTGCGTCAGCTTCAGCATGCGCGGCTCGTCTTCCGGCGGCAGGCCCAGAATCAGCATGATGACGCGCAGAGGGTAGAGTGCGGCGACGTCGGTCGCAAAATCGCAGCGTCCGCCGCGCGCCGCCATCTCGTCCACCGCCTGGCGCGCCAGCACGCGTATCTGCGGCTCCAGCCGCTTCAACTGGCCAGGCATGAACCAACTCTGCGTCAGAGCGCGGTATTTCAGGTGGTCCGGGTCGTCCATATGCACCAGCGTGCGGATCAGATGCGGCCCGCCCGTCAATTCGGCGACGCGCTTGACCCCCATTTTGTCGGCCAGGATGGTTTGCCGGTCGCCGTTATGGAACAGCGCCTTGTCGCGCCCGACCTGCATGATGTCGGCATGTTTGGTGACTGCCCAGAACGGATCGAAATTCTGCGTCTCGATGCGCGCCACCGGGTCGTGCGCACGCAGCCAGGCGAAATCGGAGAGCAGCCCGTGCAATTCGGCGTAGGCGCGCGGGCTGGTGATGTTGCGGGCGATCTCCGGCGAGGCCGTCTCGACCGTCGTGCTCATGGGAGGAAGTCCTTTCCGGGTCGAACCGAGCTCTCCGCGGACCGGCGCGCTTGCCGGCCCCACACCAGGGTAGCCGACATCGCGTAGTTCCACACCACCCCGATCACCGCGCCCAGCGCGCCCGCCGGCGTGCGCCCCGCCTGGCCGCCGGCATAGAGCGCGCCGGCAATGCCGATATTGGCCACCGCGCCCACGCCGCACACGCCCATGAACAGCAGCAGCCCACGCCATAGCCGCCCGCCGCGCAGCCGCTGGTCGCGATAGGTGATGAGGTTGTTGAGGGTAAAGTTCGCGACCATCGCGACCAGCGTCGCCAGCGTCTGGGCCACCACGAAGCGCGCCCCGGCAGCCCCCGCCAGCGTCAGCACGCCCAGATGCACGACGACGCCGAACCCGCCGACAAGCGCGAAGGAGACGAAGCGCAGCGGCACCAGGCCGGAAAACCCCTGGTCCAGCAGCAAGGCCGCGAACTGGATCAGCACCAGCGGGCTGAGCTTGCTCTCTCCGGACAGGCGACGGCCGAACCGGGCGCCGACCTCGCGCACCCGCAACGGCGGCTTGGCGGCCAACAGGATGTCGAGCAGGATCTTGAACCCCTGGCCGGTCAGGCGCGGCGCCACCGCCTCGAACACCGCGCGCGGCAGCACGAAGTAGCCGCTCATCGGATCGGTGAGCCGCGTGCCCAGCATCCACGTCGCCAATCTCGTCCCGAGGCTCGACAGCGCCAGGCGCCGCGACCCGGCCAGCCCGGCCGCGTCCCCGCCGGGCGCAAACCGGCTGGCCACCACAACATCGGCCTGTCCCTGGCGCAAAACGGCCAGCATCTCAGGCAGCCGCGTCTCGTCATGCTGCAGGTCGCCGTCGATGACGGCCAGAACCGACGCCGAGGTGGACAGCGCCCCCTCGATCACCGCGGAGGCGAGACCACGCCGGCCGATGCGTCGGATACAGCGTATGCGCGGGTCGCGCGCGGCGATGGCGCGCACCGCGTCGGCCGTGCCGTCCGGGCTGTCATCGTCGATGAACACCGCCTCCCAGGCGAGGCCGTCCAGCGCCGTGTCCAGCCGGGCGACCAGCGGCGCCACGTTGCCCCGTTCGTTGTAGCACGGCACCAGCACGCACAGCTCCGCCGGCAGCCTCATGCGCGGCGCCGCGGGACCAGGAGCCAGATGCAGGTGGCGAACACGCCCAAGAGGCTGGCTAGGTTGAGCCAGTCCGCGGCCTGCGCCCAAAGCGGCTTGCGCCAGGCAAACGGGCGGTAGCCGGCCAGGGCAGCGGCCGAGCCCGCCTGACCCAGGGTAAACGCGTCACCGGGATGGCAGGCATTGGACGCGGGAAACACGTAGCAGGCCGGGTTCTTGAGGTTCAGGCCGTCCCCCGCCCGCGCCAGCACGTCACCCGCGTGGAGATCGCCCCGGCTGAAGTTTTCTAGACCATAGCCGAAGAGCGGCTGGTAGCAGTCGAGCGGGGATGCCCCCTCCGCAAGCCCGTTCTGCCGGTCGAGGAACACGGTGAACTCGCCTCCGCTCGCCGTGGCATCCAGCCTGGTCACCTCCGGCACGCGCCCGGTCCTGGACATGGATTGCCAGGCGCGCTGGGCAGGGCTCGGATCGTAGCCCCCCGCCACGGGCCGGCCGCCGCCTGTGGTCAGCAGCAATGCCGCCAAGGTCAGGACGGTGCCGGCGAGGCAGAGCAGACCGCCCGGCGCCCCGCGCGCCTGCAAC
>CAXUNK010000335.1:0-3364 GCA_964252425.1 uncultured Acetobacteraceae bacterium
ACCCGGCGCGGGCGAAGTCGGTGAGTGCGTCGAGCAACGCCGTGTTCTCCTCGGCGAGCCCGACCGTGATGCGCAGACAGTGCGGCAGGCCGTAGCCGCCCACACGCCGCACGATCAGCCCCTGCCCGCGCAGATGCGCGTCCGCCGCATCGGCCCGCGCCGGCGAGCCGAAATCGGCGAGCACGAAATTGGCCTCCGACGGCGTCACCCCGATGCCGAGCTGCCGCAGCGTGCCGCTGATCCGCGCACGCTCGGCGGTGTTGTGCGCGCGGCACCGCTCCACCCAGCCCGGCTCGGCAAGTGCCGCCAGTCCGGCGGTGTGGGCGGCGAGCGAGACGTTGAACGGGGAGCGGCCGCGGTTGAGGTTTTCGACCACGCCAGGCGCTGCATAGGCCCAGCCCAGCCGCAGCCCGCCGATCCCGAACATCTTCGAGAACGTGCGGGTCATCACCGTGTTGTCCCCGGCATCGACCAGCGCCGTGCCTGGATCGTAATCGGGGCGGTCGAGATACTCGGCATAGGCCGCGTCCAGCACCAGCAGCACGTGGTCCGGCAGGCCGGCGCGCAGGCGCGCGGTCTCGGCGGCTGGCAGCGCGGTGCCGGTCGGGTTGTTGGGGTTGGCGATGAACACCAGGCGCGTGTCGTCGGCGACTGCGCCGAGCACGGCATCCACGTCGGTGGTCAGCGCGCGTTCGGGCACCTTGATCACGCGGCTGCCCGAGAGCTGGCCCGCGATCTCGTAGATCGAAAAACCGTGCTCGGTCATCACCAGGCTGGTGCCGGGGCCGCCATAAATATGGCAGAGCAGGAACAGCAGGTCGTCCGATCCGGCGCCGCAGACGATGCGATCGGGGTCCAGCCCGAAGCGGGCGCCGATGGCGGCGCGCAGGGCCGTGGCGCCGCCATCGGGGTAGCGGTGCAGCTTGCCGGCCAGGGCGGCCAAAGCGGGTGCCACGCCGGGCGGCGGGCCGAACGCGCCCTCGTTGGAGGACAGCTTGATGACGCGCGACGCCCCCGGCACGGCGGAGACGCCGGGCGTGTAGGGCTGGATCTGCAGAACGCTGGCGCGGGCCTGGGGCATCATGGGCCGCCTTGTAGGCCAGGCGGCGCCATGCGGGGAAGGCGGGCGGATTGTGCCGGCGCAGGGCGGGGCCTATTTCAGCCTCCGACCATGGACATCGTTCCGGCTTCCGAGGTGGACCACGCGCGGGCTTCCTTCCCGGAAGGCCTGGCGCTGGATTGCGGCCAGCGGCTGGACGGGTTCGAGCTCGCCTACCGCACGTATGGCACGCTGAACGCGGCGCGCTCCAACGCCGTGCTGGTCTGCCATGCCCTGACCGGCGACCAGTACGTGGCCGAGCCGCACCCGGTGACGGGCAAGCCGGGCTGGTGGGGCGCCCTGGTGGGACCGGGCCTGCCGATCGACACGAACATTTTCTTCGTCGTGTGCAGCAACGTGCTGGGCGGCTGCATGGGCAGCACCGGCCCGCGCAGCGCGCGGCCGGACGGGCAGGTCTGGGGCACCGACTTCCCGCCGCTGACGGTGCGCGACATGGTGCGCGCGCAGCAGATGCTGATGGCGCGGCTGGGTGTGGAGAAGCTGTTCGCGGTCGCCGGCGGATCGATGGGTGGCATGCAGGTGCTGCAATGGGCGGCGACGTTTCCGGACCGCGTGTTTGCCGCACTCCCGATCGCCACCGCCGCCTATCATTCGGCGCAGAACATCGCGTTCAACGAGGTGAGCCGGCAGGCCATCGCCGCCGACCCCGATTTTCGCGGCGGCCGCTACTGGGCGGACGGGCTTGTGCCGGCGCGCGGGCTCGCGGTGGCGCGCATGATGGCGCACATCACCTATCTGTCCGAACAGGCGCTGACGCGGAAGTTCGGCCGTGCGCGCCAGCCCGGCGAGGGCGCGGGCACCTTCTTCGGCGACGTGTTCGAGGTGGAAAGCTACCTGCGTCACCAGGGCAGCAGCTTCGTCCGCCGCTTCGACGCCAATTCCTATCTGACCGTGACACGCGCGATGGATTTCTTCGATCTGGCGGCCGAGCATGGCGGCGATCTGTCCGCGGCGTTTGCCGGCACCAGGACTCGGTTCTGCCTGGTGTCGTTCTCCTCGGACTGGCTGTTTCCGACCGCGCAGTCGCGTGCGGTGGCGCGTGCGTTGAATCGCGCGGTGGCCAACGTGAGTTTCGTCGAGATCGAGACGGATCGCGGGCATGACGCGTTTCTGCTGGACGAGCCGGATTTTCATCGGACCGTCGCCGGTTTTCTGGCGGGATGCGCCGAGCACGCAGGGCTTCTTTCTTGATAGAAAGAAGCAAAGAACTTTTATTCATCTGGCGCGCGCCGGTTCTGCCGTGCGCATAGATCTCAAACTCATTGCCAGCCTGATCGCGCCGGGCAGCCGCGTGCTCGACATCGGCAGCGGCGATGGCACGTTGATCGAGCATTTGTTTCGCACGAAGGGCTGCGACGCGCGCGGCATCGAGATCGACATGGCGGAGGTGACGCATGCCGTGCAGCACGGCCTGCCGGTGATGCATGGCGATGCCGATGACGATCTGGCGCAATATCCGGACAACGCGTTCGACTACGTGGTGCTGACCAGAACGTTGCAGGCGGTGGAGCGGCCCAGGGAGGTGCTGCGGCAGATGCTGCGCATCGGCACGCGCGCTCTGGTCAGTTTTCCGAATTTCGGCCATTGGCAGGTGCGCTGGCAATTGCTGCGCACCGGCCGCATGCCGATGACGGCCACGTGGAGCCGGCCCTGGTACGAGACGCCGAACATCCATCCCTGCACCATCCTGGATTTCCGGGAACTCTGTGCCGTAGAGGGCTACGCGGTGGAGCAATGGCTCGCCGTCGATGACGAAGGCCGCAAATCCCCCTGGAGAAGATCGCTCTGGCTGGCCAACGTCTTCGGCGAACAGGCGATGTTTTTATTGAAAAAGACTTCCTAGCAAAAGTCTTTTGGTTCTTTTCTTCAGAAAAGAACTTCTTTCTTTACGTCCGCTGCCAAACCACCAAAGCCGGCACCCCCACCAAAGCCTCCCTCAACCGTTTCAACACCGACAACGCCACCGCCGCCTGTGCCGGCACGCCGAACAGCCCGCACACCAGAACGAAACCGCCCTCCTGCACGCCCACCGAGCCTGGCACGGCGAACCCCGCGCTGCGCGCCGCCATGCCCAGGCTCTCGATGACGGTGGCGTCCAGCAGCGAGACCCGCATTCCCAGCACCGCCAGGATGATCCACACCTCCGCCCCGCCCAGCGCCCAACTGGCGCCGTGCAGCGCCAGCGCGCGGACGACCGCCGGGCGGTCGGCCTGGCGCGCCATCAGGCAATCGTGCAGACCATCC
>CAXUNK010000336.1:0-3360 GCA_964252425.1 uncultured Acetobacteraceae bacterium
CCTTCAACTACACCGGTGACGCAGAGGCGATGCGCGCGGAGGTGGCGCGTTTCTGCCCCGCCGACGTCGCCGGCTACGAGTCGTTCATGGCGGCCAGCCAACGCATCTACCGCGTCGGCTTCGAGCAGCTCGGCCACGTCCCGTTCAGTTCGTGGACCGACATGGCGCGCCTCATCCCCCAGCTGGCCAGGCTGGGCAGCCATCGCAGCGTGTACGGGCTAGTCAGCAAATATGTCTCCGATGAGCGGCTGCGCACCGTGCTCAGCTTTCACCCGTTGCTGGTCGGCGGCAACCCGTTCGCCGCCAGCTCTATCTACAGCCTGATCTGCTTCCTCGAACGACGCTGGGGCGTGCACTTCGCCATGGGCGGCACAGGACGCCTCGTCACCGGCATGGTGGACCTGATCAAAGGCCAAGGCGGGCAGGTGCGCTGCGGCGCCGAGGTGGACGAGATCACTGTCGAGAACGGGGCGGCGACCGGCGTGCGCCTCGCCGGCGGCGAGTTCATCCCCGCCGAAATCGTCGTCTCCAACGCCTGCTCCGCCTTCACCTACGGCACGCTGCTGCGGCGCACGCCCCGGCGCCGGTGGACCGACCGCCGCATCGCGCGCGGCCGCTATTCCATGAGCCTGTTCGTCTGGTATTTTGGCACGCGCCGCCGCTACGAGGATGTGGCCCACCACACCATCCTGCTCGGCCCGCGCTACCGCGCGCTGCTTCACGACATCTTTCGGCGCCACCATCTGGCCGACGATTTCAGCCTGTATCTGCACCGTCCAACCGCCACCGATCCGTCCTTGGCGCCGCCCGGCTGCGACAGTTTCTACGTCCTCTCGCCCGTCCCGCATCTGGACAGCGGCACCGATTGGCACGCGGCCGCCGAACCCTACCGTCTCCGCATCGAGCGGCTGCTCTCGGAGACGCTGCTGCCGAACCTGCGGGATGAGATCGTGTCGCAGCGTCTGATGACGCCGCTCGACTTTTCCGAACGCCTGCTCTCCCACAAGGGCGCCGCGTTCGGGCTGGCGCCGCTGCTGACCCAAAGCGCCTGGTTCCGTCCGCACAACAAGAGCGAGGAGGTGGACCGCCTCTATCTCGTGGGCGCCGGCACCCATCCCGGCGCCGGCCTGCCCGGCGTGCTCTCCTCCGCCCGCGTTCTCGACACGGTGGTGCCCGATGCCCGCGTTTTTGTCTGAAAGCGTGCCTTTGTCTGACAGCATGTCTGCCGCGCGAGGCGTGGCCTCGCCGGCATCGGACCTGGCCGCCTGCCGCGCCCTCATGCGTGGCGGCTCCAAGACTTTTTCCGCGGCCTCGCATCTGCTGCCCCGCCAGGTGCGCGATCCTGCGACCGCCCTCTACGCGTTCTGCCGACTGGCCGACGACGCGATCGACGAACGCGGCGAGACCCTGACCAGCCTGCACGAGCGGTTGGAGCTGGCCTATGCCGGCCGCCCCTGCGCGCACCCCGCCGACCGCGCCTTTGCGAGGATGGTGCAAGCCCATCATTTGCCGCGCGCCCTGCCGCTGGCTTTGCTCGAAGGCTTTTCGTGGGACATGCAGGCGCGGCGCTACGCGACGCTGGACGAGTTGCTGGACTACGCCGCGCGTGTCGCCGGCAGCGTCGGCGCCATGATGGCCGTGCTGATGGGCGTGCGCACCCAATCCGCCCTGGCGCGCGCGTGCGATCTGGGTGTCGCCATGCAGCTCACCAACATCGCCCGCGACGTGGCCGAGGATGCGCGTTGCGGCCGTCTCTATCTGCCGCTCGACTGGCTGCACGAGGCCGGATTGGATGCGGAGATGTTGCTGGCCGCGCCGAAACCCGATGCCAGGCTGGCCGGCGTGATCGGTCGCCTGCTCACTGTGGCCGGCGTCTTCTACGCGCGCGGCAGCACAGGCATCGCGGCCCTGCCGCCCGCCTGCCGTCCTGGCATCACTGCGGCTGCAAGAATCTACGCCGAGATCGGCCGAGGTCTGGAGACATCCGGATACGACGTCACACAGCGTGCCCGCGTGCCCGCGCGCCGCAAGTTCGTGCTGCTGGCCGCCAGCCTGCTCGCTTTGCTGCCAGCCGGTGCGCAGGTCGCGACATCAGCCGTGCCGGCCTGCCAATTCCTTGTGGACGCGGCCGTTCGCGACACGCCGCCCCGCCGCAGGCAGGGCATTGCCGCGCGCCTGACCTGGACGTGCGACCTGTTCCAGCGCCTGCACGACCAGCAATGGGCGTCCTGATCGGTGCTCTACAAATGGGAATGGATCATCGTCGAGCTGATCGTCCTGGGTGTGCTGGTCGCCGAACTGATCTCCGTCCGCCGCTCGATCCGAAAAGACCGGGCCAAGACACTCGAACGTGAGACGGACGCATAGCCCGGACGGCGACATCTACGTCACTGCCCCGCACAGCCCGCCGATCGTTTACGCTGTGCATCGAATGCACTCCGTTGTGCGTCGCTCGACGTTCGCTGCGGCTTGCCGCGCCTTACGACCAGCTCAGGATGATGAACGCGTTGTCTGTCCTCGGATCGTAGTAGGAGCTGATCCGGCCCCAGGGGTATTCGTAGACCGTCTTTGCTATGTCACTGTGGTTTGGCGAGCCGAGTTCGGCCGCGAGAAACGTGTCGTGCTCGCGCCGCTTCTCAAGCGCCGGCATCTCGTTCGGTGGCGAGGTGAAACCGAACTCTATTTTGGTAAGCCGGTCATGGTCGAAGCCGAGCGCGAAATAGATGCGCTTGGTGTCCACGGTAAAAGGTTCGATTGAGCGCCAGACAAAGCCGGTACGGTCCGGCGTAGAACGCACGAAGCTTATCGCCAGGCTTGTCACTTCGCTCAGCGACATGCGGGACCGCAGTATGGCACCGCTCGGCAGCGCAAGCGATCCGTTGCTGGTATCGAAAATACGGGACATGGCCACCTTCATTTGAACGGGGTCGTATTCAAGGGAGTCAGTCCCGTTTTGTAATCTGGTATGTAGTATTGATCGGCGCCGCCCGAGCCGTTTGCGGGATTGGCAAGCGCCTGGCTGCTTGCTGCCGGTAGATTGTCGGTGTTGACCTGGTATGCAGTGACGCCGCTCCGGTATGGCGGATAGTCGGGGTTCGTGCCGGGCGCGATCTGGAGTTTGTCGTAATAACCCTGCGCCGTGCCGTCCGTTGAGGCCAGCCCGTCCGCTGTCGTGTAGAAACTGCCCTGACCGGGTGTCGCGCCGTACACGACCGTGCCTTTCGGCAGCGTCGTGTTGGTCCAGTCGTCGACGCCGGGATACTTGTCACCGTCGCCCTGGAATGCGCGGGCCTGATCGGCCGGGGTCTGGCCAGCGGCGGCGGCCCCATCGCCCGCACCGCTCAGCCCCACCCCCCGCGC
>CAXUNK010000337.1:0-3356 GCA_964252425.1 uncultured Acetobacteraceae bacterium
CGCGCGGATCGGCGAGCGGGGTGCCGCCCGCGAAACGCACGTTGCGCAGCAGTTGCGGCAGGGGCGCGAACCGCCGGCACACCTCGCTCGCCGGCCGGCCCTCGGCCATGATGGTCGCCAGCACCTGCAACGCGGCCACCAGCCCGTCGCCGGTGGTCGCGAAATCGGACAGGATCATGTGGCCGGACTGCTCGCCGCCCAGATTGATCCCGGTCTCGCGCATGCGTTCCACCACGTAGCGGTCGCCGACCGCGGTGCGCTCCAGGCCCAGCCCCTGATCGGCCAGGAACCGCTCCAGGCCCAGATTGGACATGACGGTCGCCACGATGCCGCCGCCGCGCAGCCGGCCGTCGCGCGACCAGCTCTGCGCGATCAGCGCCAGCACCTGGTCGCCGTCGATCAACTGGCCGCGCTCATCGGCCAGCAGCACCCGGTCCGCATCCCCGTCCAGCGCCATGCCGAGATCGGCGCCATGCGCCAGCACCTCGCGGCACAGCGCGTCGGGGTGCATGGAACCGCACTCGCGGTTGATGTTGAAACCATCCGGCTGGACGCCGACCGGCACCACATGGGCGCCCAGTTCGGCCAGCACGGTGGGTGCGACGCGGTAGGCGGCGCCATGCGCGCAATCCACCACGATCTTCAGCCCGTCCAGCGTGAGTTTCCTGGGGAAGCTGGCCTTGGCACTCTCGATATAGCGCCCGGCCGCATCCTCCATCCGCCTCGCCCGTCCGAGTTTGTGCGACGCGGCGAGGCAGGCCTGCAGATCCGTGTCCATCAGCCGCTCGATCGCGGACTCGGTCTCGTCGGACAGCTTGAAGCCGTCCGGACCAAACAGCTTGATGCCGTTATCCTCGTAGGCGTTGTGGCTGGCCGAGATCATGACGCCCAGATCCGCGCGCATCGATCGGGTGAGCATGGCGATCGCCGGCGTGGGCAGCGGTCCCACCAGCAGCACGTCCATCCCGGCGCTGGTGAAGCCCGCGACCAGCGCCGGCTCCAGCATGTAGCCGGACAGCCGCGTGTCCTTGCCGATGATGACCTGGTGCCGGTGGTCGCCGCGCACGAATTGCAGGCCGGCGGCCAGGCCCACGCGCAACGCGGTTTCCGGACTCATGGCCGGCGAGTTGGCGCGGCCGCGGATACCGTCAGTGCCGAACAGTTTTCGCGTCATGCCTGCGTTCCGGATCGTTGCACGTCTATAGGTCTGCGCCTGGCAGTCTAGCTCCGGCGTCGAGCGCCCGCCACATGCGCACTGCCTGCACCGTCTCGATTACGTCATGCACCCGCAAGATGGATGCACCCTGTTGCAGCGCGAACAGCGCCGCGGCAAGCGACCCGGGCAGGCGCCGGCGCGCATCGGGTTCGCCGCTATAGGCGCCGACAAACCTCTTGCGCGAGACGCCGGCCAGGATGGGCAGGCCGAGCGAGACGAGCCCGGACAGGCCGCGCAGTAGCGCCAGGCTCTGCGCAGGGGTTTTGGCGAAACCGAACCCTGGGTCGATGGTGATCCGCGCGCGGGCGATGCCGGCCGCCTCGGCACGGGCCACACGCACGGCCAGCTCCGCCCGGACTTCGGCCACCACATCGATGTAGGTGGCGTGCGCGGCCATGGTCTGCGGCGTGCCGCGCATATGCATCAGGACCACGCCGCAGGACGCGCTGGCGAGCACGCCGGCCGCGTTCGGATCATGACCCAGGGCGGAGACGTCGTTGACGATGGCCGCCCCCGCGTCCAGCGCCGCGCGCATGGTGGAGGCGTGCCGCGTATCGACGGAGACCACCGCGCCCCGCTTCGCCAGGGCGGCGAGGGTGGGCAGGATGCGGCGCTGCTCCTCCTCAGGGGCGACCGGCTCGGCGCCGGGCCGCGTGCTCTCCCCGCCGATGTCCACGATGTCGGCCCCGGCCTCGATCATCGCGAGCCCAGAGGCGAGCGGGTCGTCATGCAGGCCGCCATCGGAGAAGCTGTCCGGCGTCACGTTCAGGATCGCCATGATCCGGGGTGCGCGCAGGGCGTGCGTCATACGAAAACACCCTCTCCCGCAAGGGAGAGGGTGCCGTTCGCTCAATCAGCCCGGTTGCGGGGCCGGATCCATGCCCGGCGGCAGGGAGGAGGGCTTGCTGCTGGTGGTGGGCACGCTGGCGCGACGCTGTTCGGGCGCCGGCTCATCGACCACCCGGCGTATCACTGGGTCGCCGCGCAGCACGGTGCGTATCTCCTCGCCGCTCAGCGTCTCGTATTCCAGCAAGCCGCGCGCCAGGCGGTTCAGCTCGTCGTGGTGCTCGGTCAGGATGGATTTCGACTTGGCATAGGCCGTGTCGATGATCTGCTTGATCTCGACATCGATGCGCTGCGCGGTGTGCTCGGAGACGCTCTTGTTCTGCTGCACCGAGTGGCCCAGGAATAGCTCCTGGCTGTTGTCGCCATAGGCGATCATGCCCAGGCTCTCGCTCATGCCCCATTCGGTCACCATGCGGCGCGCCATGTCGGTGGCCATCTTGATGTCGCCGCTGGCGCCGTTGCTGACCTTGTCGGGGCCGAAAGTGAGCTCCTCGGCGACGCGGCCGCCCATCGCCATGGCGAGCTGGGCCACCATCTTGGCCTTGCTGGTGGAGTAGCGGTCGCCCTCTGGCAGGCTCATCACCATGCCCAGCGCGCGGCCGCGCGGGATGATGGTGGCCTTGTGGATCGGGTCGCATTCCGGCTCGTAGATGGAGCAGATGGCGTGGCCGGCTTCGTGGAAGGCAGTCATCTCTTTCTCCGCGTCGCTCATCACCAGGCTGCGGCGTTCGGCGCCCATCATCACCTTGTCCTTGGCGTGCTCGAACTCGGCCATGGCGACAACCCGCTTGGACAGGCGGGCGGCCAGCAATGCCGCCTCGTTGACCAGGTTGGCGAGATCGGCGCCCGAGAAGCCGGGCGTGCCGCGGGCGATGGTTTTGGGATCGACGTCGCTGGCCAGCGGCACCTTGCGCATGTGCACGCGAAGAATCTTCTCGCGGCCGAGCACGTCGGGGTTGGGCACCACCACCTGGCGGTCGAACCGGCCGGGGCGCAGCAGAGCGGGGTCCAGCACATCCGGCCGGTTGGTGGCCGCGATTAGGATGACGCCCTCGTTGGACTCAAAACCGTCCATTTCGACGAGCATCTGGTTCAGCGTCTGCTCGCGCTCGTCATTGCCGCCGCCCAGGCCCGCGCCGCGGTGCCGGCCAACGGCGTCGATCTCGTCGATAAAAATGATGCAGGGGGCGTTCTTCTTGCCCTGCTCGAACATGTCGCGCACGCGGCTGGCGCCCACGCCCACGAACATCTCCACGAAATCCGAGCCGGAGATGGTGAAGAACGGCACGTTGGC
>CAXUNK010000338.1:0-3355 GCA_964252425.1 uncultured Acetobacteraceae bacterium
GGCCCGGCGCGAGCAGGATCTTGTCGAAATGCAGATCGGCCGACCAGGGCTGGCCAGGCGGCGCGTCGTCCGGCGTGTCCGGCGCGGGCGCTTCCGGGGCTTTCGCCCCAGCCGGCTTGGCCAGGTAGGAGGACAGATCGACCACCGGACCCGACATGGCGATGTCTATGGAGTCCCTGGGCTGGGCCGGGAACAGCACCCGCCCGTGCAGGTCGGTCCGGCCGAGCCGCACGCGTTCCAGCACCAGCGCGCGCCTCTGGCCTGCGGCGAAGTCCGCGTGGCTGATGATCTGCATGCCCGGCCCGTCGGCATGGAGCTGGTCCAACCCCGTCAGCCTGCCATGGTCCAGCAGGACATGCGCGCCGGCCGCGGACGGAGGGCCCGCCGGCTTGGACCAGCCCAGCGGAGTCGCCAGCGCTGCCTGCGCCAGGTCGGCATCGAGGTGGATGTCCGCCGTGCCGTCACGATGGCCTGCGTAATCGACGTGCAGCCCGGCTGCGCCGCCGGTGATGATGTTGGCCGCCGTGTCCGGCAGGCCCGCCTGCAGCAACTGCGCCCCGGTCACGTTGCCCTCGGCCGTCAGGTGCTGCAGCACCTGGGCGGGCGGCCCGTCCCGGAAATCCATCGTCATCGCGAGTTTTGCGGGGATGCCGGCCACCTCGCCGTGACCGCCCAGATCGAGGCCGGTATTGGTCACCCTCAACGCAAGCCCGGCCCGGTCCAGGTCACGACCGCCCACGATGCCGCCCAGATGCACGCCGGTCAGCCGGGCGTTGGCCGCGATCGGTATCTCGTCCATCGTCACGTGATCCTCCAGCGGCACGTGTAGCGTGAGCTGGGCGCGCGCCTCGCCCGCCGGGTCCACCACGTCCACGTGACCGCGCGACAGCAATCCGAGACGCGGATGGTTGAGCAGGGCCAGCGCATCGGCGAGCGGGCCGGACAGGCGTGCGGAGATGTCGCCGAACTGGTGCGGCTCCTCGAGCTTGGTGATGTGGATCGAGCCCGGGGCCAGCACCAGCCGGTCCTGGGTTGCGCGGTCGAGCGTGACCAGCAGCGAATCCGGCCCCTCAATCGACACGCGGCCGTTCGCGTGGAGCAGCGGTGGGACCGGCCGAAGCCACCAGATCGTGGCGTCATCGACCAGCAGGCTGCCGGACAGGGTGTCGAGCTTCACGTCCGACAGGTCGGCCGGCGCCTCCAGGCTGCCTTCCACGTGCGCGGCATGGACATGGCCGGCGGTGACGTTGCCGACCAGCCACGGCCGCGCCCCGCCGCCCACGCCTTCCGGCCAGTAGCGGCCAAGATCGGCCATGGACGCCTGCGGAAGGTCGAGTGCCATGCGCGCATGCACCACGCCGCCGGCGCGCATGGCATCGGCGCGGCCGGTGAAGACGGGCGGCGGGGCGGTGGTGCCCGGCGCCTGGGCCAACGCAAGCCGCATCGCGTCGAGATGGAGTTCGGTGAGCGTGCCGGAGAGTGTGGCGCTGGACGGCGCCAGCCCGACCTGGCCACGCCCCAGGGCGATCGTTCCCGGCCCGGCCGAAATTGTCAGCCTGGCCCGGAGAAAGCTCGCGCCGGGACCAAGATCGGCGGCGCCGTCCAGGCTCACCGGCGCATCCAATGCGGCAAGTGCGGCATAGGCTGGCGACAGCCGGGCCAGCGAGGCCGGGTTGATCGGCGACATCCGGGCCGAGACGCGCGTGCCGCCGGGCTGTGGCGCCGCGCGGATGGTAACATCGGCCATGGTATCGCCGGCTTGCAACCGGCCGTGCACCTCACCCGTCATCGCCCGCGGCATCGCGTCCAGCACGGCCGTAACATGGTCGAGGTGGAAGACAATGCCGGTCGCTGCGTCGCGCAGGGCGACGGCGCTGTCTTCGACGTGCAGGCTAAGCGGATAGGCTGGCCAGGACGAGGCCTTGTCGCGCGACGCGCCGCTTGGCCCGGCCGGCGGCATGTTCAACGTGCCATCGGCGCGCCGCTCCAGCGTCAGTTCCGCACCCTGCACTAGGACGACGCGCGGTTCCACCCGGCCCAGCAGCAGCGGCGCGACCGGCAAGCTGATGTCGGCGGCGCGGACATGCCCGCTCGGCCCGCCCTCCTTGGAGGTGACGACGATATCGGCGAGATGCAGGTCGAGCGGCGCGCCGCGTGAGCCGAAGCCGTACCAGGCCAGGGTGGCGCGGCCGGCATGCACGCTGGCGCCCGACACGTAGCGCGCCTGGGCGTGCTGCAGCAGCCAGGTGATGTCGAGCGGCCCCTGCGCGAGACGCCAGGCCAACACGCAGGCCGCGACACTTGCCAGGACGGCCACAGCAAGAAACAGCTCGGCCAGCGCGCGCCAAAACGGCAAGCTGCGCCTCACGCCGCGTGTCCAAGGTCGGTTCCGGCGTGGGGGTGCATCAAATCTTCCGAATGGAGTTTCCACCGCCACACGACCGGGACGCGGCGGACCGCCTGCTGGCCGCCTTTCCCGTGCCGCATGACGGCATGTTGCCGGCGTTGCTGGCCTGTCTGGGCGGCAACAGCCCCTATCTGGCCGATCTGGCACGGCGCGAGGTGGACGCAACGCGGGCGATCGCGGCCGGCGGACCGGACAGCGTCTGCGACCTCGCTCTGGGCGACGTCTCCCATCTGCCCGCCACCCTCCCCCGGGCGGAGATCGCGGCCAGGCTGCGCACCGCCAAGCGGCGGATCGCGCTGGCGGCAGCCATTGCCGATATCGGCGGGACCTGGGCGCTGGGGCAGGTGACCGGCGCGCTGTCCGACCTGGCGGAGGGCGCGCTGCGCGTGGCCGTCGCCCACCTGCTGCATGCGGCGCATCTGCGCGGCGAGTTGCGCCTGCCACATCCGGCCACCTCCGCGCGTGCGGGTTTCTGCGTGCTGGCGATGGGCAAGCTCGGCGCGCGGGAGCTGAATTTTTCCAGCGATGTGGACGTCATCCTGATCTTTGATCCCCAGGCCCACCCGTACAACGCCGGCGCGCTCTCCGCCATCTTCGCCAGGATGGCGCGCGAGCTGGTGGCGCTGATGCAACAGCGCGACGCCGGCGGCTACGTGTTCCGCACCGACCTTCGGTTGCGGCCCGACCCCGGATCGACGCCGCCCGCCATCTCGCTGCCGGCGGCACTTTCTTACTACGAGGGCGCGGCGCAGAACTGGGAGCGTGCGGCGATGATCAAGGCGCGGCCGGTGGCCGGCGACCTAGCACTCGGCCGCCGGTTCCTGGACGCGATCCGCCCGTTCATCTGGCGGCGGCACCTCGATTTCGCGGCCATCGCCGATATACGCGCGATGAAACGCCGCATGGACGGATTTCGCGGCGCCGCCCTTCCCGCCCCCGGCACGCCGG
>CAXUNK010000339.1:0-3353 GCA_964252425.1 uncultured Acetobacteraceae bacterium
TACTGAATCAGACGACCGGCCGAGTCGGGTAGTTAATAGAGGTGCCCAACTTTTGCTCTGTTCGCCTGCACGACGGTTCGCGACAGTTCTGCTAGAGCGGTCCTGGCAGAACCTGCGCGAGCACTACCGCAAGCGTAGAAGACAGAAGTTTTTTGGTC
Organism: uncultured Acetobacteraceae bacterium; assembly: GCA_964252425.1. Taxonomy (GTDB): domain Bacteria; phylum Pseudomonadota; class Alphaproteobacteria; order Acetobacterales; family Acetobacteraceae; genus BOG-908. Next base: position 159 of record CAXUNK010000339.1, read on the forward strand.
CTTTTTTTCAAAAAAGGACTGCTTGCTTCGAGTATCACTTCCAAAGCCGTCCGACGCGTCAAGGGCGCACGATCCGGCCGCCCGGCATGGGATGCGGCACGCCGGTGGTGCCGGGAAAACTAAGCGGCAGGCCGTGCACGACCTTGGCCGCCAGCAGCCCGAAACATTGCGCCTCCAGCGCGTCGCCATCCCAGCCGACGGCTTCCACCGGATCGACGGGCGCGGGTATCACCCCGGCGAGCGCCCGCATGATGGCCGGGTTGTGCCGCCCGCCGCCACAGACCAGCACGCGGCGCGGCGATTCGGGCAGGGGGGTGGCGGCCACGGCCCGCGCGGTGAAGGCGGCCAGGGTCGCGGCCCCGTCCTGGGTGGAGAGATGGGCCACCGCCTTCAGCGCATGGGCAAAATGCTGGCGGTCGAGCGATTTCGGCGCGGGTCTGTCGAAATAGGGATCGGCCAGCAGCGCCCGCAGCACCGTCTCGTCGGCCACACCTCGCATCGCGAGCGCTCCATCCCGGTCCATGGCGGCGCCAGTGCGGGCATGGATGAAATCGTCGAGCAGCGCGTTGCCCGGGCCGGTGTCGCAGGCCAGCAGCGCGCCGTCCTCGCCGATCCAGGTGAGGTTGGCCACGCCGCCGATATTGACCACCAGCAACGGCCGCTCCAGCCCGTGGGCCAGTGCCGCGTGGATGGCCGGGGCCAGCGGGGCACCCTGTCCCCCGGCCGCCACGTCGGCCAGCCGGAAATCGCAGGCGACCGGCAGGCCGGTCTCGCGGGCCAGCAATGCCGCGTCGCCGATCTGCACCGTGCGCCGGCGGGCCGGGTCGTGCAGCACGGTCTGGCCATGGAACCCGATCAGTTCGGCCGCCTCGCCGAGCGTGCGCACGGCCTCCACATGGTGCCAGGTCACCGACGAGGCGATGTCGGCCAGCAGCCCCGACGGCGCCTCGCCGCCACCCGCGATCAGCGCGCGCAACCCGTGGCGCAGCGTATCGGGGTAGGGCAGCGTCAGCGCCCTGCCGCGCGCGCAGACACGCTCCCCGTCCGTCTCGACCAGCGCCGCATCCACCCCGTCCAGCGAGGTGCCGCTCATCAGGCCCACCACGCGCATGCTTGTTGCTCCCCCGCCGCCGCGTTACGCACGCGCCCTATGAACGCGTTTCTCGACGAAGCGGCAGCCCGCGGCTTCATCCACCAATGCACCGATACGGACGGGCTCGCAGCCGCGCTCGATGCGGGCCCGCTCTCCGCCTATATCGGCTTCGACGCGACCGCCGATAGCCTGCATGTGGGCAGCCTGGTCTCGATCATGCTGCTCCGCCTGCTGCAGCGCCACGGTCACCGGCCGGTGGTGCTGATGGGCGGCGGCACCACGCGCATCGGCGACCCGTCCGGCCGGGACGAGACGCGCAAGATGCTGACCGACGAGGCGATCGCGCGCAACATCGACGGCATCGCGCGCGCTTTCACCCCCTATCTCCGCTTCGGCGCGGATGGCGCGCTGATGGCCAACAATGCCGACTGGCTGGACGGGCTCGGCTACATCCCGCTGCTGCGCGAGGTCGGTCCCCACTTCACCCTCAACCGCATGCTGACCATGGACAGCGTGCGGCTGCGGCTGGACCGCGAGCAGCCGCTGACCTTCCTCGAATTCAACTACATGATCCTGCAGAGCTACGACTTTCTCGAGTTGCACCGGCGTCACGGGGTTCGGCTGCAGATGGGCGGGTCGGACCAGTGGGGCAACATCGTCTCCGGCGTCGATCTCGCCCGCCGCATGGACGGGGCCGCCGTGTTCGGGCTGACGACGCCGCTGATCACCACAGCGTCCGGCGCCAAGATGGGCAAGACGGCGGCCGGCGCCGTGTGGCTGTCGGCCGAGCGCCTGTCCCCGTTCGACTACTGGCAGTTCTGGCGCAACGCGGAGGACGCCGATGTCGGGCGTTTCCTGCGGCTGTTCACCGACCTTCCGCTGAGCGAGTTGGCAAGGCTGGAGAGCTTGGGCGGGTCGGAGATCAACGAGGCCAAGAAGGTGCTGGCCAACGAGGCGACGGCGCTGCTGCACGGCGCCGAGGCCGCGGCCCAGGCCGCCGAGACGGCACGCCAGACGTTTGAGCAGGGACAGACGTCGGAAACATTGCCGACGTTCCACATCGATCGGCAGTACCTCGAACTCCACGCCCAGATTTATCGGCTGTTAGCGGATAGCGGATTGGCGTCCAGCAACAGCGAGGCACGACGCCTCATCCGAGGCGGGGGTGCTCGCCTCAACGACATACAAGTCGAGGACGAGAACCGCATGCTGTCGGAGGCGGACATGGTGCGAGGCTACGCGAAGCTTTCGTCTGGTAAGAAGCACCATCGACTCATTCGTTTGCGGTAGCCCTTTCTCTCGCTCGAACCAGGCTGAGTGGCCCGCATGCCGCATCATCCAAGAGTTTGCGATAGTCGATTGAACTCCGAAACCGACCCGGGCATCCTGCGACCTATGCGTGCGCTAGCCTCCCGCTCGGGTCGTGAAGTCGCCCTGAAACAAGCGGCGGCCCTCACCCTGCTGTGCGCCCTGTCGGCTTGCGGTGGGGGAGGCGGGCGCCGGGCCGTCACCGGCTACGTCTCGCCCAACTACGCCGCCCCAGGCCCACCCTCCGACCCTTGGGGCCCATATATAAAGCAGGCGTCCGGCCGGTTCGACGTGCCGCAGAACTGGATACGCGCCGTCATCCACCAGGAATCGGGCGGCCACCAATACCTGCACGGCCAGCCGATCACCTCGGACGCGGGTGCCGCGGGGCTGATGCAGCTGATGCCGCCCACCTATGCCGAGATGGCCGAGCGCTACGGGCTGGGCCCCGACCCGTACGAGCCGCACGACAACATCATGGCGGGCACCGGCTACATACGGCAGCTCTACGAGAAATACGGCTCCCCCACCTTCCTCGCCGCCTACAATGCCGGCCCTGGCCGGGTGGACGCCTACCTGGCCGGCCGCGGCGAGCTGCCGAACGAGACGGTCAACTACATCGCCTCCATCGCGCCCAGCCTGTCGCAGGACCGGCCGCTCTCCGGCCCGCTGGCCGCCTATGCCGATGCCGGCCCGATCCCGCCGGCCGAAGACCCGGTGCCGCACGCCTACGCCCGCGCACCCGCCGCGCGCTGCTGGCAGGATCCGGACGCCGCCTACGACCCGGACGCGCC
>CAXUNK010000340.1:0-3279 GCA_964252425.1 uncultured Acetobacteraceae bacterium
GCTCGGGCGGCAGCGGGTGCGGGCGCCACTCCGGCGCCGAACCGGCCCAGGGCGGCAGGGCCACGTTCGAGACGGAGGTCTGCACCCGTGATGAGGCCGGCCGGCCTGGCGCCTCGATCGCCAGACAATCGCCCGGCCAGGCGGCAAACGGGGTGCTGGCGGGGCCAAGTGCGGCCATGCCGTGGGCCACCAGATCGTACCAGCTACCAGGCTGCGGCCGGGCTGGCTGCCAGCCGCAGATCACCAGGCGGTCGCGCGCCCGGGTGAGCGCCACGTAGAGCAGGCGGTGGTACTCTTCCGCGCGTGCCTGGGCGCGGGCCTGGCGCAGACGAGCGACCGCGTCGCAGCGCAGCTCCGCGCGCGGCTGCCACAGGGGGAACACGGCGTCCGTCGATGTATCCTCGATGAAGTCGAGCCCGCGCTCCTCCGGCGGCAAGCCCACCGTGTCCGGCAGGATCACCAGCGGCGCCTCCAGCCCCTTGGCGCCGTGCACCGTCATGATGCGCACGACGTCGCCCGCCGACTCCGCCTCGCGCTTCACTTCGGCCGCGGATTGGCGCAGCCAGTGCACGAAGCCCTGCAGCGAGGGCGGGTGGCTGGCGGCGTAGTGCAGGGCGGTGGCCAGCAGCTCGTCCACCGGCTCGGCCGCCTCGGGGCCCAGCCGCGCGAACAGCCTGGCGCGGCCGCCGAGCGGGCCCAGCGCCTCGCTGAGCAGCGCGTAGGGCTGGGCGTAATCGACACGGGCCATCAGCGTGGCGACGAAGGCGTGCGCCGCCGACCAGTGCGCCCGCTCGGCGGCGCGGCTGACCAGCGTGGGCCAAAGGCTGGCGGTGCGCGTGGCCGCAAGCTGCATCAGGCTGTCGTCGGAGAGGCCGCCCAGCGGGCTGACCAGCAGCTCGGCCAAGGTCAGGTCGTCGGTCGGCAGCAGCAGCGTGTCGCACAGGGCCAGCAGGTCCTGCACCGCCGGCTGCTCGGTCAGGACCATGCGGTCCAGCCCCGCAACCGGCACGCCCTGCGCCTTCAACGCTCGCACCAGGGCGCGGTCGAAATCGCCGCGTCGGCGCACCAGCACCAGCACGTCCCCGGGGTGCAGCCCTGCGGCACCGCCGACCTCGCCCGCGATCCAGCGCGAAAGTTCGGCGACCAGGGTTTGCGGCGCGGAGGTCTGCGGCTGGTTGCGCGCCGGTATGGTCCAGGGCACGTGCGGTGCCGCGTCCGGCCTGGGCGCCAGCGGCCAAAGCTCGACGCGCCCGCCCTCATCCACCCGGTGCGGCACGTGGCGTGTAGGGGTCTCGGCACGCGGGTCATAGACGCCGGGCACGCCGCCGCCGAAAACCGAATCGGTCAGCGCCAGCACGGGCGCGGTGGAGCGGAATGAGACGTCGAGCACCACATCCCGCCACGCGCGGCCGGCCGCTTCGGCGCGCTCGGCAAAAACCCGGCGCCAGCGGTCGAAGCCGGACGGGTCGGCGCCCTGGAAGGAGTAGATGGACTGCTTCCGATCACCCACTGCGAACACGCTGCGCGGGGGTGCCTCCAGCCGGGGATGCGGTTCCGGCCGCGTGCCGGCGCCGGCGAAGAAATCGCCGGTTAGACGGTCGGCGATGACCCATTGAGTGGGCGCGGTGTCCTGCACCTCGTCCAGCAGAAGGTGGTCGAGCCCGCCATCCAGCTTGTACAGCACCCAGGCGCTGCCATGGTCACGCAGCAGCCGCTCGGTGCGGGAGATCAGGTCGTCGTAGTCGAGCTGCGCACGGCGTGCCTTGGCGTCCGCGTAGCTGGCCAGGATGGGCGCGGCCACGCGCAGCAGGGCGGCCGAGGCACGCGCCAGGCACAGCGCGCGACGGCTTTCCTCGACCGACAGGATGCGGGCCTGTTCGGCCAGTTGCGCGGCCAGCGCCTCCGGGTGCTGGGCGGCCAGCTTCTCATTGGCCAGCTTGGTGGGTGCGCGGGGCGCGCCATCCGCGTTGAGGAACTCGCAACTCCAGGCTTCCCACGAATGGCGGCGCTCCGCTGCGGGCTGGGCCAGCCAGTCCAGCAGCTTGACCGCGCGTGTCTTCACGCCGGGACTGCCGTGGCTCGCGGCCAGGCGAAGCGCGCCCGTGAGCGGCGCCTCATCCGGCCAGACGACCGCGTCGGCCAGCAGCGACGCCTCGTCGGCATGGCTCACGCCCACCACGCGACGCAACGCCGCCTGCTGCACCTCCGGCGCCAGAAGCAGGGCCGTGTCGAGCCGGTCGCGATGCTGTTCGAGCGACTGCACCAAGGCGCCGAACCCGTCGGCGCCGACCAGCCCAGCCAGCAACGCCAGCGCGTCAGGGTCGGCCTGCGGCACGGCGCTCTCTCGCGCTTCGGCCAGCGCGGTGCGCGCGTCGGACGGCTCGACGAGGCGGAAATACGGGCTGGTGCCGGCCTCCAGCGGAAAACGTTTCAGCAGCGACTGGCAGAAGGCGTGGATGGTGCCGATCCGCATGCCGCCCGGCAGGTCCAGCACGTCCGCGAACAGCGCACGCGCCCGCATGCGGATGGCAGGCGAAGGCGTGACCGGCAGGTCGAGCAGAGCCGCATCGAGCCGGTCGTCCGGCATCGCGACCCACGCGCCGAGCCGGCGCTGCAGCCGGATGGCCATCTCGGCGGCGGCCGCCTTCGTATAGGTCAAACAGAGGATTCGCGCCGGATCGGCGCCGGCCAACATCAGGCGCAGCACCCGGTCGATCAGCAGCTTGGTCTTGCCGGTGCCCGCATTGGCCGAGACGAAGGCCGAGACGCCAGGGTCGGACGCCTGTCGCTGGGCGGCGCTCATGCCACCGCCCGTCCGGCGCTAGTGTTCGGGCTCGTCGAGGGCGGCTTCCTCGTCCGGCTCTTCGTCCTCGACGGCCTCGGCATCCTCGTCGGCCTCGACCTCATCGGCATCCTCGTCGGCGTCCAGCACGGGCGCGGCCTCATCATCGGCCTCGCGGGCGGCAGGCGCCAGCGGCTTCATCATGCGGCCTCGCGGCGGGGCGCGGCGTATCGGCGGCGGCCGGGGCATTTCGGGCGGCTGCTCGGCGCCGCATTTCGGGCAGACGGGGGGCGTTCGCGCCAGGTCATAGAAACGCGCGGCGCACGAGACGCACACCCGCTTGCTGCCGATCCCCGGCAGGCGGGCCGCCATCGCAACATAGCTCACGCGGCGATGGCGCGTGCGGGGTTCAGTCCTGAGAGATGCTCCACGCCCTAGCGGGCGCCACGGGCGATGCGGCCGGCCAGGTATTGCGCGTTGCTGACGCCCTCGTAGCT
>CAXUNK010000341.1:0-3276 GCA_964252425.1 uncultured Acetobacteraceae bacterium
GAACGGCACCATCCCGCCCGCGACACACCGGCCCGCAAGCGCGTCCCGGAGCACCGGCACGTTGCCAACCCCGTTCTGCAGGCTGAGCACCACCGCGCCGGGCGGCGCGTGACGCGCCACCAGCCGGGCCATCTCGGCGGTGTCCCCGCTCTTGACCGTCACCAGCACCAGCCCCGCGCCGGATAGCACCGAGGCGTCGTCGCTCACCCCCAGCACGGACGTGTCCAGCCGCGCATCCAGCCCCGACGAGTCCGTCAGCCGCAGGCCGTGCGCACCGACCTCTTCGACCAGGCGGGTGCGGCCCAGCAGCGTGACGCGCCGTCCGCCGCGCGCCAGCAGCCCGCCGATGAAACACCCGACGCTACCCGCGCCGGCCACCACGATCGCGCAGTCCGGCCCGATCATGCGCCCGCCCGGCAGGGCCGGCCGATACGGCGCGAACACATTTGGTTCATCTCTGGAACGACAACTTGCGCCTGCATGTCGTGCCCTGCTACTTCCGAGGCGGTGTCCAAGGAATGTGTCATGCGTTCGACCCTATACGCTGCTGCCATGCTCGCCGCCCTGGCTGGCGGGGCTGACGCAGCACGGGCCAATGTGATCGTCAACGGCGGTTTCGAGTCGGGGGATACCGGCTTCTCCAGCCAGTACGCCTACCAGCAGAACCAGTTGCCGGAGAGCACGATCTACGTGGGCGGCAACGGCGCGGCCGATAATGCCGGCTTCGGCGCCTTCGCCGCACGGACGGGCGGCGACATGCTGATCGCGAACGGCGCCAGCGTCCCCGGCACGCAGGTATGGGGCGAGAAAGGCCTCCGCGTCCGTCCCGACACGACCTACGATTTCTCGACCTGGGTCGCCTCGCTGAACGGCATATCGCCCGCGCTGCTCGAGCTCAGCATCAACGGGCAGCAGGTTGGCGGTGCGTTCGCCGCGCCGGCGAAGGCCGGAAAATGGCGGCACGTCGTCTTCGCCTGGAACTCCGGCGCGTCCACCACCGCCGATATCAGCCTGGTCAACGCGAACACGACGCGCATCGGCAACGATTTCGCGCTCGACGACATCGCGCTTAACGCGAAACACATGGGCAACGTGGCCGTGCCGGAACCCGCCTCGCTGCCGATCGTCGTCGCCGGTCTGGCCGCCCTGCTGTTCCTCCGCCGCCGCCCGGCCTGATCAGGTCACGCGAAAACCCCTCGAGGCTCCTGATCTACCTCGCCGTCACGACGGCGAACCCGGCGTCACCGACAGCTTGTCCTGCGTTTTCGTCTCGAAATCGCCGGCATCGTGCCGCTCATGCAACTGGCCCGACAGCTCGCCGGTCAGCCGGTTGACCATGCGCCCACGCCGCACGGCCGGACGCGCGCCCACCGCATCGGCCCAGCGCTGCACATGCGCATACTCGTGCACCGCCAGAAACTCCGCCGCCTCGTACAGCACACCTTTGACCATGCCGCCGTACCAGGGAAACACCGCGATGTCGGCGAGCGTGTACTCCTCGCCCGCCAGATACGTGGTCTCCGCCAGACGCCGGTTCAGCACGTCGAGCTGACGTTTCGCCTCCATCGCGAACCGGTCGATCGCATACTCCATCTTCTGCGGCGCATACGCGTAGAAATGCCCGAACCCGCCGCCCAGATACGGCGCGCTGCCCATCTGCCAGAACAGCCACGACAGACATTCCGCCCGCGCCGCCGGCGCTGTCGGCAGGAACGCCCCGAACTTCTCCGCCAGATACATCAGGATCGCGCCCGACTCGAACACCCGGACCGGCGCCGCCCCGCTGCGGTCCAGCAGCGCCGGTATCTTGCTGTTCGGGTTGATCGCCACGAACCCGCTGCCGAACTGATCGCCCTCGTTGATCCGGATCGGCCACGCATCGTATTCCGCGCCGGAGCAGCCCAGCGCCAGCAGCTCCTCCAGCATGATCGTCACCTTCACGCCGTTCGGCGTGGCCAGCGAGTAGATCTGCAGCGGATGCCGCCCGACCGGCAGCGCCTTCTCATGCGTCGCACCGGAGATCGGGCGGTTGATGTTGGCGAACCGTCCGCCGTTGGCCTTGTCCCACGCCCAGACTTTCGGCGGCACGTAGCCGGCTGCGTCGTCCATCGCCTCTCTCCTCCCCAGCCGGCAGGCGGGCCTGGCTGGCCGCCGCCGGTGCGCGGCGGACATAGGTCTGCGCTCGCATCGTTTCCAGGATCGGCATAGATTGGCACGCACCCTTCGGAGCCGTCCGACCATGCGCGCCACAGCCCTCCTCCTGGCCTTCGCGCCCGCCCTCGGCCATGCCCAGTCGCTGTCCGAACGCCTCGCCCAACAGCACCCGCAAGCAGAAGCGGTCACCGTGCGGGTCGCGGCCGGCGTCAAGACCAAGGGCAACTACTCCCAGATCGTCCCCATCATCGCCGAGCAGGTGGCACAAGCCGGCATCACCGTGGTGCCGGACGAGAGCACCGGCTCCTTCATGTCGGCCACCGGCGTCTGCCTGGGGCTCGACGAGGCCGCCATCGTGCAGCGCGACGCGGCCAGCGAGCGCGCCCACACCGCCGACCGTAACGCGGCGAGCTGCACCGGCAAATACGTCTCCATCGGCCGGCCGCTCTATCCCTATTACGGCTTCTGGGTGGTCCGCGCCGACAGCGCGTTCAAGCGCGTCTCCGGCCAGATCGAGTCGGTGCGCGAGGGCCAGTCGCTCAACGTCGCCGCCGGCGAGGACGGGTCAGGCGGCCAGATCACGCTGCACAATTTGCTCGCCTCCGTGCCGCGCTGGCGCAGCGCCGTGCACGCCACAACCGACGGCGGCGACGCGGCCCTGCGCCTGCTGCGCGACCGCAACATCGACGCGTTTTTCCTGATGGACGATCGCAGCAGTGCCATGATCGAGCAGCAGATCAAGGGCGAGGTGGACGCGCGCGGCCGCCCGATCTTCAAGTTCCTGGCCATCAACCCGCCCGATGCTTTCTTCGCCGAGACCGACTGGACCGGCAAACGCATGTATCAGCCGGAGACGCTGACGAGCGGCTGGTTCGGCGGCGTCAAAACCATCTCGGTCGATGCCGTCTTCATCGTCAGCCGCGCCTGGTGGCGCCACGACAGCACCACGCAAACCACCGTCGCCACACTCGGCCGCGCGCTGGACACCGCCGAACCCGCCATCCGTGCGGCCACGCACACGCCGTCCGACTGGGTGGCTGCTTCGGAGGCGAAGTAGGGGCGCGGAGAGAAGGGGGGGGGGGGGGGGGGGGGGGGGGGGGGGGGGGGGGGGGGGGGGGGGGG
>CAXUNK010000342.1:0-3234 GCA_964252425.1 uncultured Acetobacteraceae bacterium
GAACCTGCCCGGCCTGCCCAGGCCCAGGCTGTCCCAATCCAAGTGAGTCATCCTCTTGTGTCCGACGCCATGACAGCGCCGGACCGGGGCGCCTCGGTTGGAGGAGTGGCGCAGGCGAGACCTGCTCACCCCGTCCAATCACGCAGGTCGTCGCTGATCACCAAGCAGATCATCACCGGCCCGCAGTCGGTCGGAGTTATCCGCGTAGGGGGACAGCTGCTCGCGCCCTTGGCCCCCAAAGCGTGTCCGGCGGTCCGGACCCCACCCATGAACCTGGCGGAGGTCCTCCGGCATGTCGCCATACTTAGGACCATGCCGTTGCGTAAGCGGCGAGACACCATGACCGCCGTGCGAGCCGTCGGTCGTGTCGTCGGCAAGCCGCTGGACGAGATCACGACCGATCCCGCCAAGCTTCGTCCGCTGCTGACCAAGGCAGCGCCCGCAATGGCGCTGATGAAGCCGGCGCGCTGGACCGCCGTGCGCAGCATGGTACTCGGGGCGCTATTGGAGCTTGGTATCGACGTCATGCCCGGGCGCGCCCGGAATGAGCTCAGCCCAGCTTGGACTGAGCTCTCTGTCCGGCTACCCGACAAACGTAGCCGATACGGCCTGTCTCGCGTCCTGCGCTTCTTCAGTCGTCAAGGTGTCGAGCCGCCTGACGTTGACGCAGCCGCTCTCCAACGCTTCCGAACCGCTCTGATCGCCACCAGCCTGCGTGGCAACCCGGAGACAGCCTTCCGAGCGACGCTTACAGCCTGGAAGCTGGCGGCCAGCACCGTTCCCGGCTGGCCGCCAGTCGACCTGCCTGTCCCGGGCCGGAACGGCCGCTATGCTCTCGACAAACAGCTGTTTCCGGCGAGCTTCCGCGCCGATGTCAAAGCGTTCCTGGCGCACTCGGCCGATCAGGACCCGTTCGCCGATGATTACGCGCCCTCCGTGAAACCCAGCACCGTTGGTGCCCGGCGGCTGCAGCTCTTTCAAGTGGCCAGCGGGCTCGTGGCCTCCGGCATGGCCATCGAACGCATCGTCAGTCTCGGTGTGCTTGTTGAGCCAGAGAACGCCAAGGCAGCATTACGCTACCTGCTCAACCGCAGGGAGGGAGCCAAAGGTCCGGGCTTGGCGGGGCAGGCACAGCTGCTCCGCACGATTGCCCGCCACTGGGTTCGTGCCGGCGAGCCAACTATCCAAAAACTCCAAGGATTTGTCTCCGGCCTTGCTCCCAGGCGGGAGGGCATGGTCGCCAAGAACCGCGACCGTCTCCGACAATTCGATCTGCCGGCCAATGTCCAGATCCTGCTCGGGCTGCCGGCGCGCGTGTTCAAGGAGGTTGAACGCAGCAACACCGGCAGTCACCCGGATGCCCTCCGAGTGATGTTTGCCCTCGCGGTCGAGATACTCACCGTGGCGCCCATGCGGGTCCAGAATCTTTGCGAACTGGACATCGAACGACACCTGATCGCAACGCGGCGTGGGCGTGCCCGGCATGTGCATGTCAGCATCGCCAAGACCAAGACCGAGGCTCGGTTCGAGCGCGGGCTTCCGCCAAGCACCGTCGCCATGCTCGAGACATTCATCGGTATCTACCGGGCTCGGCTTTGCGACGCACCCGGAAGCCTGCTTTTCCCTGGCCGGCGCGGCAGCTGTCGTGCAGTCACGCGTTTCTCGACGGCGATATCGGAGTTCATCCGCCGAGAAACCGGGCTGGTCATGAACCCGCATCTATTCCGGCATCTGGCGATCAAGATCCATCTCAGCCGCCATCCCGACGACATGGAAACCGGTCGCCTCATGCTGGGACACACCACCAGCACCACGATTACGCGGAGCTACGCCGAGAACCGGACCGATCAGGCGTTCAAGCGCTGGGACCTGACGCTTATGGCTTTGCGCGAGCAAGCTGACGGGCGAGCCAATCCACGACCCGGCAACGCAAATTCCCTTCGGAGGAAGTGACATGAGCGGTGCACGCCCATCATACAGCCGTTCCATGCCGGTTGCGGAGTGGCCGGCAGCCGACCAGGCAAGCTGGCAATTGGCGTTGCAGCCAGCCGATCCGCTGGATGACACCCTCGGTTTTGCCAGTCGCTGGCGGCCATCGACCCGCAAAGTCACCCAAGATGGCTACGGCCACTGGCTCACCTGGCTGAGCCGGCGGAACCAGCTCGACCCGGCATCCGAACCGGCGGAGCGAGCTGGTCGCGAAACCGTCGTGGTCTACCGTCAGGAAATGGAGAAAGGCGGCTTGGCTTCATATACAGTGGCTGGCCGCTTGCAGCAGCTCGGCAACATGCTGTGCGCGATCGCTCCGGGTCACGACTGGATCTGGATCAACAGAGGGGCTTCGCGCCTCCGCGCCCGCGCTGAACCTGTCCGCGATAAGACGGACAACCTGCAAGCTGCGGACGACGTCCTGAAGCTCGGGCTCGACCTCATGCATGCCGCCGAGCACGATCGATTTCGCACCAGTCTCGACCGCGCCACCCTGTTCCGTGACGGTCTGCTGCTGGCCCTGGTGGTGTCCCGTCCGCTTCGTCGCGCCAATATCACCGCCATCGAGATCGGCACTCAGTTGCGGCGCCGTGGCGAGCATTGGTGGCTGGCGTTCGAAGGCGCTGCGATGAAAGGCAATCGACGATTTGAGTGCAGCGTGCCGGAGGACCTGACGCCCAAGCTGGACCGCTATGTCGAGGTGCACCGCCCGGTGCTGATCGATTGCACCCGCAAGGCATTGGCGCCGACAAAAGCGTTGTGGATATCGAAGCAGGGGACGCCGATGACGGCGAGCGCCATTGCTTACCAAATCAAGGCGCGCACGGAAGAGGAGTTCGGAAAGCCGATTAGCCCGCACGCCTTTCGCCGGATCTACGCAACCGACATCGCCACAGTGGACCCGGCGCACGCGACCGATATTGGCCTTGGGCTGGCACATGCGGCAATGAAGACATCGGAGCGGTATTACAATATGGCCAAGATGGTCAATGCCGGGAACAAGCACCAGGCAACTATCGAGGAACTTCGCAAGACACGCACCCGCTGCCAGCCCGATGGACTTAGGCAACCAAAATAGCGGTGCCCTGCGGGCGAGCGCACTCAGACGCACACGGCGGCTATCCTGATGACCACCAAGTGCAGGACCTCGTCTCATAGTCGACTGCAAGCGGAGGTTGAGGGGGCTTCTCCTAGCAGCCTGTCGGATTGGGGTACCCAAATCGTCGTCGCTTGGCTAGGATCGGG
>CAXUNK010000343.1:0-2973 GCA_964252425.1 uncultured Acetobacteraceae bacterium
CGCCCCCGCCCCGCCGCCGCCAATCCCGCAAACGCCGGAGTCTGACCAGCATGCCCTGGACCCGCGATCAGATGGCCGCCCGCGCGGCACGTGAGCTGCAGGACGGTTTCTACGTCAACCTCGGCATCGGCATACCGACCCTGGTCGCCAACCACATACCGCCCGGCATGCATGTCGTGCTGCAAAGCGAGAACGGCATGCTGGGCATCGGCCCGTTCCCGTATGAGGGCGAGGAGGATGCCGACCTGGTCAATGCCGGCAAGCAGACGGTGAGCAAGCTGCCGGAGACGAGCTTCTTCGACAGCGCGCAAAGCTTCGGGATGATCCGCGGCGGCCATGTCCAGTTGGCCGTGCTGGGCGCGCTGCAGGTGGCGGAGAACGGCGACCTGGCGAACTGGATGGTGCCGGGGAAAATGGTCAAGGGCATGGGCGGCGCGATGGACCTGGTCGCCGGCGTGCAGCGCGTGGTGGTCGTCATGGAGCACACGGCGAAAGGCGAGCCCAAGATCCTGCCCGCATGTACCCTGCCGCTGACCGGCGCGGGGGTGGTCGATCTGCTGGTGACCGACCTGGCCGTCTTCGATGTGGCTCGGCCCGGACTGACCCTGGTCGATCTGGCGCCCGACGTCACGGTCGAGGATGTGCGGTCGGCCACCGCCGCCCACTTCACCCTGCACCCCGAGCTGGCGGCACGCGCCGCCGCCTGACCGGCGCGCTGCCCTTGCGGACGCACAGGCCGCTCGCTATAGCCGCCTCCCGCGCGGGGCCGTAGCTCAGTTGGGAGAGCGCCTGAATGGCATTCAGGAGGTCAGGGGTTCGATTCCCCTCGGCTCCACCAGCGACTGCCCGCTCCGGCCTGCGATACGCGAGAATTTCAAGGCCGGCGGCGATGCCGGTTCACTCTGTGCCCTCGGCCGCAGCTTGGCCGGCGATCTCGCACCATTCCAACGCGATCAGGCGCTCCAGACGCTCCTCCCGTAAGGTGTAGAGTTGTTCCATGACCTCCAGCAGCGTGCGAAGCTCGGGCAGGCGCCGTGAATCGCCACTGCCTGCCGATCGATCGATGGCCGCCTGTATCGTCGCGACCCGCGCACCGCTGGCGTTGATGGCCGTCCATGCCAGTTGAAGCGCAGTTTGCAGGATTGCTATTTCGGACCAACGCCCGGAGCGACGGTTTGTTGCGTGGCGGAAAAAAATTATCCGGTCTCAGCCTTTCCGGCACCTTTTCGGGCGGCCGTTGTTTTGGAGGTGTCGGCGGTGAGAAGCGCCTCGTGAAAATCCGCTTTCCCGCGGATATCTGGTTCGAGTTTGCAGCCAAAGAAAGCAGCGATCAAAGTCTCGCTTCGAGCACCATGTTGAACGGGCCCTCGGTTGCGCGTCGGACGTGGGTGAAGCCGGCGCTGTTGAGCACTTCAGTGAGTTTTGCCTCGCCGGCCTGAGCGCCAAGCGCCTCGCCGACTTCCTGACCCAGAGAGGTCGGGACGCAGATCATCGTCGACGCGTTGTAGAACAGGCGGCCGACCGGACTGCCGATGTTGTCGTCTGGGTCGTCTCCTGCCACGGGTTCCACGAGCATCCATGTACCGTCGTCCTTCAGCAGCGTGCGCATATGGGCGGCGCAGCCGCGCGGATCGCCCATATCGTGCAGGCAATCGAACATGGTGATCAGATCGAAGCCGCTGCCCGTGATGGATTTGGCGGGCGAGGTTTCGAAGCGGACGCGGTCGGACACGCCATGCGCGTCAGCATGGGCTTTTGCTTGCTCGATCGACGGCTCGTGGAAATCGTAGCCGAAAAAGCGTGAGTTGGGAAACGCCTTGGCCATCAGAATAGTCGAGAAGCCGACGCCACAGCCGATATCGGCCACCTTTGCGCCGCTTGCGAGCCGGTCGGACATTCCGTCAAGCGACGGCAGCCAGGCCTGGACGATGCTGTTGACGTAACCCGGGCGAAAAAACGCGCCGACCGCGCAGAACAGGCATCCGGCAGTCTCGCCCCAACGGACACCGGAGCCGGTGCGGAAGGCGGCTTCGACCTTTGGCTGGCCCTCGATCATCGCAGCACCAAGCTCGAAGGCGCCCTCGAGGAAGACCGGACTGTCCCGGTTCACGAAAACCATGGCCTGCTCAGGGGAGATGCTGAAGCGACGCTGCTGCGGATCGAAATCAATGTACCCGTTGGCAGCCTGGGCTAGTGCCCATTCGCGGACATATCGCTCCGCTAGGCTGGTGCGTTCGGCAAGTTCGGCCGAGCTGGCGGGGCCTTCATGCAACGCGTCGAACAGGCCGAGGCGGTAGCCGATGCGGACGGTCGGAACGCTGAACGCCCCGCCCAGATCGCCCAGCATTTTACCAACCAAAGCATTGAGCTTATCGGCGTCGAGGTCTGGCATGGTGTGTGTTCCCCCTACCGAATGGGAGCATATTGCAACAACATAGTTGAAACAATACCGGCGTGAGTGACTGGTCGGGCGCACGCAGTCTGTTTGTCTATTCTCTCTGGAGGCAAGTGAACCACGCCTCTCTGCAACCGCAATCCAGACTGTAGGCAGCAAGGGTTGGGACGGCTTCGCGCTTGCCGTTCTCGGCTAGCCTTTGCAACCCGGCACGCCGTTTGGAGAGCGGCCACGCGAACCGTTGGCTGTTCCCAGCCAGCTTGTTTCAGCCCGGTCGCGGCGCCGGCCACGAAGGCGTGGCAGCAGGGCGACGAGCGACCAGAACAAACGCGCTGGCCGAGGCAAGCAGGCAGGCGGCGGAGGCGGCCCAGGCGGCGAGGTGGAAGCCCGCGAGCAGCGCCGGGCCGCGTGCGGCCAGCACCGCGCCCAGCATGGCCGTGGCGACCAGGCCGCCGGTGCGGGCGACCGCGCTGTTGAACCCCGAAGCCGAGCCGGTGTGGCGCGCATCGACCGTGCTCAACACCGCCGTGGTCAGCGGCGCCACCGCCCCGCTCATCCCCAGCGCGATCACCAGCAGC
>CAXUNK010000343.1:3021-3232 GCA_964252425.1 uncultured Acetobacteraceae bacterium
AGCGGACCGATCGCCAGCGGCAGACGCGGGCCGATGCGCCCGGCCAGCCCGCCCATCGCCGGCGAGAGCGCCGACAGCAGCAGCGGCAAAGGCAGCAGGGCGGCGCCGGCCCGTGTCGCGGGATAGGCGGCGGCCTGGATCAGCACATAGGGCAGCAGCACGAACAGGGCGCCCACCGCGCCGTACAGCAGCACGGTCAGCAGCGTCAGGC
>CAXUNK010000344.1:0-3216 GCA_964252425.1 uncultured Acetobacteraceae bacterium
CGGTCCGGACGCGGTGGCCGTGCTGCACAACCCGCGTTCCGCGGTGGCCGCCGAGACGACCCGCGCCGGCCTGGTCATCGTGGCGCGCAACCTGGCCGGACGCGTGCCGCAGGCCAGCGCGGCGCTGGTGGTGGACGACCCGCATGAGGCGTGGGCCAGGGTCGCCCTGCTGTTCCATCCGCCGGCCCCGACCGTGCCCGGCACGCATCCGACCGCGGTCATCCACCCCTCGGCGCAGATCGACCCGTCCTGCGAGATCGGCGCCTGCGCGGTGATCGGCGAGCGGGTGGAGATGGCCGCCCATTGCCGGATCGGGCCGGGCGCGGCGATCGGCGCCGGCGTGGTGCTGGGCCCCGGCTGCCGCGTGGGACCGGCGGCCAGCATCAGCCACGCTCTGCTCGGCGCGCGCGTCTATGTCTATGCCGGGGCGCGGGTCGGCCAGGAAGGGTTCGGCTTCGCCGTCACCCCGGCCGGGTTCGTCACCGTGCCGCAGCTCGGCCGGGTGATCCTGCATGACGACGTCGAGATCGGCGCCAACTCGACCGTCGATCGCGGCGCCAGCCACGACACCGTGATCGGGGCCGGCTCGCGCATCGATAACCTGGTCCAGATCGGGCACAACGTTCAGATGGGCCGCAACTGCGTCATGGCGGGACATTCGGGTGCTGCGGGCTCGTGCACGCTGGGCGACTTTGTGCAGATCGGCGCCCAGGCCGGGCTCGCGGGCCATCTGAGCGTGGGCAGCCGGGCGCGGATCGGCGCGCAGGCCGGCGTGATGTCGGACGTGGCGGCCGGCTCGGACGTGATCGGCAGCCCGGCCTTGCCCGTGCGCGAATTCTTTCGCAACGTGGCGGCGCTGCGCCGCCTTGCCCGGCGCGGCAGTGGAAACCAGGACGCCGGTGCCGCGTCCGGCGACAAGGCAACGGGCTGAAAGCGATGGACGGCACGACACAGGACACGGCGGCCCCTGACGGCGCGGCACAGGAGACGATGGGCGCGGCACTGCCGGGCGACAGGCGAATGGCCGATCTGGACATCGGCCAGATCATGCACGCCATCCCGCACCGCTACCCGATTCTGCTGATCGACCGGATGGTCGATGTGATACCGGACGTCTCGGCCGTGGGGATCAAGAACGTCTCGGTCAACGAACCCTTCTTCCAGGGTCATTTCCCGAGCCATCCGGTGATGCCCGGCGTGCTGATCATCGAGAGCATGGCGCAGACCGCCGCCGTTCTGGTCGTGCAGTCGCTGGGCGGCGACGCGGCCGGCCGGGTCGTCTATTTCATGACGATCGAGAGTGCCAAGTTCCGCCGCCCGGTCGTGCCGGGCGATCAGCTGCGCATCCATGTCACGCGTGAGCGCAGGCGCGGGGCGGTGTGGAAGTTCTCCGCCGTGGCCCGGGTGGACGGCGTCTCGGTAGCCGAGGCGACCTACTCGGCGATGATCATGGACACCCCGGGCACGTGACTTGGCACGCGCCTCGCGGGTGTTGACGACGACGCGCATGGATCATGTGACAGGCGACACGATCCTGCCCGCCCAGGCGGCACCGCTCGTGCACCCCACGGCGATCATCGCGCCAGGCGCCATCGTTGCCGCCGATGCCAGGATCGGGCCGTGGTGCGTGGTCGGGCCGGACGTCGTTGTCGAGTCCGGCGTCTGCCTGGTCAGCCATGTGGTGCTGGACGGCGACACCCTGATCGGCGAGGGCGCCCAGATCTACCCGTTCTGCACCGTGGGCCTGCCGCCGCAGGACATGAAGTATCGCGGCGAGCCGACCCGCACGGTGATCGGCCCGCGCACCCAGTTGCGCGAGCACTGCACCATCCATCGCGGCACCGTCACCGGCTCCGGCGTGACCCGGGTCGGCGCGGACTGCCTGCTGATGGCGGTCGTGCACGTGGCCCATGATTGCGAGTTGGGCGACGGGGTGATCGTGGCCAACAACGTGGTGATGGGCGGCCATGTCTCGATCGGGCCGGGGGCGGTAATCGGCGGCGCCACGGCGCTGCATCAGTTCGTGCGCATCGGCCGGGCGGCGATGGTGGGCGGCGCCTCGGGCGTGGAAGCCGATGTGGTGCCGTTCGGCACCGTGCTGGGCAACCGCGCCAGGCTGACGGGCATGAACGTCGTGGGATTGAAGCGCCGGGGGGTAGATCGGGCGGGGTTGCATCGTCTGCGGGCCGCCTTCCGTCTGCTGTTCGCAGCCGGGGATGGCCGGTCCCAGGTCTTCGCGCGCCGGCTTGAGGAGGCGCGCGGCTTGGCGGACGACCCGCTGGTGGCGGAGTTGCTGGCCTTCATCGACCAGCCCAGCCGACGCGGTCTGGTCCGGGGTGCGGCGGTGCTGGACGACGATCCGGCGTGAGCGTGGAGATGCCGGCGGGCCAGCGGCCGGCAGAACGGCCCTGTCTCGAAATGGCTGGTTTAATGGACGACGTGATGGACGACGGGCGCACGCACATCATCGGTGAACAGGTCGGCGCCGGTCTCGCAGGCCACCATCTCCAACGCGTCCTCGATGGCCGACAAGGTGCGCAGCAGCTTCAGGGACGCCGCTTCTTGGGCCAGAAGCCGAAGACAGTGCAAAATCCCGATGGCGCTGGGTGGTGCCGCGAAATCGTTTTCGTCCACGCGAAAATCCCTTTGAAGAAACGGCGCTGGCTGAGAGGCAGACCGTACCGGATCAGTAACGCTCGGCAAGTGCCCTCCGCAAGTGGCAGGTCTGATTTTTTGGAGCCTTCTGCCGCATTACCAAGTTTTTCTCTGCGAGATGCAACTAATAGGTTACAGGTCGCTTGGGTCATAAACGCTTGGGTTGAATTTGGTTGAACGGTACGCTCGGGATTTTGGCGGGTGGCGGACCGTTTCCCGGCAAGGTCGCCGATGCTGCCCTTAGCCGAGGGCAGTCCGTTTTCATAGTCGGTTTCGAGGGTTTTGCCGAGCCGGCCGTCATCGGCGCCTATCCCCACGCCTATGTACGTCTGGGTGCGGCCGGCGAGATGCTTGGCTTGCTGCGCGCGCATGGCTGCCGCGACCTGGTGCTGGTGGGGCCGGTGCGCCGCCCGTCTCTGCTCAACCTGCGGCCGGACGCGGAGGGCATGCGCATCGTCGGTCGCATCGGCCGTGCGGCCTTCACCGGCGATGACGGGCTGCTGGCGGCGGTGGTGGGGGTGTTGGGCGAGGAGGGGTTTCGCGTTCTGGGTGCGCACGAGG
>CAXUNK010000345.1:0-3209 GCA_964252425.1 uncultured Acetobacteraceae bacterium
CCCCATGCACCGCATCCGGGCCGCCGCCCGCCAGCTCGTGCAGGGCGGCTTGCGGCAGGCCGCGCTCCGGCAGATGGTCGTCGATGGCCGGCACGCCGAACGCCAGCACCCGTGCGTCGCGCGCCGTGGGGCGTTCGAGCAGGCGGATGCGCCGGCGCAGCGCATCGAGGGCGATCCCGTCCTGGGTGGCTTGGGCTGGCATGTTCGTTTTTTGTTCTCATTCGCCAGGCCCGTCAAGCACGGCGTGATCGACACTTCGTGGTGTGATAGGTTTGGGCCATGAACGCACCGCTTCGCCGTGCCTGGACGCGAGACGAGTTCTTCGGCTGGGCCGATGGCCAGGAAGGACGCTGGGAATTCGATGGTTTCCAGCCGGTCGACATGAACGGCGGAACCATCGGGCACGCCATCATCACGCAAAACCTGACCTCCGCCCTTGCCGAACGTCTCAGGGCGACATCCTCTCGCGTGCTGGGTCCGGGCGCCGGCGTCGCCACGCTCGGCGAGGCTGTCCGCTTTCCCGATGCGTTGATTACCTGCGACTGGCTGGACGATAAAGCACGGATGGTTCCCGGCGTGATCGTGCTGTTCGAGGTTCTGTGCCCGACCACGAGCCGCACCGATCACATCGACAAGCTGCGCGAGTATGCCGCCATTGCCTCTGTCCGGCGCTACGTGATCCTGGAAAGCACGAGTTCGGATCTGATGGTTTTCGAACGCGACCATGCCGGCCAGCCCTGGCGCGCGACTGCTCTGGGTCATGGCGAGGTGCTGCGCATGCCGGAGATCGGCATGGAGGCGCCGGTCGCCGCGTTCTATGAGGGCCTCGCGTTCGCCTCGACATAGGCGGCTGCCACGCAATGATTTCACGCCCTGCGCTGATGACGTTCGATATTTTCGGCACAGTGCTCGATTGGCATACCGGCCTCGAAAACGCGTGCCGTTCTGCCGGTCGAGCGCTGCTGAAGGACGAGTTCGATCGTATCGTGGATTTGCAGGGCGAGCTGGAGCAGGGGCCGTATCTGGACTATGTCAGCATAACATGCCGCAGCTTGGTCGATGCGATCGGCATCGGCCGTACAGAAGCGGCCCGGATCGCGGCCGATATTGCCACATGGCCCTTGTACCCGGACGCGACATTGCTCCGTGACCTCATGGAGGTCTCGCCTTGCGCAGCCATGACGAACAGCGATCGCGTTCACGCCGAGACGATACAGACCAGGCTCGGGTGCCGTCTGCACGATTGGCTCTGTGCCGAGGATGTCCGCCTCTACAAACCGGATCCGCGGTTTTGGTGGCACATGCGCGACCGCCGGGAGGTCGATTTCGGTCCGCATTGGTGGCATATCTCGGCCTATGCCGATTATGATATTGCGGTGGCCAAAAACCTTGGCCTGACCACCGTGTTCGTGGAGCGGCCGCACGCAAGATCGGGCGAGGCAAGCTATACGATTTGCGGGCTGGACGACTTGTTGGCCATGTTCTGCTAGCGGATTAGATAAAGTAGGCAGCTACGAAGCGCTGGTGTAGTCGATCAACAGGCTCCGCGCGGCAGCCCCCAACCGCTTGTCGCGCGTCCATAATCGTGCGCCGGCGGTGAGCTTCGTCGCGCACAGGATATGCGCATCGACGGTGCCGATGCCGGTGCCTGCCAAATTGTAGCGGTCGATGAGCAGAAGCACTTCGTCGTGCTCGGCCACATCGGCCTGTGGGAGGCCGCGCAACAGCGACAGCACGAGGCCACGCTGTCGCAACGTTCCAAGCGCGATCTCGCCTACGATGAACGGGTGAACCAGGACGGATGATTGGTTCAGCAGCCGTGCCATGCGGGCTCGGCCGTTCGCAAATGGTCGATCCAGATCGAGGTATCGACCAGGATCACCTGACCGGTGAGCGGCGTCGTGGTGCAGCCGCGAGTTCGGGCTCGCTGCCTGCCAGCAGGGCAAGCCTGCGTGCGCTCTCCCGCTGCACAAGCGCGGTCAGAGCCTCCCGCACCAGCGCGGATTTCTCCTCGATGCCGGCAAGGCTCTGGGCGCGAGCCACGAGCGTATCGTCCAAAGCTATCGTGGTCCGCATGTCAGGCTCCTCGCACCGGCACGAATATGGCATCGAATGATGCGCTTTTGCATGCCTGTCTGCTCAGCAGCGCCCTTCAAGGCCCCCCGCCCGACCATCCCGCACCGGCGCAGCTTTCGGCGCCGGCGCGCGACGCCCCGTCCAGCTGGACCACGATGTCGCCGAAAAACGCCGCGTCGAACACCATGCGCACCGGCACTGGCGGGCCGCCTGCCGGCGCCGGTGCCAGCCACAACGTGCCGCGCATCGGCTTGGACTGCGCGGCGACGGACTTGCTCTTCAAGAACCCGGCCAGCATCGTCGATTGCGTGGCACAGCGCAGCGCCTCGCCCTCGAAGACGGAGCGCGGGTTGGGCGCCAGACGGTCCATCACGCCATCCCGCAGCGAAAGCAGACGCACCTGGCGGCCGTCATAGAGCCGGGTGTCGCCGGCGCAGGCGCCATGCGCCGCCGCCAGCGACTGCACGACCACCGCGCTCACCCCGTCGATGGCGTGCGGCAGCGCGTCCGGCGGGACGGGCAGCCGGTATTTCTCCTGCGGCGGCTCCTGCAGGCGCAGCACCGGGTCGCCCCATGGGTAGTCGATCGTCACGCCGTACGCGTCGCCCGACAGGCGGCCGCGCTCGGAATAGGCGCGCGGCGCCACCCGTCCGCCTGGCTCCACCGCACCCTCGGCATGGATCTCGGTCTGCCCATGCATCAGCATGTCCATCACCCCCACCGTGCGCCCCAGCACGGCGGCCTCGTAGCCGTCGCGGTCCAGCCGGAAGCAGAAGGATGCGGCCAGCAGCGGAATGCCGTGCAGCCGCACGGTGTAGTGCAGGATGCTGGTCGCAGCCGGCGGCACCGGGACTGCACCCAGGCACAGCAACGCGCCCGCACCAAGGGTGATCACTCTAGCAAACCAGGCAGTCATGCAGGGCGAACGCGCCGGGCGGCGCTTCAGACGGCCGCTTCCTCAAAAATCCGCGTCACATCGCCTGCCCAAGGCCCGTGGTAGCGCGCCAGCCAGTGCTGCGCCTGGGTGGGCGCGCCCGCCACGATCGCGTCCAGCGGGTCCAGCATCGCGGCCTCGTCCAGGCCGCGTGCGGCAAGGCCCTGACGCGCGATTGCCAGCGCGTCGCGGGCCAGGT
>CAXUNK010000346.1:0-3192 GCA_964252425.1 uncultured Acetobacteraceae bacterium
GTGGGGACCAGGCCGGGCGGCCCGCCACGAGCGCGCAGCGCGGCTTCGGCCAGCACGGAGGCGACCTCATCGAAGGGCACGGGTTCGGGGGCGGGTGGCAGAAGCGGCATGGCGCTACTCGCCCCCCGGCACGTGGCGCGCGGGCGGGGCTTTCATGATGACGAAGCCGCTCTGCCGCATGTGCTTGGTAAGGTGTGCTGCTACGATCCTGGCCATCAACGCGTCTGCGCGGTGGTGATGTTTCCGGCCGTCGAAACGGAGCGCGAAAGACAGCGCCAGCTCGGTTTCGTCGTCGGTGGCCGGTTGGAGGCCGGTGGCGGCCGGGTCGGTCACCGCCCAATTGCCCGTTCGGCTGAGATTGTCGGCTGCGGGAAGTCGCCGGCCGCCTGCCGTAGCTTCCGCGCGGCCGTGTAGGCCCACCAGTTTACCGCCTCGCCGGTCCGTGCCTGGTGTATGGCGGCCGTGAGCACGTCGTGCACGCAAGGGTCATGACGGCGCGCCGTTTCCTCGCACAGCCGCAGGTATAGGCGGTCGGCATCTTGGACGGCGAGTTGCGCAATGGTGTCGATGCCGAGTAGCCGGAAATCGGCCAGAGTAGCTGGCCCGACGTTGCGCAGCTTCGCGGAAGCGATCGGGATGTCTTGCTCTGTCATGCCCGGAGTGAAGCAGGAGAACGGGACGAGAACAAGCGCAATCGGTTGGCATCAATGGTCGGTGCCCTGCGGCGAGTTTTCGCCTCATCGTGTGACCCCGATGTGACACCAGCCTAATCGCGAGCGCAGTCGAACGGGCGATAAATCGGTGATCTGACTTTCGGACCCGGACAGATGCACAAACATGTGCGGGCTACTCGCCGAATGACACGTTAAACTGGTGGCATGGATCGGCTCAAAGACGTCGCAACCCTCGATGCCTGGCTACTAATCGAGGACACCCGCAAACTTCGGGAGCTTGCCCGGGCCGAACGCGAGCGGTCAGTCAAGTTGCGGTCGGACTTGAGAACGCAGGTTGCTATTTCGCACGCGCGACGCACACCAAAGCCAGACGAGGTGCCGGCCGAGGTGACAAGACGCTGTTCACAGCGACAGCAACCAGATCATCCGGATGACCGTTCGCCATCGGACACTTGCCTACACGGCACCGACACTGCGTAACTACGACCCGAGCTGCCGCTCCGGCTCCGCTCGATACATAGCTTGGTCGTCAAACCTCTGGCGAACGGACCCGATTGCTCACCGGCCCGAGGTAATCTGACGCCCGGCAGCCCTTTGAACGTGCGTCTAGGTTGTTGAGTATCCATTGAAGGTCCGCAAGCGCCTCAATCTCGCCATGCGCTCTGACTGTAGCGATACAGTCTTCGATCGAGGCAAGCAGGGCGTCGGGTACGACAGGCCACGGCACCGTGCGGACCTCATGGTTCGCTAGGGTTGGCGATCCCTCGTCCCGCCAGCGTTCGCATCTGAGACTTCTGCAAGCGAGTGTTCTCGTACTACTACCGCGACTAAGACAACGCCCCGCCACACCTCTGCGGTGTCTGTGTCCCACTCGCTGTAGCCTTCCCGAGCAGCGCGGCAAGCATTTTCGTCATTCTCACAGAAGATCGCAGCCCCGACGTGGCGACCGCAGCGCTGATCGACGTAGTGGAAGCGATAGGCTGGCACGTGCCGCCTCCATCTGTTCCATCATATGAGAGAGTATCGCACGTTTTGGGCATTTTTTGGTGTGACTAACGCGTGAGTTGTGGATTTAGGGCAGATAGTTCTGACGGATGATAAACATGGCACGGCGTCATTCTACCCCCTCCCAGCAAGCCAAGCGCGGGTGAGGTTTTCACGGTCGTATGGGCACTCCGCCGCATGTGCCCATTGAGGTGCGAGGCCACGGTCTGCCTTCAACGCGACGCGCTTAAGCGTTGGCGATGTGTCGATGTTGGGGTGGGGGTGCCGGGCGGACGTTGCCTATCGGGCGTCCGCGCTTACAGGACGCGTCATCGTTTCGCGGATGAAGGCTAGGCGCAAAGCCAAGTCTCGCTCTCCGATTGCAAGGGCGTGTTCAACAGCCAGGCGTATCGACCGACTTAACAACGTTTCGGCGGGAAGTGTTTGTAGCACGTTGTGCTCCTTTCAGAAGTCAGTCTAGCGGGTCGACTTGCCCAGCAGAGTTTTTCTGCCGGCTACCTGCCCCCAAAGGTGCGATCCCACAGAAGCAGCTACGATGGACACCGCCGAAATTGCACCCAACAACGTAATCACCGCACAATCTCCGATTCGACTGCCCATGATACGATCTCAAGACTGAAACGGATGCGTCCATAATAAAATACTTGTCGCATTATTTGGGGCAGTGTTGCAGGATTTGTGTGTTTGGGGTCGGTTTCAGCGCGAATCGATCGCGCGTGATCTGGCAGGCTACCTGGGCGGGTATGCGCCGGCTTCGTCCTGCGGGTTCTGCGTACACAGGCTGCGGTAAGTTAGCCATGAGCCATTCACAGCAGTGTGGGCTGCGACGTGGGCTTCAGATACTATCGACAGCTATGTTATTGTTAATTCACAGCGAATCGCGCGGCGGTGGTGGAGCTGAGGGGAATCGAACCCCTGACCTCCTCATTGCGAACGAGGCGCTCTCCCAACTGAGCTACAGCCCCGCCGTGCGGCGGCGGACAATGCTCAGACGGCTGTTCCGCGTCAAGCGGGGATGCACGCCGGGGTAGGATGGTTCGGCCGCTTGCCTGCGTCTGGGGTGCCGACTAGCTTCCGGCCGCACCCGCGGAGGCCGGCTTGATCACGTCCATCGTCTTTTCAGTGCTGTTTACTTTGTTGAACCTTTTCAAATGGGCGCTGATCCTGTCGGCGGTGGTCAGCACGCTGATCTCGTTCGGCGTGCTGGACAACCGGAACCGCGTGGTGTGGACCGTGGCCGATTTCCTCTATCGCGTCACCGAGCCGGCGCTGCGCCCGATCCGGGCGGTCCTGCCCAATTTCGGCGGCGTCGATCTCAGTCCCTTGGTGGCCCTGCTGCTGATCCAGCTCGTGGTCATCCCGGTCTGTGTGGAGCTCGAAGCCGGCTTGCGCTACGGCGTGTGGCAGCCGCTGTTCTGACCGGTCTGCCGGCATGACGGCGCGCCTGCTCGATGGCCGCGCCCTGGCCGCGCGGCTGCGGGCCGAGGTGGCGGAGGCGTGCGCCGCCCTGCCC
>CAXUNK010000347.1:0-194 GCA_964252425.1 uncultured Acetobacteraceae bacterium
CCGCCGGCTGGGCGGACGGGTTTTTGGGCGCCTTCGACCAGGCGATACGCGACGGGTTCGCCAGCCAGAGCGCCCGAAACCTCTATTGCGTATTGCCGGACGCCGCCGCCGTGCTCACCCGCCTCGATCGCCTGGACGCTGCCGCGCCGGTCGAGACGGCGCGGCTCTAAAAGCCGCGGCTCCAGGAACAAGGA
>CAXUNK010000347.1:204-3191 GCA_964252425.1 uncultured Acetobacteraceae bacterium
CGGGGCCTCCCGACCCCGGGCGCCGGCGGGCCGGGCGCCGGCGGCCTTCGCATTGTGTGACGGCCGAGGCCGCCGGCGCTGGATCAACCCGCGCGGCTAGAATGTCCGGCAGTGAAGGTCCAGGTCGCGACGGCACTCGGGTGCATCAGACAATGAGACACTGGATCACCTCCTTTCGGTTGTTGGTGAGAGCAAGGTGGTGGATGGGGCGCGGAGTCGTCAAGCCCCGCCCCCCGGCCCCGCCCGCCGCCCCGGGGCGGAGGAGGCGGGCCCCCGCCCGGCGGAATAATCCATGGCCTCAAGGTCGGTGATCAGGTCCGGCCCGGTCGGCGTCCAGCCGAGCTGGCGGGCGGTCCAGGCGCCGGACGCGGGCAGGTCGAACATGGCGAACGGCGCCAGCCAGCCGAAATGCTCCGCCGCCTGCTCAGGCGATAGCGACACCACGGGCACGCCCAGCCCCGCGCCGACGACTTCGGCGATGCGTCGCACCGGCACACCCTCCTCGGCCACGGCATGGTAGCGCGCCCCCGCCCGGTGCCGCTCCAGCGCCAGGCGATACAGCCGCGCCACATCGGTCACGTGTGCCGCCGGCCACCGGTTGGCGCCCTCGCCGACATAGGCCGACACGCCTTTCTCGCGCGCCGCCTCGATAGCCGGCGTGATCAAGCCCTGTTTGACCGTGTCATGCACCTGCGGCAGGCGCACCACGGCCACCGACACGCCGCGTGCCGCAGCCTCCGCCCCGGCGCGTTCGCTGGCGATGCGCGGGACGGGGCTGTCCCAGTCCACCACGTCCTCGGTGGCGGTCCGGCCCGGCTCCGCGCTGCCCATGCCGGTGCCGGACGTGATGATCAGCGGCCGGTCCGAGCCCGCAAGCGCCTCGCCCATCACCTCGATCACCCGCCGGTCCTTGTCGCAATTGGCGACGAAATTCGCGAAATCGTGGTCGAAGGCGGTATGGATCACCGCGTCCGCGCGCTCGGCGCCACGGGCCAGCGTGGCCGGCTCCCCCAGCGTGCCGCGATGCGCCTCCGCACCCGCCTGCTCCAGCCAGCGCGCGCCGGCATCGGACCGGGTCAGCCCCAGCACCTGATGGCCGGCGGCGAGCAGTTCGGGGACGATCCGGGATCCGATGAACCCGGTGGCACCCGTCAGGAAAACGCGCATGGACGCACTCCATAAGTGAGGAGGCCGGCATATGCGCGTGCTTCGCGCCTGTTAAATACGTGAGCTTATCATGGTATAGGCGTCAACAGCATGAACAAGCCGACCCAAGCCAGCCAGCTCGGCACCTATCTCCGCGACCGGCGCACCCGGCTCGACCCCGCCGCGCTCGGCTTCTCCGGCCGGCGGCGCACCCCCGGTCTGCGCCGCGAGGAGGTCGCGCAACGCGCCAACATCAGCCCCACCTGGTACACCTGGCTCGAGCAGGGCAGGGGCGGCGCGCCGTCGCCCGACGTGCTCGACCGCATCGCCTCCGGTCTGATGCTGACCGAGCCGGAGCGCGAGCACCTCTTCATGCTCGGCCTCGGCCGCCCGCCCGAGATCCGCTACAAAGTCGTGGACGGCGTCACCCCGCGTCTGCAACGCGTGCTGGACGCGCTGCAGACCAGCCCCGCCATCGTCAAGACCGCATTGTGGGACGTGATCGCCTGGAACCGCGCCGCTGCCGCCGTCTTCACCGACTATGCCAGATTGCCGCGTGAGCAGCGCAACATCCTGCGCCTGATGTTCGCCGACGCGCACGTGCGCGCCGCACAGGAGGATTGGCGCAGCGTCGCCCGCTTCGTCGTCGCCGCCTTCCGCGCCCCCCCCCCCCCCCCCCCCCCCCCCCCCCACCTCACCCCCCACCGAGGAAAACCCACCCCCCCCCCCCCCCCCAAAGACCCCCCCACGCCCCCACACCCGACTCGTCGAAGAACTCTCCCACACCAGCCCCGAATTCGCCGCCCTCTGGCGCAACAACGACGTCGCCGCCAGCGGCGAAGGCTTCAAACGCATCCACCATCCAACAGCCGGCCTGATAGAGCTGGAGTTCTCCGCCTTCGCCGTCGATGGCAGGCCGGAGCTTGGCATGATGGTCTACACGCCAGCATCGCAGTCGGACGCGGAGCGCATCCGGACTTTGATGGACGGCAACGCCGGTTAAGGCAGGCTACCGGGATGCCCATGAACAATATAACTCGCGATGCGCAAGGCGCGTTTCTCAGCGCACCGTCGCCCCCAATCGCCAATGAAGGGCGGACACCAGTCCGCCACCCCGCACCAGCGAAGCCCTGGCCCACTCCAAAAACCCCGAACCACCGCGCGCCGCCAATCGAACCAAACCAACCGGCGCCCCCACACAAGCCATGGCCCGCGCCAGCCCACCCTGACCGCGGCGACAACCAGCGCCGCGCCTTGCGGCCAGCACCAGCCACCGCTATACGCCGCCCCTCGGTCGGAGCGTAGCTCAGCCTGGTAGAGCGCTTGCTTCGGGAGCCAGAGGCCGGAGGTTCGAATCCTCTCGCTCCGACCAGCCCGCCCCCATCAAACCCCGAACAGACGCGTCAGCAGGCGCCGGCCCGGGCGTTCGATGGCGCGGTAGCAGGCGTCCGACGCCGCGAGCAGCAACAGCACGACCAACCCCACGGTCAGCAGGTCGGCAGGCGCCGGCGGCAGCACCAGGCGCAGCGCGGCCCGCACCTCGTCCTGCGGATGAAGCAGGAAGATGTGCAGCAGATAAAGCGAGTAGGAAACCTCGCCGAGCCACACGATCGCAGGCCAGGCGAACAGGCGTGCGGCACTGCCCCGCCCCACCGCCAGGCACAGCACGAGGCAGGGGAACAGCGGGTAGATCGCCAGATCCGGCGCGCCTGCCAAGACCCCCAGGCTCAGGCAGGCGAGCACGGCCCAGAGCAGAGCGGGGCGGCCCGCCAGGCGCGCGGCCGTGCCGTTGGCCGCGACCCGCCAGACGCCCAGGCCAAGCGTGACCCCGGCCAGGCCGC
>CAXUNK010000348.1:0-3189 GCA_964252425.1 uncultured Acetobacteraceae bacterium
ATTCGGCTCCGGGGTGATCGGGCGGGGGCGTGGGCTGGATAGATAGAAAAGAATCCTCTTTTCTGAAGAAGAAGCAAGAGATTTTTACTTACACAAATCGACTTGTAGGCTGACACATTTTAGGGGGAGAAAGAACTTCTTTTTCGAGAAAAAGAAGCAAAAAGCTTCTGTCTGGTCGCCTGCACCACGGCTCGCAACAGTTCTGCCAATGCGGTTCTGGCAGAACTTGCACGAGCATTACAGCAGGCGTGGGAGCCAGAAGTTTTTTGGTCCCTTTTTTCAAAAAAGGACTGCTTGCTTCGAGCGTCACTTTAAAAGTCGGCCGGTATTACTCGGGGCGCGTTGGGTGGCGAGTAATACACCAATTCCCACGATCGTGAGCATCGCGAGCAGGCCGGGGATGCCGGTTTGCGGGTCCTGCAGGTCGGCCCAGACAATTCCGGCGAGCGCCAGCAGCACCACCACGGGACCGAGCGGAAACAGCGGGGCCGGGGCGAGCGTGCCGGCGGTGGCGCCGGTTCGGCGGCCGACGATCGATGCGCAGCATAGCGTCGCGTAGGTGGCCACGTTGCCGTTGGCGAGCACGGTGATCAGCACGCGTTCCGGCAGAAAGCAGCAGACGAGGCCGGCTGCCCCCACCACAAGCGTCGCGGCATGGGGCGAGCCGAAGCGTGGATGCACGCGTGTCAGCGCACGGCCGCCCGCGCCGGGCCAGGCGCCGTCGCGCGCACTTGCGAAAAGCTGGCGGCCGGCGCTGAGCACGATGGCGATCATCGCGTTGAATATGGCGGCCGCGACCGCCAGGCTGATGATGCGCGCCAGGGCAGGTCCGCCCAGGCCGGCGATGAAATCCTGCACCGGCGCCCTGGAAGCCGACAGGCGTGCGAGGTCGGGCGCGCCCGCGATGACGCCGGCCATCGGCACCAACTCGATGATGGCCGCCACCGCCAGCGATCCGTACACCACGCGTGCCACGTTGCGATGCGCGTCGCGCACCTCTTCGCCGAAGAAGATGATCGAGCCGTAGCCGTTGAACGCGTAGATGCCGCCCGCGGCGCCAAGGCCAAGCACGGCCAGTGGCACCGCGCGCACACCGCCGCCGCCATCGGCCATCACCGGATGCATCGCGCGCGAGAAGGCGCCTGGTGCGGCATGGGAAAAACCCAGATACGCGACGACGCCCAGCGAGGCGAGTTCGCAGGCCAGGAGCAGGCCGGTGACGACGGCATTGGTCCGGATGCTGAGCACCGCCAGCAGCGTCACGACCGCCACCAGCGCCAATGCGGTCGGCAGCACGGGAAGGCCCGGCAGCACGGCGCGCAGATATCCTGCGGTGCCAAGGCCGGACAGCGACATGGCCAGGCACAGGCCGCAGAGGTTGATCGACAGCATGGCAAACCCGTAGGCCGGCCCGAGCACCCGACCCGCGATCGTGTATTCGCCGCCGGCGGTCGGCATGGCGGAGCCGAGCTCGGCGTAGACGGACGCCATCGCGATGCCGAGCAGTACGGCCGCGCCAAAACACAGGATCGCGCCGCTGCCGGCGGTGCGGATGACGTCGGAGCCCACGATGAAAACGCCGATGCTGGGCGACAGGCCGGCGAGTGTAACGAGCAGCCCGTCGAACGCGCCCATGTCGCGTCGCAGCGCGGGCGCGGTCACGCCTGGTTCAATGCGGAGGTGATATCCGTGTGGATGAAGTCGCGGCCTTTGAACAGCAGCGAACAGCCAGCCACCCGCGCCGCGGCATAGGCGAAACAATCCCCCATGTTGAGTCTTGCGGGATGCCCGTTGCCGCGGCCAAACAGCGCGAACGCCTGGAGCGCTCCGCGCGCCTGCTCCAGCGAAACAGGCACGACACGAGTCCCGGTCAGTTGTAGAAATCGATCGACGTCGGCTTGGGCAGCGTCCACGCCGCCCTGCCGCTTGCGGTGAATGGCGAGGGCCGCCTCATAGATCGCGATTGGAGAGGTGATGGGCGACGTCCCGGCGTCCAGCGCGTCCGCAAGAACATCGGCTTCCGGCTCACGAGTGATGATTGCCACGATCGCTGAGGCGTCAACGAACACCTAGTTCTCTTCGTAGAGCGAATCGTAGAATGCCTTGTCGGCGTCCAGACCTGTGGGAGGACGGGACAACACGCGCTCCTGCAGCGGTTTCAGCCGCTCGCGTAAGGGCCGCGTTTTATCGACGCGCGCCAACTCGTTCTCAAGTGCGACCTTGATCGCTTCCCGACGGGTAACGTGGGTGAGCTCGGCCAAACGGTCAGCCAGCTTACCGACGATCTCATCTTCCAAGTCGAGCGGCATATCGGCACCCGTCCATGACACGAGGAGATTGACTTACGCGGACGGCACGGTCCTGTCACGCGATCCCCGCCCGCAGCAGGTCGTGGATATGCACCAGCCCCACCGGCCGACCCGCCTCGACCACAAAGATGCAGGTGATGCGCGCCTCGTTCATCTGCGCCAACGCGGCCACCGCCAGCGCATCCTGCGGCAGCGTGTAGGGGCGGCGGCCCATCGCGTCGCGCACGGGGCGATCGACGAAACCCTGCCGGAACGCGCGGCGAAGATCGCCGTCGGTCAGCGCGCCCACCAGCAGTCCGGCCGCGTCGATCACGCCGGCAATGCCGAAGCGTTTCGATGTCATCTCGACGATGCCTTCGGACAGCGTCGCGTCCATGCGCACCACGGGCAGCTCGCCGCCGGTATGCATCAGCGCGCCCACCTGCATCAGCCGCGCGCCCAGCTTGCCACCGGGGTGGAACTGCTGGAAGTCGCGCGCCGAGAAGCCGCGCTGTTCCAGCAGCAATATGGCCAGCGCGTCGCCCGCGGCCAGCTGCATGGTCGTGCTGGTGGTGGGCGCCAGCCCGTTGGGGCAGGCCTCCTGCGCGGTCGGCAGCACCAGCGCCACGTCGGCGGCGCGGCCCAGCGCGCTGTCGGCATTGGACGTGATCGCGACCAGCTTGATGCCGAACCGCCTGGTATAGGCCACGGTATCGGCGAGCTCCGGCGTCTCGCCCGACCACGACATGGCCAGCACCACGTCGGTGTCGCGTATCACGCCCAGATCGCCATGGCTGGCCTCTGCGGGATGGACGAAATGGCTGGGCGTGCCGGTCGAGGCCAGCGTCGCCGCGATCTTGCGACCGACATGGCCGGATTTGCCCATCCCGGTCACGATCAC
>CAXUNK010000349.1:0-3188 GCA_964252425.1 uncultured Acetobacteraceae bacterium
CGGCCGGGCCGAGCGTGCGGAAATTCTGTTCGAGCACGATGTAGCCGTCCACTGCGGCCTCGTAGGCGCCATCCCGCTCCTCGCCGATGGCACCGCCCAACTGGTGGGCGCGCAGGCGCGTGCGGTCCAGCCAGGCGCCGGCGAAGCGGGCGCCGGTCAGGCTGCAACTGGTGAGCGCCACGTGCGGCAGGACCGCGCCGGACAGATCCGCCCCCGACAGGTTGGCGCCGTCCAGCACCGCATCCCGCAGCATCGCGCCGGCCAGCCTGGCATCCCTCAGGTCGGACCGGCGCAGCGAGGCATGGGAGAAATCGGCGTGCGAGAAATCGGCGGCCCGCAGCTTGCCCTCGTCGAGCCGGGCATTTCGGAACACGGCACGTTCGGCCGCGACCCCGGTCATCGTGGCGCCCCACAGATCGGCGCCGGACAGATCGGCGCCGTCCATGACGGAGGAGGCGAAATCGGCGAAGCGCAGCCCGGCCTGCCGCAGGTCGGCGTCCTCCAGCAGCGCGTCGGCGAACACCGCCTGGCCCGCGTCAACCTGGCCGAGCCGTCCGCCGACCAGATCGGCCCCGCGCAGCACCGCGCCCTCCAGCCCTGCACCGGTCAGCACGATGGCCGCGCATTTCGCGACGGACAGGTCGGCGCCCGACAGATCGGCCTGCGACAGATCGGCGCCGCGCAGGCTGGCCCCGGCCAGGTTGGCGCCGACCAGCCGCACCCCGCCGCGCGCCCGATCCCACCAGGCTGCGCCCTCGACACGGCGGCCCAGACCGCGCGCGGACAGGTCGGCCCGGTCGAACTGGCCGAGATCGGGCAGCGTGCCTGGCGGCAGGCCGGCCAGGCTCAACAGCGCCTCGGTTGCAGGTCCGGGCGTCTCGGCCGGCGCGTCGGCCAAGCTAGCCCGTCCCGGCCGTGTCCGTGGCCGCGGGTTCGGCCGGTGGGGCATGCGGCGCCAGCGCGCGCAGCTCGCCAGAGAGCTGGCGCAGATCGGTCTGGCCCTTGCTCAACACCCGGTCCGCCTTGTCCAGGCGCTTGCGGTCCGCGGCGTTGAGGTCGCGCGCCGTCAGCACGACCACGGGGATGTCGGCGCA
Organism: uncultured Acetobacteraceae bacterium; assembly: GCA_964252425.1. GTDB lineage: Bacteria > Pseudomonadota > Alphaproteobacteria > Acetobacterales > Acetobacteraceae > BOG-908. The sequence goes on from CAXUNK010000349.1 coordinate 1,095, forward strand.
GCCGGGGCGCTGCCGCAGCTCATGCAGGAACGAGAAGCCGTCCATCAGCGGCATCGTGAGGTCCAGCAGGATCAGCTGCGGCGGCGCGTGCAGCACCTGGTCCAGCGCCTGGCGTCCGTTCTCAGCCTCGGTCACCGTCCATCCGTCGCGCTCGAGCACGGAGCGCACGCGCGCCCGGGCGTCGGCGTCGTCATCGACCACCAGCACGTCCCCGTCATCGCCCTGGAACCGCTCCATCACGCGGCGCAGCCGGCTCCACTCGATCGGCTTGAGCACCGTGTCGGCCGCCCCCAGCGAAGCGCCGAGGCCGGGCTCGTTGACGAAGGTCACCATGACGACGGGGATGCCGGCCACCTCGGGATCGGCTTTCAGCGCGGTCAGCACCGACCAGCCATCCATCTGCGGCATCATCACGTCGAGCAGGATGGCACGCGGCGTCAGCGTGCGGGCGAGTTCGATGCCGGAGCGCCCGTCGGACGCGGTGCGCACGTCGAACCCCTCCCGCTCCAGGAAGCGGGTCAGCAGGTCGCGCTGCGCGCTGTCGTCGTCGATCACCAGCACCGTATGCCGCGAGGCAGGCTGCGGCGCCTGGCTGTCTGGATCGGCCTCCTGTTCCGGCTCGGGCAGCCGGTCGGGGATGGTGATCGTGAAGGTCGATCCTTCGCCATGGGTGCTGGACACGGTCACGTCGCCGCCCAGCAGGCGGCAGAAGGCGCGCGTGATGGCCAGGCCAAGGCCGGTGCCGCCGAACTGCCGCGTGGTGGAGGCGTCGGCCTGGCTGAAGCGCTGGAAGAGTTTTTCGAGCTGCTCCGGCGTCATGCCGATGCCGTTATCGGCCACGCTCATCACGATCGTGCCGCCCTGACGGGTGGCGCGCAGCGTGATACGGCCCTGCTTGGTGAACTTGGCCGCGTTGCTGACCAGGTTGAACAGGCACTGGCGCAGCTTGACCTGGTCGCTGTGCATCCGCCCGATATCCGGGGCCACGTCGAGCACGAGCGTGTTGCCTTTCTGGCTGACCAGCGTCTCGACGGTGGCCGAGACATCCTGGACCAGCGTCTCCACCGAGAAATCCTCGGCGTAGGTGGTCATGCGGTCCGCCTCGATCTTGGAGAGGTCGAGCACGTCGTTGATCAGGCTGAGCAGGTGCCGGGCGTTGAACTGGATCTTCTTCACGTCCTCGACCAGGTGCGTGTCGCCCGTATCGGCCAGCTCCTCTTCCAGCATCTCGCTGTAGCCGATGACGGCCGAGAGCGGGGTGCGCAGCTCGTGGCTCATATTGGCCAGGAACTGGCTTTTCGCGCGGTTGGCGGCCTCGGCCGCCTCTTTGGCCGCCGTCAGCTCTTCCTCGTTGCGGCGCCGGTCGGTGATGTCGGTGTGCGTGCCCACCCATTCGCGCACCTCACCCTCGTCCAGAATCGGCACGGCGCGCGCGGCCATGACGCGCCAATCGCCGTCGGCGCGGGCCAGGCGGTAATCGTCGGCATAGAGCCCCTGCGTCACCACCGCGTCCTGCCAACCGGCGCGCACCCGGTCGCGGTCGTCGCCATGCACCGCGGCCAGCCAGCCAAGCCCCTCGCATTCCGCGGCCGTCTGCCCGGTGAACGCGCACCATCCGGTCTGCGCGCCGTCGAACACGCCGTCGGCCGTCGTGGTCCAGACGATGGCCGCGCTCGTCTGGATGAGGGTCCGGTAGCGTTCCTCGCTGACGCGCAGCCGGCGCTCGGCGCGGCTGCGCGTGGTCACGTCCTGCACCACCAGCCCCGCCCCGTCCGCGCCTGATCCGGTGGTGGACGGCAGCGGGAAGAAACCCAGCTCGTAGTCGCGGGCGCGGGGCTGGTCGTCGCGTGTCTGGCCGGAGATCTCGATGCCGGTCACCGCCTGCGCGCCCTGCAGCACGGGGCGCAGCCTCGGCTCCAGCTCCTCGCGCTGGCCAGCCAGCATGTCCCACAGGCTGCCACCCACCTGGCCGCCCAGCACATGCTCGTTGATCACGGCCAGGGTCTGGTTGACGTGGCGCAGCGTCAGCGTCCGGTCCAGGAAACCCAGCCCGACCGGCGCGTGGTCCAGCACGGTGCCGAGCAGGTCGTGGCT
>CAXUNK010000350.1:0-3155 GCA_964252425.1 uncultured Acetobacteraceae bacterium
TACGGGTCAGGCGCGGCCGCCGGAGCCCATGGCACGCCGCCCGCGGCGGTAGTGCCTGGCCGGTCGAGCGTGGCGCGGCCCCCCATCAGCCACGCCGTGGCGCGGGCGCAATACTGAGCCGAGAGCGGAGTCGTGACCTCCTCACCCAAGCCGGCGCGGTATTTCGTGAGCGCACGGCAGATATCGCCGCCGGAGGCCACCCAGGCGCGAGAGAGATAGGCCACGCCCAACTGTATGTTGGTGGCGGGGTCGGCGAGATCGTCCGGCGTGCCGCGGAAGCCGAGCTGGGCGGCGGTGGCGGGCATGACCTGCATCAGCCCGATCTCGCCAGAACTGCCGATTGCGTTCGGGCGATAGCCGGTCTCGACCATGGCCACCGCGTCGGCGATCTCGGGAGGCACGCCACGCAGGGCGGCCTCCCGCGTCACCAAAGGCAGATAGAAGGTCCGGCCGTCGATCGCGTCAGGCGGTGCCTGCGCCGAGGCGCCATGGATCGAGGCAAACACAAACGCCATGATCGTCGGCGGGCTCGAGCGCATGGCCGCCAGTAAGATACGGTACCGTAAAGATCAAGTGAAAAGGACGCGCCGGACCCGACGGCGCTACGTGGCGCCCAGCGTGTCCACGATCGCCTTGTGCTTCCTGTCGGTCGCCTGGCCCTGCTGCACGAACGTCTTCATCTGCGCATCGCTCGCACTCTGCAGTTCGTCCTTATAGTCCGACGCATCCTCCGTATTGAGCGACTTCATCTCCTGGACGAAGGCGTGGTCGAACGAGGCGCCGCTCAGCGCGCGGATCTGGTCGAGCTTGGACATCTTGTCCGAAGCGATGGTCGTGGGCAGCGACATCCCGTTCGCCGATGCGATCCGTTCGGCCTGCCGATTGAGCGCGCTATGGTCGGCGATATCCTGCTGGGCGAACTGCTTGATACGCGTGTCGGTGCTCTTCTGCAGCGCCAGCTTCGCCAACTGCATCTCATAGGCGCCGCCCTGCGCGTCGTGCTGCAGAAACTTGCGGTCGGCGGCCGACAGGCCTGCAGCCGCGGCTGTGCCGGTCAGGCCGCACAGCAGGACGATGGACGTAACTATTCTCATAGATGCATTTCCTTTTCTCAGGTGCTTGCCTGGGTCCGCAACGCGCCGGTCGGAGCGATGTTCCGGTGTGCCGGGGTGGCGCCGATACTGCCTGGTGTGGGAGACGTGCCGGGCCATGCTCCCCGTCGCCATCAAGCTTCGACCCTCTCCATGAGCGTTGTGGGCCATATCACGGCAGAAGAGCACAGAGACGCCGCGGCGTCGGCGTCGCACCCAGCCCGGCCGTGGCGGCGCTGGCTGGCGCTACCAGCGGTTCTGGCCGGGTTTCTGGCCCTTGCCGCCTACCGCTTCGCGACGATGACGGGGGCGTTCCGCAACTCCGACGATGCGGCCAACTTCCTCGCCGGTGTCGAGATGGCCGAGGGAAATTGGAGGCTGCACGGCTGGCTGATGGCCGCGGAAAACTACTACCCGACCGACGTGCTCGCCGTGGCCGTACTTCATGCGCTGTTCGGATGGCACCCGATCGTCATGCAGGGCCTCGAAGCGCTGATCTGGGCAGCCATCGCTGTCATCGGCACTGGCCTCGCCTGTCGCGGCGCGCTGCCCGGGCATCGGGCCGGCATCATTTCGCTCGCACTCGCCCTCCTGGCGTTCAACGTCTTCGAGCACGAGTTCCGCGACGTTACCCTGTCCAATATCGGCTCGCACGGCTCGACCATACTGGTCACCCTGCTGGCGTTCTGGATGGCCGCCCGGATCGCGGACGCCGATATATGCACGACCAGGCGGGCAAAGATCATCTCTCTCGGCTCGCTGGGCTGTCTGGTCACCATGGGTGAGATGGCCGACCAGCTCTTCAACGTGATCGCCTGCCTGCCGATCCTGGCGGTGTCGCTTCTGGGCCTCGGCCCACGCGAAACGCGCCGTCGCTGCCTGGCGCAGATCGCCACGATACTCGCGGCCGTGCTGCTGGCGCGCGTGGTGCTGACCGTCAACGCGCATAATGGCGGCTTTCATGTCTTCCCGATCGGCGTCGCCCTGGCCAGCTTCCCGCACCTGCTCGACCATGTCGGTTTCGCCGCGGAAAGCATCCCGCGTCTGCTCGGAGCGGAGTTCTTCGGCGGCCAGTTCAACGGACGGGTCTGGGACGGACCAATAATCTATCTGCTACGCGCGCCGCTGGTAGCGCTGTTCGTCGTCACAGGCTGGCAGGTGGGCGGGCGCGTGCTGCAGCGTGTGCGCTCATGGCCGGCAAACACGTGCTCGCATGCCGGTCAGGACCTCGATCACCTGCTCTGGTTCAGCCTGTTCTTCGGCATCGCCAGCACATGCATGACGACGGCCATCATCGACGATGCCTGCGTGCGGTTTTTTCTGCCGGCCGCGGTCACCGGTTCCATCCTGGTGGCGCGCAAATGGGGGACCACGCCTCTGGCCGCCCTCTACGGCGCAGGCGTTCTGCTGGTGTCGATCGTGTTCGGCTGCCTGCGCGTCTCGCCCGATTCGCCCCGGCGCGTCGTCGCCATTCCGGAAATCCACCGTATCGTCGCCGTGTTGCGCCAGCATGACCTGCATCACGGCTACGCGGGCTTCTGGGAGTCGATGATCGTGACGGTCCTCTCCAACCGGGAGTCGACCAGCCTGCCGGTCGCCCAGGGTGCGGACGGGCGCCTGCATCCGGTCGGCTATTTCGACAATGCCGACTGGTTCCGAACGGCCGCTCGCGACTGGCACGGCCGCGTGTTCTTCATCTCATGGCAGCCGGACCAATTAGACAATTTCGAACTGGCGCAGGCGACGCTCTATCGCCAATTCGGCCGGCCCGCCGAACGGATCGATCTGGGGAACTGCGTGATCAGCGTGTACGATCTGCCCCCGCATGCGCTCGACGGGTTAGCCTCGGGCGATTACTCGCGATCGCCCGTGCAGACGCCGCCGCCCTGACGCGACCGGCGGACGGGAGCTGTTCACCTTGCCTCGACGCTGCCCAACACCGCCTCATCCGGCAGACGCATGACCCGGGCCACGATCCGGCCCAGCCGCCATGTCAGCAACGCCGTAGCCAATACCGCTGCGGTCAGCAGCGCCCAGCGCAACGGCCCCGCGCCGGCGCCGGAC
>CAXUNK010000351.1:0-3147 GCA_964252425.1 uncultured Acetobacteraceae bacterium
GCGCCTCTGGCCGTTCGACGGCCCGTTCCGCGCGCTGCTGGCGCCCGGCCGCGTGGCCATCGCCGAAACCTATCCGGCCGAAGCGATGCGCCACCTTGGCGTCCGCATCCCGGGCAGCAAGCGCCGGCAGGCGGACCGCGCCGCCGTGGCCGGGCCGCTCACCGCTGCCATGGCCCGCCTGGGCGCCGCACCGGACTTGGCGATGCAGACGGCCCTGGCGCAGGGTTTTGGTGCCGACAGCTCCGGCGAAGACCGGCTGGACAGCGTGTTCGGCGCGCTCTGCGTGTTGGCAGTTATCGGCGAGAGAAGGCCGGATACGTGGCCCGCCGACGCCTGGATCGCACGTTGGGAGGGCTGGGTGTTGGGTCAGACATCTACTTCGCTTGGCATGGGATGCTGATCTCGGGTTGAGCTTCGCGTGTTAGTCAGGAGCCCCTGCGACGCACAACCTCGGGCACCTTCTGAGAGTCCAATGGGCAAAATCGAGGATCCGCACATTTAGATCTTAACGTGTGGATCCAATCTTGAGAAGTTGCATTGCGGTCGTTGTGACCGTCGGACTCACGGCCCAAAGAAAACGGGCCCGCCGGCTGGTACCCGGGAGCCCGTTCTTCATGCCCTGTGAGGAGCAAAAGATGGATAACACGCTGACAACTCGAGTGGAAGATCTGACGATGGTTCACCCTGTATTCACCCCCGAACCCGGACCTTTTGCTGCTCCGAAAGCCATTCCCGTTATTCTCGGTCCAAAACTGATTCGGGCCGACGTCCCGATAGTAACCGGTTTTTTGCCAGCCGGAGCGTTAATTCCGAACAATTATGTCGTACCCCATCGCGACCCCCGGACTGGCCGAGGCTATCAACGCCTTCCACAAGACGCGCGAATAAACGAATTAGTCACGGATTTGCGGAAAGGTCGAGTTGACTTGCCGACTTCAGTGCTTCTGAATATTCGAAATCGGGATGCTCGCCGGGCGTATCGGGACGGTGTATTGAGTTTAGCGCCATTCGGAGAAAGCGGAGCAAAACTCGGCTATGAGCCCAAATTCTACGTAGTAGATGGCCAGCATCGCATCTTAGCACTAGAAAAGCTAATTGATGAACATGACAGAGAGCGTTGGTCAAAATACCAAATTCCGTTTACATGCATGTTGGGGGCCACGGAGGAAGAGGAGATGGATCAATTTTATATCGTTAATTCTAAAGCAAAATCAGTGCGTACTGATCTGGCATATGAGCTGTTATCGCAGCGCGCTAAAGATCCCGAAGTAATGGAGTCCCTTGTCGAGCGTGGTCGTGACTGGCAGGTGGCAGCATCGAATATTGTAAAGGAATTAAGTGAAAACAGCCCAGTCTGGCGTAATCGCGTCCGTTTTGCAGCGATGGAGAAAGCTGACACTGTCATGCCAATGGCGTCGATGGTGTCTTCTCTTAAGCCGGTGCTTAGCTCGGCCTATTTCAAGGCGCTCTCATCGGGTCAGCAAGTTGGCATTCTTGACGCCTATTGGCGGGGCATCCGTAATGTCCTTCCGGAGGCCTTTGATGAACCATCTGAGTTCTCGGTTCAGAAAGGTATTGGAGTGATCGTACTTCATACACTGTTCAATCAGGTTATCGAAATCGCTCGCTCGCGAGGGGATCTCCTTGTCGAGCCGGAGAGCTACAGTCGAATTTTGAGGGGCAGCCTTGAACAGATCGAGGGTGAGAACGCCAGTGGTGATCCGGTGACAGGAGTGACTTTCTGGCGAGCAGCTCCGCTAGGAGCCGCAGGATCGTATTCCAGCAGCGCTGGCCGACGAGTTCTCTTGGCCAAGATGCAACACCGCCTCCCAAAAATCTCGATGCAATAAAGCTGCCTTTCGGGCACCGGCCACATTTAGTCGAATCCCATTTGTGGAGTTCGAATTAATAGCACCGATAGGCTGACGGTCTACTTTTTGTAATCTGCTTGGGCCCCGTTCGCAGACGGGGCCCATATTGCGAGCGTGCCGAACGAAGCCTCTTACTTACGCAAAACAACGTTTTACTCGAACCAAACAGCAATAGTGTCAGCAACTAGACGTCATGCGGAGCTTGGCGTAACTCTACACCTACACTAGTCGTCTAAGTTGGCGTGCTGACAGCGCAAGGCTTCGCTTAATTGACTTACATCCGAAGACACGCGCCCAGCAGCTCCAGCGCCGCGCCCGCCAGCGCCTGTGCGCCCAGCGCGATGCAGGCCTCGTCCGGCTGATACGCCGAATTGTGCAGGTTGTCCGATCGGCCGGGGGCGCCCGAGCCCACACGCAGCACGAAGCTGGGAACGCGGGCGGCGAATTCGGCGAAGTCCTCGGCACCCATGCTGGGCTCGCCGTCCACGAACACGTCGCCCAGTTGGCGCCTGACGCCCGCGACCGATGTGTCGAGCACGGCGTCCGCGTTCATCGTCGGCGGTACGCCGGCGATCCAGTCGAGCTCGGTTCGTGTGCGGAACGTGGCGTCGGTGCCGGCGACGATCCGGCGCACCGCCGCCTCGGCGCGCGCGCGCACCGGGGCGGAGAGCGTGCGCACCGTGCCTAGCAGCTCGCACGAATCGGCGATGATGTTGTGCACCGTGCCGGCATGTATGGCGCCCACCGTGACCACGCACGGGTCCAGCGGCCCGATCTCACGCGAGACGACCGTCTGCAGCGCGCCCACCAGTGCGCAGGCGGCCACGACCGGATCGACGGTCGTGTGCGGATAGGCCGCATGGCCCGACACGCCGCCCACCACGATGCGGAACCGGTCGCAGGCGGCGTAGGTGGCGCCGCGCACGGCGCCGAACCGGCCCACCGGTATGTCCGGATGGTTGTGGAAGCCCAGCGCCAGATCGACGCCATCCAGGACGCCGTCCTCGATCATGGCGCGCGCGCCGCCCAGCACCTCCTCGGCCGGCTGGAACACCAGGCGCACGCGCCCCGCGATCTGCGGCGCCAGCCGCGTCAGGATGGCGGCCACCCCCAGCAGGGTGGAGCTGTGCACATCGTGCCCGCAGGCATGCATCTTGCCGGCGGCGGTGCTGGCGAATGGCAGGCCCGTCCGCTCCTCGATCGGCAGCGCGTCCATGTCGCCGCGTATGACCAAAGTGGGGCCGGGCCGCCCGCCCTCGATCTCGCCCACCACGCC
>CAXUNK010000352.1:0-3137 GCA_964252425.1 uncultured Acetobacteraceae bacterium
CCCTACAAGCCGCGCGCCCCAAAAACGGCCGAGATTTCAAACTGAGACACTACCCGCAGACCAGGCACGAAACCAGGCTGAACTTGCCGGGGCTGAGATCGCCATAGCCGTTGGACGCGAACCCGCCCAGCGCAAAACCGGGTTTTCCCGACGCGATCACATACAGCACGCAAGCAGCCGCAATCGCTGCCAGCACCTGTGCAGCCACGTAGAACGCAACATCGCGCGCTGGAAACCGCCCGGCTGCGGCCAGTCCGATGGTGATTGCCGGGTTGAAATGGGCGCCCGACAGATACCCTACACCATAGGCCATGGTCAGCACCGTCAGCCCGAACGCCAGCGCTACGCCGGCGAAACCGATCCCCAACGCAGGGAACGCTGCGGCCAGCACCGCGCTGCCACAGCCGCCAAATACCAGCCAGAACGTTCCCAGGAACTCGGCTGCCAAACGCTTCGGCATGGTAACAGGCATGACACGACCTCACAGATGCGTGAACTTGTCCATGCCACAATGCAAACACTGGCAGCAACTCGCATCTATACGACTATCGGTTGAGCGCCTGGCCCAGAGGCGGAGATTTCACGACCTGTCCGCCCTTCATCACGAAGCTCACATGCTCGAGCAGGTGCGTGTTGGCCAGCGGATCGCCATCCACCGCGATCATGTCGCCGTACCGGCCCGGCGCGATCGCACCCACGTCGCGCGTCTTGTCCAACGCCTCCGCGGCACTTTTGGTGGCGGCCGTAATGGCCTCCATCGGGGTCATGCCCCAGGCTACCATCGTCGAGAATTGGCGGGCGTTGTCGCCGTTCGGATAGACGCCGCCGTCGGTGCCGAACAGCATCTTCACGCCCGCCGCATGCGCCGCCCGAAACGTCTCGCGCTGCTTGCGGCCGATCTCGCGCTCCTTCGCCAGGCTTTCCGGATATACGCCGTTCTTCGCACCCTCGGCCAGGATGTAGTCGTCGTTGTAGATATCCATGTCGAACCAGGCGCCATGCTGCTTGGCCAGCGCGAAACTCTCCGCATTGGCCAGGCTCGCATGCTCGATCGTATCGACGCCGGCGCGCAGCGCGTCGTTGATGCCCTCCGTCCCATGCGCGTGTACCGCAACGCGCAGCCCCAGCATATGCGCTTCGGAAACGATCGCCTGCATCTCGGCAAGGTTGACCTGCTGCACGCCGACCTTGTCCGTCTTGGACAGCACGCCCCCCGTGCCGCAGAACTTGATGACCTCCGCGCCATATTTGCGCATCCGCCTGACCGCGGCGCGATACGCGTCCGGCGAGTCGGCGATCTGCGGCGCCGGCACCGTCACCGAGGGCGGGAACTCCGTCGCGTCGCAATGCCCGCCGGTCGATCCCAGCGCGTATGTCGCGGGTATGATGCGCGGCCCTGGAATGTAGCCGTGCTCGATCCCCTGCTTCAGCGCGACGTCGCTGAAGAACGACGAGCCGACATTGCGCACGGTGGTGAACCCGGCTTCCAGCGTCTTCTTCGCATTGGCGACGCCCACCACGGTCCAGAACGCATCGGTGTATTCCAGCCCCCTGTAGCCGGACAGCGTGGGATCGCTCGTCAGATGCACATGCATGTCGATCAGCCCGGGCAGCAGCGTGCGGTCGCCCAGATCGATCCGCCTCGCCCCGTCCGGCACCGCATCGCCCTGGTTGCCGACCGCTTCGATCCGGCAGTCACGCACCACGATCTGCACGTGGTCCACGGTGCGTCCGGCGAGCACGTCCACCATGTGCGCGGCCGAGACCACGACCGTTTCGGCTTGCGCTGTGGTTGAGAGGAGAGCGGCGGTAATCAGATATTTCAGCATCGAACTCTACTCCTGGCGTGTGGGAAGAGTCTTCTTTTCTGAAGAAAAGAAGCAAAAGACTTTTGCATTGGGGTTAGGCGGCTTTGGCTGCGTCGAGGCAGGGTTGGAAGCTGCCGTCCTGTGTCAGCAGTGCCAGCTCGCCGCTGTAGATGGCGAACCAGGCGCCGTGCAGGGTCAGCAGGCCGGCCGCCTCGCGCTCGGCCACCCAGGGAAAGCTGCGAAGGTTGCGCAGCGAGATGCGGATCAGCTCCAGCTCGCAACACCGCGCCTGCTCGGCCTCGTGGGTGCAGGCAAGCGCCTTGTCGCGTGCCGGCGCGCCGATCGACATCCAGTTGGCCACGAAATCTCCGGCCTCCTCCGGCGCTCCATGCAGCAGCGCCCGCGCCCCGCTGCATTGCCCATGCCCCAGCACGACCAGATGCGCCACCCGCAACACCCGCACGCCGAACTCCACCGCGGCACTCGTGCCGTGATAGGCCGCATCCGGCTGATACGGCGGCACCAGGTTGGCGACGTTGCGCACCGTCAGCAACTGCCCGGGTGCCGTGTCGAAGATCACCGCCGGATCGACCCGGCTGTCCACGCAGGCGATCACCATGACCTGAGGCTGCTGCCCCTGTTCCGACAGCGCCTCGAAACTCGCCCGCCGCTCCGGCCAACTGCGCGAGCGGAAGCGCCGATACCCGTCCAGAAGCTGCTCCATGGTTTTGTCTAGCCCGCGAGGGCTGGGCGAACCAGGGGCGGGCCGCATCGTTGCCACATCGAAGGAGTGCTCATACCCGTCACTCCGAAGGAGTGCTAACCCCCCATGACCAAGATCGAACGTCTGGCCCCGCACGACCCGGTGCCCGAGGGCGGCGCCTACGCGCTCGTGCTGCGCCGGCTGGCCGAAGACACGCCGGCGGCCACCATCACCGAACTGGTGTTCACCGGCGCCGACCCGCAAACGCGCGTCCATACAGGCGAACTCGAGGCGGCCGTACGCGACGCCGAGGCAGAAGCGGAGCGCCGAGGCTTGACCAGACTCTATGTGCTCGACCGCACCGCCGGCCGGCTGGAACACGAGGCGCTCCAGGATCACGGCGAACGCAGCTTCGCGGCCGACACGCTGGACGACACCGATCCCGAGGACGGCGAGCAGGGCGCCGACCTGCGCGACCGCCCGCACGACGCAGGTTACATGCGATAATGCTCGCGCAGTTTCCGCCGTCAACGCCCTGGCAGAACCTGCGCGAACCGTAATGCAGGCGCCCGAGCAAAAGCTTTTTGCTTCTTTTTCTCGAAAAAGAAGCCCTTCCTTCCTCCTAC
>CAXUNK010000353.1:0-3128 GCA_964252425.1 uncultured Acetobacteraceae bacterium
GGCGGGGTGTGGGGCGCGGCTGCGACCGGATGGGTCTCCACGGGCGCGGCCGGATGCGCGGGCGGCGCCTGCCGCGTGCGGGCGTGCAGCGCATGCAAAGCCGGCTTTTCCGCTTCCGGCGCCAGCGCTTCGATGCCGCCTGCGGTGTCTTCGGCACCGGCCACCTGCATGCCGCCCGGGTTCAGCGGCTTGACCCGCACCGGGCCGGGAGCGGCCTCGATCACCGGCAGGCCGTGATGCCCGCGATGCGACAGGCTGATGGCGCCGATCACCAGCGCCAACGCGGCCCCGATGCCGCCGGCCGCGATCGCCATGCGCCGCATGTCCGGGTCCATGCCGGCCTGCGCCTCCGGCCGGTAGGACGGCCGGGAAAAGTTCTGGGTGATGTTCGGCACCTGGCCCACGCCCGTCTCCCTCAACGCATTTCCTCGACCGGTGTCACGCCCAACACCGCCAATCCCGACCGGATGACGGTCGCGGTCGCCTGAACCAAAGCCAGGCGCGCCAGCGTTTCCGCCTCCCGTCCCTCGACCAGGAACCGCAACGCGGCTTCATCGCGCCCGCGGTTCCACAACATATGAAAGTCGGCCGCCAAGTCATAGAGAAAAAACGCAATACGGTGTGGTTCGCGCGCCAGCGCCGCGCCCTCCACCATGCGCGGCCAGCCGACCAGGCGGCGTATCAGCGCCAACTCAGGCTCCGCCGTCAATGTGTCCAGCGGGGCGCCCGCCAGACGCTTCGGCGAGACCGCGTCCGCACCCATCTGCGCCTCGGCCAGCCGCAACACCGAGCGGCAGCGTGCATGCGCGTATTGCACGTAGAAGACCGGGTTTTCACGCGTCTGCGCCACGGCGAGGTCGAGGTCGAACTCCATCTGCGCGTCGGATTTGCGCGTCAGCATGGTGAAGCGCACCGCGTCGCGCCCCACCTCGTCGATCAGGTCGCGCAGGGTGACGAAACTGCCGGCCCGCTTGCTCATCCGCACCGGCACGCCGCCGCGCAGCACGTGCACGATCTGGCACAGCACGATGTCGAGCGTCTCGCCGTGCCCGGCCACGGCCCGCACCGCCGCCTTCATGCGCGAGACGTAACCGCCGTGATCGGCGCCCCACACATCGATCATGATCTGCGCGCCGCGCGCCACCTTGTCGGCGTGGTAGGCGATGTCGTTGGCGAAATACGTGTTGCTGCCGTCGGATTTCTTCAGCGGCCTGTCGACGTCGTCGCCGAACGCGGTGGCGCGGAACAGGGTTTGCGGACGCGGCTCCCAATCCTCCGGCGCCTTGCCGCGGGGCGGATCGAGAACGCCCTCGTAGATCAGGTCTTTCGCGCGCAGCACGCCGATCGCGCGATCGACCGCGCCGCCGTCCAGCAGCGCGCGCTCGGAAGTGAACACGTCCGGCACCACGCCCAGGGCGGCGAGATCCTCGCGTATGGACTGCATCATCGCCGCAATCGTGGTGTCGCGCACGATGTCAAGCCACACGGAGGGGGCGGCGGGCGTGCCGTCCGGCTCGGCCAGGCTCGCCCCGTGTTCGGCCGCCAGCGCGTTGCCGACGGGCAACAGGTAGTCGCCGCGATATTGCAGGCCGCCCGGCACGATGGCCGAGAAATCGTCTTCGTTGAGCGTCGTGCCGACCGCCTGCAGGTAGCGCCAATAGGCGGCCCAGGCCAGGGCTGCCACCTGCGCGCCGGCATCGTTGATGTAGTACTCCTTGGTGACCGCGAACCCTGCCTTGGCCAGCAGGTTGGACAGCGCGTCGCCCACCACGGCGCCGCGGCAATGCCCGATATGCATGGGGCCGGTGGGGTTGGCGGACACATACTCCACGTTCACCGGGGCGCGTGCGCCGGCGGTGCTGTCGCCATAGGCGTCGCCTGCGGACAGGATGACCGGCAGTTGCGCGCGCAGTGTCTCTGGCGGCAGGCGCAGGTTGACGAAGCCGGGTCCGGCCACCTCCGCCCGTGCTGTGCCTGTGTCGGTCAGAAGCCGAGCCAGGTCCGCGGCGAGTTCCGCCGGCTTGCGCCCCGCATGCCGAGCCGAGACCATCGCCGCGTTGGTCGCCATGTCGCCATGCGCCGCCTCACGCGCCGGCGTCACCTCCACACGGGACGCGACATCGTCGGGAAGGTCGGGCAGCGCGGCGCGCAGCGCGCTCAGCACATGGGCGCGCATGTCGGCGAACAAGTTTTCGGTCACGTATCCGTCCGTGTGTTGGCTGGCCCGGCTTTAGCTGTCCAGGAACGGATTGTAGAGGCCCGGCAAGGGAAAGCAGGCATGTATCTGGCGGAAATGAAGCACGTTGCGCGTGGCGATCGTGGCACGCCGGACGATCGCAATGGCCGCGATCGCCAGATCGGCACCCGTCGCTCCCTGCGTCTGCCCAGGTGCCGTGGTCACAAAATGGCGTAGCGCCGGCGTGGTGTGCATTCGGCCCAGCAGGCGGGCAGCATCGGTGCAGACGGGCCAGACCGCAGGACCGTTCACGCCCAGAAGCGTCTCCAGCCAGCCCAGCAGGGCGCCGGTGTTGGCGCCGCCGCTTTGCCGTTGCCGCTCAATCCCACACTCGATCTCGGCGATGCTGACGACGCTCGTGGCGGCATCCGAGGCGCCGAGACCATACATCCAGCCGGCGACCCTGGGATGTGGCCGCTTCTTGGCCGATTGGCTGAGCACGTCCGTATCGAGCAGAAATGTCACCGATTGGCGACGATGTCGTCGATGATCTCCTGGAAGCTGTTGTCGCCATCCTCCAGCACGCCCTGGGTCAGCAGGAACGTTTTCAAATCCATCCTGTTCTTGTCGAAATACTCGCGCGAGACGACCACGACTTCCTTGCCGTCGCGTCGCTGCACGAATTGCGGCTCGCCGGCTACCGCCGCGTCAACCACGTTGGAGAATGCCTGCCTTGCCTCAGATGCCTGCCAGACGGCCATGGGTCACCTCTCTGACTTTGAAGCAAGCAGTCCTTTTTTGAAAAAAAGGACCAAAAAACTTCTGTCTTCCACGCCTGCGCTGGTGCTCGCGCAGGTTCTGCCAGACCGCTTTGGCAGAAGCGTTGCGAGCCGTGGCGCAGGCGAACAGAGCAAAAGCTTTTTGCTTCTTTTTCTCGAAAAAGAAGTTCTTT
>CAXUNK010000354.1:0-3105 GCA_964252425.1 uncultured Acetobacteraceae bacterium
ACCAACCTGGAAAACGGCCGCCAGATCCTGGTGCGGGTCAACGACCGCGGCCCCGCCTCGCCGGCGCGCATCATTGCCGTCTCACCCCGCGCGGCGCTGCTGCTCGCCATGCCGCAGGAGGGTGTCGCGCGGGTGCGGGTGCGCCTGGACGAGACGTTGAGCCGCGAGCTTGTCGAGCAGCTCGGCGGCGGCCCGAAACTGGCGATCGCGACGGCGCCGCGCGCGGAGATCACCGCCGAGGCGCTGCCAGCCCCCGGCGCCGGTCCCGCCGGCCCCGCTCGCAGGCTGGGCCAGGCGGCCCAGGAGACAACCGGTCCGCGCGTGCCGGACCGGCTGCCGGAACGCATCACCTCGACCTACGCGAGCCCCGGCCAGCTCATGCTCCATTGCGGCAGTTTCGGCCGTGCCGGTTACGCGCGCAGGGTCGCCGCACGGCTTGCCGGACTCGGCGCGGGTGTGGTGCGCTCACGCGCGTGGCGGCAGACGAGCTTCGCCGTGGTGGCGGGCCCGTTCGCCACCATACCGCAGGCCGATGCGGCACTGGCCCAGGCGCTGGCCGCCGGCGTTGTCGATGCGCAGATCTCGGTGGATTAGAGGATTTTGCCCATGACCCAGACACGACGCCATCTGCTGCTGTCGGGCGCGGCCTTGCTGGCCGCAGGCTCGGCCCAGGCTCGCCCGCACCGCTCGGCCGCCGCATCCGCGCACAAGCCGGCTCAGTCGGGCGGGGCGGATGACGAGGACCAGGGGAGTTTCGCCGGCGGAGCCAGCGGGCCGGCCAACACGCCGCTCGGGCCGATGGACACGTCGGCGCAATGGGCGGTGATCATCGACTTCAACACCGGTGCGACGCTGCTGGACAAGCAGGCGGACGCGGAAATGCCGCCCTCCTCGATGACCAAGCTGATGACCGCCTACATCGTCTATTCGAAGCTCAAGGCGGGCACGCTGCGGCTGGACCAGACCCTGCCGGTGAGCGAACACGCCTGGCGCACGCAGGGCAGCAAGATGTTCGTCGAGCTGGGCGGTGCCATCAAGGTCGAGGACCTGATCCGCGGCATGATCATCCAGTCCGGCAACGACGCCTGCATCGTGCTGGCCGAGGGGATCGCGGGGTCCGAGGAACAGTTCGTCGAGATGATGAACGCCGAGGCCAAGACGCTGGGCCTGACGCACAGCTATTTCCGCAATTGCACCGGCTGGCCCGACCCCGCGCACCACATGTCGGTGCGCGACATCGCGACACTCGCCAAGGCGATCATCAAGGACTTTCCGGAATACTATCACTACGATTCGGAAAAGACGTTCACCTATCACGGCATCGTCCAATACAACCGCAACCCGCTGGTGCAGCGCGGCATGGCGGACGGGCTGAAGACCGGACACACGGATGCGGGCGGGTTCGGCGTGGTGGGCAGCGCCGAGCATGACGGGCGGCGCGTCATCATGGTGCTGAACGGCATGCCGACCGCGCGTGCGCGCGTGGAGGAGAGCGTGCGGCTGATGGGCTGGGCGTTTGCCAATTTCGAGAACGTGAAGCTGTTCGCCGCCGGCGACACGGTGGAGAACGCGCCCGTCTATCTCGGCAGCAGCCGCACCGTGCCGCTGGTGGGCGAGCACGACCTGGTGCTGACCATGCCGCGCGCCTGGCGCCAGCACGCGCACATCGCGATCGCCTACGACAGTCCGATCCCGGCGCCCATCCATCGCGGCCAGGTGGTGGGGAAACTCACGGTCAGCGGACAGGGGGTGCCGCAGAGCGAGGTGGCGTTGCTGGCGGGCGAGGATGTGGGCCGGATGGGCATTCCGGGGCGTGCGGTAGCCGTGGTCACGCATTTGCTTACCGGCGCTTGAGAGAAAGCAGTCCTTTTTTGAAAAAAAGGACCAAAAAACTTCTGTTTTCCTCGCCTGCATCGGTATTCGTGCAGGTTCTGCCAGAACCGCTTTGGCAGAACTGTTTCGAGCCGTTGTGCAGGCGAACAGAGCAAAAGCTTTTTGCTTCTTTTTCTCAAAAAAGAAGGCCTTCCTTCTCCCAGCCTAATGGTCTCTGACACGTTTGCCCGGCCGGTTCATCGTGTTCGAGGGCGGAGAGGGCGCGGGCAAGAGCACCGCCATCCTCGCGCTGGACGCCGCCCTGCGCGCCGCGGGCCACGCCGTGACGCTCACACGCGAGCCTGGCGGCACGCCGGAGGGGCTGTCATTGCGTGCGCTGCTGCTGGCCCAGGACGGGCCGGATTGGGCGCCCGAGGCCGAGTTGCTGCTGATGACGGCCGCGCGCGTCCAGCATGTGCGGCGCGTGATCCAGCCGGCGCTGGACCGTGGCGAGACCGTGCTGTGCGACCGCTACCTGGGATCGACGCTGGCCTATCAGGGCGCCGGCAGCCATCTGCCAAGGGATCTGATCCTGGACATGCATGCCAGGCTGGTGGGCGGGTTATTGCCTGATCTGACGGTGTTGCTCGATATCGACCCGCGCATCGGCCTGCGCCGAAGCGCACGTCGCCTGGCCGCGGACGCGTCGGGCGAGACGAAATTCGAGGCGCTGCCGCTCGACTTCCACGACCGCGTGCGCGCCGACTTCCTGGCCCAGGCCCGCGAAGGCAAGACGCTGGTCATAGACGCCGCCCAACCCCAAAGAGAAGTCGCCCGCCTGGTCCTGGAATGCCTAAATGAGTAAAAGTTCTTTGCTTCTTTCTTTCAAGAAAGAAGATTCTTCCTTTCTGAAGAAAAGAAGCAAAAGACTTTTACTCATTTTGCCTGAGCGCTTCGGCTCTTGCTGCGAGCTCGGCGCCGGAGACGGGTTTGCGTAGGACCGTCAGCAGGCGGTCGTGGGTGGCGTGCAGGCCGGCTTCGGCTTCCGCGTAGCCGGTCAGCAGGATGGCCGGCAGTTCGGGGCGGCGGCGGCGTACCTCTTCGATCAGCGCCAGCCCGTTCATCCCCGGCATCGTGTAGTCCGAGATCAGCACGTCGATTTCAAGCCCTGCATCCAGCAGCGACAGCGCGGCCAGGCCGTCGCAGGCGGCTGTGACGTTGAATCCACGGTCCTGAAGCTCGTTGGTCAGAACGTCGCGCACCATGCCGTCGTCATCGACCATCAGCAGGCGC
>CAXUNK010000355.1:0-3086 GCA_964252425.1 uncultured Acetobacteraceae bacterium
CTTCCCGGCTGCGCCATTTTCGAGGCGATACGCGGCACCTGGCCGGTGGAGGGCGTGATTGTGGCCGATCGGGGCCTGCGTGAGGGCATGCTGCTGCGGATGATGCGCCAGGGCACACGGCCGAACCGGCGCACCGGGATCGGGCGCGGCGCCGGCCGGGCCGCCTGAATCGCCCAGACCGATGACCGAGAAGAAGTCGGGGGCGCGCGGGCTCTCCGTCAGTCTGCGCACGACGCGGGGGCGGACGACGGCGCAGCAGCGCTGGCTGAACCGGCAGTTGAACGACCCTTACGTGGCGGCGGCCCGTGCCCAAGGGTATCGCTCGCGTGCGGCGTTCAAGCTGATCGAGCTGGATGACCGGTTCCATCTGATCCGGCGCGGCGCGCGCGTGCTCGATCTTGGCGCGGCGCCGGGCGGATGGACTCAGGTGGCGCTGCAGCGCCATGCGGCGCAGGTGGTCGGCGTCGATCTGCTGGCCATCGAGCCGGTTGCCGGGGCGACGCTGATCCAGGGCGATTTCGAGGATGCCGGGATGCCGGCTCGGCTGACCGCGCTGCTGGGGGGGGCGCCCGACCTGGTGCTGTCGGACATGGCGCCCAACACCACCGGGCATGCCGCGACCGACCACATACGGATCATGGGTCTGGCCGAGCTGGCGCTCGATTTCGCGTGCGGCGTTCTGGCGCCGGGCGGGGCGTTCGTGGCCAAGGTGTTCCAGGGCGGGTCGGAACGCGAGATGCTGGTGCCGATGAAGCGGCGTTTCGCGACGGTCAAGCACGCCAAGCCGCCGGCCTCACGCAAGGAGAGCAGCGAGCTCTACGTGGTGGCGCAGGGGTTTCGGGGGTAGGGCGGCCGCATTGCATGTGCGACCGGCCTTTCCTGTAGGAGGAAGAAAGAGCTTCTTTTTCGAGAAAAAGAAGCAAAAAGCTTTTGCTCTGTTCGCCTGCATTGCGGCTCGCAATGGTTCTGCCAGTTTGGTTCCGGCAGAACCTGCGCGAGCGTTACTTGACTGCGCCGACGCCTACGTTGATCGCGTGCGCGTATTTCGCCACCTGGTTGGTGCCGGCGATCTGATCGAAGATCCAGACCCAGCCGCCGATGATGCCGCATTGCGTGTGCCAGCTGTTCATCTGCGCCTTGGTCTGCAGCGGCGAGAGTTCCGGCGGTGCCGAGGACTGGTCCGAGATGCCGGGGAAGACCGGCACGGTGCCGAAATTCCAACCCGAGCAGGGAGAGTTTCCGTCGCCGCCGGCAAAGGTCTGCAGGTGGATGCCGTCGACCAGACCGGCGCTTTTCTTGTTGATGCCGGCCACCAGCGAGATCCAATAGCTGTTGTTGGTGTAGGGGTTCATCGTGACGTGATAGCCGAGTTTGCCGAGCATGACGGCGAATTTGGTGGTGGACGGCGCATCGTAGCTGTTCTCGTCATCGAAATCTATCGCGTCGATCGGCAGTGCCGCCTTGATGGCCGCGAAATCCTTGTAGAGGATGCTGTCCGGTCCGGTTCCCTGCTTGTCCACCAGCGACTTTATGTCTTCAAAGTCGCCGTAATTCGACGAGCCGATGCTGAGCGTGATCCGCTTGACCGTACCCTGCTTGATGGTGGCGAGATCCTTTGGAAACGTCGGATAGGTCTGGTCGCCGATATAGGTGCCGGCCGAGGTGAGCGGAAATTCGCCGTTCAGGTTCAGGTCGCCTGTCTGGTTGACCTCGACGCTCCAGACGATGAGCTCGTTGAAGCCCGATTTCTTCAGTTCGGCGATGTTGGTCGGGTTGTGTTTATACACCGGTCCGCCACCCAGAATGCCGACATAGCCGGTCGGCGCGGCGGATGCGCCGGCCGATGCGGTCATGCCGCAGAAAAGCAGCGCCCAGGCCATGCGACGTGCACTGCGAGATTCGGCGTGTCCTGCCTGAACCGAAGAATGTCCGATCATTACTGTTCCTTTTCAAAAACGGCGCTTGTCGCCGGCGTCTGTGATGCCGGCCATGCGTTATGCCCGGTCGACGGCGGACGTTACCAGCCGCCGGCCTGCCGGCATAGCTGACCCTAACGTTTCATTACAGGCGCAGTCCCAGGCCTCGCCGCGCTTCGGTGGCCAGCATATCGACGCGTTCGTTCATCGTGTCGCCGGAATGGCCGCGGACCCAGCGCCAGTCGATCTGGTGCGGTTTGGCGGCGTCCAGAAGGCGGCGCCACAAATCCATGTTGGCGACCGGATCGCCAGAGGCGGTGCGCCAGTTCTTCCGGACCCAGCCGGTGTGCCATTTCGTGATGCCCTGCCGGACGTACTCGCTGTCGGTGTGCAGCACGACGTGGCAGGGGCGGGTCAGCGCTTCCAGCGCGCTGGCCGCCGCGGTCAGTTCCATGCGGTTGTTGGTGGTCGCAGGATCGGCGCCCGACAATTCGCGCTCGCGTCCGGCGAAGACCAGCACCGCGCCCCAGCCGCCCGGACCCGGATTGGGCTTGCAGCCGCCATCCGTCCAGATGCGCACCGGCTCGGGCTTGGGCGAAGCTGGGGCTGGGGCTGGGTCAGGCTCCGTAATCGCTGGCATCCCTGGCGGTGAGGTGGAAACGCAGGCGGCGCAGATAGGCCAGCGGGTCCTTGCGCACAACCAGCGCGCCGGGCGGCGTGTTCAGCCAGTCGTAGAGCCGCGTCAGCAGGAATCGCAGCGACGCGCCCTGCGCCAGCACCGGCAGCGCCGCCGCCTCGGGCGCAGAGAGCGGACGGACCGCGCCATAGCCGCGCAGCAGTGCGCGGGCGCAGGTGACGTTGAACGAGAAATCCGCCTCGAAGCACCAGGCGTTGAGGCAGACGGCGATGTCGTAGGCGAACAGGTCGGTGCAGGCGAAGTAGAAATCGATCAGGCCGGAGAGCCTGCCGTCCAGGAAGAACACGTTGTCCGGGAACAGGTCGGCGTGGATGTGCCCGGCGGGCAGGCCGTGCGGCCAGGCCTCCAGGATGCGGGCGGTGGCCAAGGTCAGTTCGGCGGCAAGCCCGGCCTGCACCTCGTCTGCCCGCGCACGGCAGCGGTCCAGCAGCGGCGGCCAGGCAGTGGGCCCGAGCGCGTTGGCCCGTACGGGC
>CAXUNK010000356.1:0-3082 GCA_964252425.1 uncultured Acetobacteraceae bacterium
GCACGAACCCGCTCTACTCTAAGTTCGCGAGCAGCTTTATCATTCAGCCTGTCTCCAGTCTGAATGATGCCGCTCTCATGCCCAACCCCTCGCCGCAGGAACCAGCCGTCATGCGCATCCTCCTCACCGGGCTGGTCCTGCTCGGCCTGTCCGCCTGCACCATTGCCCAGCGGGCGCCCTCGGCCTCCCCGGACTATTTCGTGTTCTTCACCGAACGGTCCTCGGCGCTGCAGCCGAACGCCGCCGATGTCGTGGCCCGTGCCGCTGCTGCGGCCAAGGCCGAGCCGTCCGGCAGGGTGGTGGTGCTTGGCTGGACGGATAGCGACGGCAGCCCGGCGGCCGACATAGCGCTGTCGCGCGCCCGCGCGCAGCGCGTGGCCGACGCTCTGGTGGCCGATGGGGTGTCGCCCAACCGTATCGCACGCCAGGGGCGCGGCCAGACCGGCAACGACCCGGGCGTGGAAAGCCGCCGCGTCGATATCCGGATCGGCGGCTAGAGCCGTCCCATCGCCCGCGGCTTCGATGAAAGACACGCGGGCGCACGCGCAAGGTCACCGCTTCCTCGCCTGGCGCCGTCACCACTCCTTGCCGCCCGGCATGCCCTGCGCCAATTGCGGAACGATCCTGCAGGGCCCGTGGTGCCACGTCTGCGGCCAGTCCGGCTTCGACTTCCACCGTCACGCAAGCCACATGATCGGCGAGACGATCGAGAGCTTTTTCCACGCCGATGGCAGGCTATGGCGCACGCTGGGCCGCCTGGCCATCCATCCCGCACGCCTCACCCGCGACTACCTGGCCGGCAAGCGTGCCCCGCAAATCCCGCCGCTGCGCCTGTTCCTGGTCGCCGTCTTCCTCGTCTTCCTGGTGGGGGAGCATACTGGCGGCCGCTTCGTCTCCTTGGAACGCGGCGCTTTCCAGATCCACGCCGATCCTGACGATGCGCGCCATATCCAGGAGGCGAAAGCGGCCCTGACGGCCGCACGCGTGCAAGGCCTGGGGACGGGCCTGGACGCGACTGCGACGCAATGGCTGCGAATGCATGTCGGGCGCGCGGCGGACCATCCCGAGGAGCTGGCGCGCGCCATGCGGGAACGCGCGGAAACCTTCGCCATCCTGATGCTGCCCATTTCCGCGCTCATCCTGGCCGCGATCTTCGCGTTCCGGCCTGGCGTGGTGCTGTTCGACCATCTGGTCTTCGCCATGCACTCCTTGTCGTTCCAGGCGTTCCTGATCACCACCGCATCACTGGCCGAGCTTGCCGTGGGCGCCGGCGCCTGGAACCTGCTCTGGGCCGCGCCGGTGCATCTGTTCGCCCATATGCGCGGCGTCTACCGCACCCGGATCTTCGGCACGCTGGTCGGCATGTCGGTGCTGTTCCTCGCGTCCTCGCTGGGCTTCGCGCTGCTGATGGTGGCGCTGGTAGGTGTCGGTTTGGCAACACTGGGCGTCTAGCCCGCTTGCGGCGGCGATGCGCGTGAACTCTCGCGATGACGTTACGTTACAGCAGCATCCGGGCGAGGGCCCGGCTTGCAGAGGACACTCCACATGCCGCGTACGATGACCGCCGTATTCACCGCCGCCCTGCTGATGGGTGCGGCCAGCCTGCTGAGCGCGTGCGACACGGTCGCCGGCGCCGGGCAGGACGTCAGCCATGCGGGTCAGGCCGTGACGGGTGCAGCGGACGGCGCCAAGCACTGACGCACCGCGTAGTGCGGGTGAGCCGTCATCCTGAGGCTGCTCACCTTCACCACGCTGTACCCGGATGCGACGCGCCCCAATCACGGCGTGTTCGTCGAAAACCGGCTGCGTCACCTGCTCTCCACCGGAGAGGCGGTGGCTACGGTCCTGGCGCCGTCCGGATGGTTTCCGGGCCGCGCGCGTCCTGCGCCTCGCGAGGAGGTTCGGCACGCCATACGCGTGCTGCACCCGCCATGGCTGGCCGTCCCGCTCGTGGGCATGCGCGTCTCCCCTGCGCTGCTCTACCGCGCCGCCGCGCCTGCGCTGCAAAACCTGCTTGACCACGGGGAGCGGTTCGACGCGATTGATGCGCATTATTTTTTTCCGGATGGCATAGCCGCCATCCGGCTTGGGCAGCGCTTCGGCCTTCCGGTCGCCATTACCGCGCGCGGCTCGGACATCACGCAGTTTC
This sequence comes from uncultured Acetobacteraceae bacterium, assembly GCA_964252425.1. GTDB lineage: Bacteria > Pseudomonadota > Alphaproteobacteria > Acetobacterales > Acetobacteraceae > BOG-908. The sequence continues at coordinate 2,150 of CAXUNK010000356.1, forward strand.
CGGACTACCCCATCGCACGCCGCCAGATCCTGCGCGCGGCCGGGGATGCCGACGGCCTGATCGCGGTCAGCGACGGGTTGCGACAGGCGATGGCGCGGCTCGGCATCGCGCCGGAGCGGGTGCATGTGCTGCGCAACGGTGTCGATCTGGAGATGTTCCGGCCGCAGGACCGGGTCCAAGCGCGACGCATGATCGGCGTGGATGGCCCTACCCTGGTCTCGGTCGGCGCGCTGATCGAGCGCAAGGGCCATGCGCTGACCATCGAGGCGCTGACCCTGTTGCCGGGATGGCGCCTGCTCATCGCCGGCGAGGGACCCGAGCGCGCCCGGCTTGAAGCTTTGGCCGGCACGCTCGGCGTGTCGGACCGGGTCCGGCTTCTAGGGTCGGTACCGCACCACGATCTGGCGACGCTATACAGCGCGGCCGATCTGTCCGTCCTGGCCTCCTCACGCGAGGGCTGGGCCAACGTGTTGCTGGAATCGATGGCGTGCGGCACCCCGGTCGTGGCCAGCCCCATCGCAGGCAACCCCGAAGTGGTGCAGCGGCCGGAGGCGGGCCTGATCGCCCGGGACAGGTCTGCCGAAGGCATCGCCGAGGCGGTCCTCGCTCTGGCGGCTGCCACACCCGACCGGGCGGCCACGCGACGCTACGCGGAAGGGTTCAGTTGGGACGCGGTCAGCGCCGGCCAGCTCGAGCTGTTCCGGCAGATCGTGTCCGAGTACGCGCAGAAAAAAGACCGGCCCCGCATGCGCGAGACCGGCTCTTTATAGCACCCTATTGCGAGATCAGTGGTGCGGGCCGTGTTCGCCACCGCCGCTATGCGGCGCGGCGCCACCGGCATGCGGAGCCGGGCCGCCCATCGCGCGCGGACCGGGGCCGCCCATGGGCCGAGGGCCGGGACCACCCATCGGCCGCGGACCTGGACCGCCCATC
>CAXUNK010000357.1:0-3078 GCA_964252425.1 uncultured Acetobacteraceae bacterium
CCGTCCGGGGCGCACGATCGGGGGCGGCGCGGTGCGGGCGCGCAACTCCGCCTGCAAAGCCTGCGCCCGCCGCTCCGCGCGGCGGTGGCGATTACGGGCGGCGACGGTGCCGAACCAGACGAACAGCGCGCCCAGGAAGAAGAACAGGCCGGAGAAGGCGAGGATGGCGATCGAAACGGGCAGCTCGACCGAGAAATCGGTGGGCCACAGGCCCAGCGGCACGCTTTGCTGGTTGGAGAGCGCGAAGGCGATCAGCAGGATCAGGAACGGGAGCAGCAGGATGACGCGCAGCATGGGGCACCTTGGAGGGGAAGCTGATACCGGGCGGCTTTGGGGGTGACACTTGAAGCAAGCAGTCCTTTTTTGAAAAAAAGGACCAAAAAACTTCTGTCTCCCACGCCTGCATCACGGCTCGCACGGTTCTGCCGAAGCGGTTCTGGCAGAACTGTGCGAGCCGTGACGCAGGCGAACAGAGCAAAAGCTTTTTGCTTCTTTTTCTCGAAAAAGAAGGCCTTCCTTCCTCCTACGATGTCTGCCGGCCCATTCCGGGGTCAAGTGGAGAGAAGCTCCTTGCTTCGTCCTTTCCTCGTCCCTCCGGCATTGACGCGTTCGCGCAGCTCCTTGCCGGCTTTGAAGAACGGCACCGCCTTTTCGTCGACCGGAACCGCTTCCCCCGTGCGCGGGTTCCGGCCGGTGCGCGCATCCCGGCGCTTGATGGTGAACGCACCGAAGCCGCGCAACTCCACCCGTTCGCCGCGTGCGAGGGCAGCCGAGATCTCGTCGAAGACCGTGCCCACGATCAGCTCCACATCGGGCGCCCGCAGATGCGGATTGGCGCCCGCCAGCCCGGCGATCAGTTCCGACCGTGTCATCGCCCCACGCCGGGCAATGCCCGCGCCCCTAGTTCCGCACGAGCGAAGGCTGCCAGAGGGCATATATGCCGTCAACGTGAAGCGGCTGCAGCGCCGACGGGATCAGCCAGGCCAGGCTGGTCTGCGCCATCTGCCACCAGGGTCCCTGCTTCTTGTCCTCCAGGACCGGCAGGCTGGTATCGACGTGGCGCTGCGCCTTCAGCCAGCGCAGCGCCTCCGCCTGGCCGCCGATCTCGTCGATCAGGCCGAGCTTGAGCGCCTGCCGCCCGGTATAGGCGCGCCCGTCCGCCAGGCTGCGCACCCGGGCGGGATCCATATGCCGGCCGCTGGCCACGATCCCCACGAACTGGTCGTAGAGATCGGCGACCAGCCCCTGCAGGTACTCGCGCCCAGGGGCGGAGAGGGGGGCGGTGAAACTCGGCTGGCCCTTCAGCGGGCCGCTGACCAGCGGATCGGACCGGATACCGAGCTTGTCGAGCAGGCCGGCAATGTCGCCCAGCTCCATGATCACGCCGATCGATCCTGTCAGCGTGCTCTCGCGCGCCACGATGTGCGGGGCTGCGACCGCGATCATGTAGCCGGCCGAGGCGGCCGTGCCCTCCATGACCGAGACCACCGGCTTGGCCGCCGCCAGTTGGAGCACCGCCTGATGGATGCCCTCGCCGCCGGCCACGGCGCCACCTGGCGTGTCGAGCTCCAGCAGCACGGCGCGCACGCCGAAATCCTGCCGCAATCGGTCGAGCGCCTCGATCTGCTCGCGCCCATCGCCGATCACGCCGTCTATGGCGTAGCGCGCGATTCGCGCTCCGCCCAGCCCGCCACGGCGAGGGGCCACGGCAATGGCTGCCAGCACGAGGGCTACGACCGCCAGCACGCGCCAGACGGCCAGGCTGCGCTTGAGGCGTCGGCGGTCGATCAACGCGTCGGCTTGCAGCGACATGTCCTACTCCGAAGAAAAGGCCGGGGCATCACACCCCGGCCTAGTCTGATGACTGACAACCGAAAACCGATGACCGGCTACTCCGATTGCTGGTTCCGGCGGCGGATCGCAGCACCCAGTATGTCGCCCAGCGAGGCGCCGCTGTCGGTGGTGCCGTACTCGGCCATCGCCTGCTTGTCCTCCTCCATCTCGCGGCCCTTGATGGTGAGCGAGAGCTTGCGCGCCGCGCGGTCGATGGCGGTGATCTTGGCGTCCACCTTCTCGCCCACCGCGAACCGGTCCGGACGCTGATCGCCCTTCTCCCGGCTGAGTTCGGCACGCCGGATGAAGCCGGTCAGCACGTCATCGACCTTGACCTCGATGCCGTTGGCCTGGATGGCGGTCACGATGCAGGTCACGACCTCGCCCTTCTTCACTTTCGACAGGCTCTCGGCGAACGGGTCTTCCTGCAACTGCTTGATGCCGAGGCTGATACGCTCCTTCTCCGCATCGATGTCGAGCACACGGGCGCGGACCACCGTGCCCTTCTCGTAGGCGTTGATCGCGGTCTCGCCCGGCTCGTCCCAGCTGATGTCGGACATGTGGACCATGCCGTCGATATCGGGTGCCAGGCCGATGAACAGGCCGAACTCGGTGATGTTGCGCACCTCGCCCTCGACGGTGGACCCGACCGGGTGCTCCTCGCCGAACTGTTCCCACGGGTTGCGCTGCACCTGCTTGAGACCGAGGCTGATCCGGCGCTTGGACGCGTCCACGTCCAGCACCATGACGTCCACCTCCTGGGAGGTGGCGACGATCTTGCCTGGGTGCACGTTCTTCTTGGTCCAGCTCATCTCGCTGACATGGACCAGGCCTTCCACGCCCGCCTCCAGCTCCACGAAGGCGCCGTAATCGGTGATGTTGGTGACGCGGCCGGAGAAGATGCCCTGTGGCGGATACTTCTCGGTCACACCCTCCCACGGGTCGGCCTCGAGCTGCTTCATGCCCAGGCTGATGCGCTGCGTCTCCGCGTTGAAGCGGATCACCTGCACGCGGACCTGCTGTCCGATGGTCAGCGCCTCGGCCGGATGATTGATGCGGCGCCAGGCGATGTCGGTGACGTGCAGCAGCCCGTCCACGCCGCCCAGATCGACGAAGGCACCGTAATCGGTGATGTTCTTGACCACGCCGTCGAGGATCATGCCTTCCTTCAGGCCCTGGATCAGCTCGCTGCGCTGCTCGGCGCGCGTCTCCTCCAGCACGGCGCGGCGGCTGACGACGATGTTG
>CAXUNK010000358.1:0-3065 GCA_964252425.1 uncultured Acetobacteraceae bacterium
GTTGTGCATGGGCGGCCTGGCGTTGGCGCTGGCCCGGTGGCGGCCGGCCCGCACCGTCGATCCGATCGAGGCAAACGCGCTCTATGGCGGCAAGATGTCGCTGGGCGACAGCCTCGGCGTGGTGGCGCAAACCCTGCTCAGCAACGGCGCGGGCGCCTCGGTCGGGCTGGAGGCGGGATACACGCAGATCGGCGCTGCGGTGGCCTCGCGCATCGGCCGCATCTTCCGTGTGCGCAGGGCGGATCTGCGGCTGCTGGTCGGGTGCGGGGCGGCGGGTGCCATCGCCAGCGCGTTCAACGCGCCGCTGACCGGCGCCTTCTACGCCTTCGAGCTGGTCATCGGCACCTACTCGCTCGGTTCGCTGGCGCCGGTCGTCTCGGCGGCGATCAGTGCGGTGATGGTGCAGCGCGTGTTCCTGGGCGACGAGCAGGGCTACGGGATCGCGCTGCCGGGCGACCTCGACACGGCCGAGTTCCTGCCGGTTCTGGCGTTGGGCGTGGTGTGTGCGCTGGTGGGCGTGGCGGTCATGTATTCCGTGACCGTGATGGAGCAGCTGTTCGCGCGCAGCCGGCTGCCGGTCTGGCTGCGGCCGGCGATCGGCGGCCTGATCCTGGGCGGGCTCGCTCTGCACACGCCGGCGATCCTGTCGGCGGGCCATGGCGCCCTGCGGGCAAGCATCTCGGCGCCGCTGCCTTTGCGGGCCCTGCTGCTGCTGTTGGGGCTGAAGGCGGCCGCCTCCGCCATCTCGCTCGGCTCGGGGTTTCGCGGCGGCCTGTTCTTCGCCTCGCTGTTCCTGGGTGCGCTGCTGGGCAAGGCGTTCGCGGCGGTGATGCTGCTGATCTGGCCGGTCGCGGTGTTCCCGGACAGCGTCTATGGCATGATCGGAATGAGCGGCATGGCGGTGGCCATCGTCGGCGGTCCGCTGACCATGACGTTCCTGGCGCTCGAGAGCACGGGCAGCCTGCCGCTGACGGTGGCGGTGCTGGCCGCGGCCGTGATCTCGTCACTGACCGTGCGGCGTACATTCGGCTACTCGTTTGCGACCTGGCGGTTCCACCTGCGTGGCGAGAGCATACGCAGCGCCGTGGATGTGGGCTGGATACGCAACCTGACCGTCGGCCGCATGATGCGGCGCGACATACGCACGGTGTCGGCCGAGACGGGGCTGGCGCAGTTTCTGCGCGACTATCCGCTCGGGTCGGAGAAGCGCGTGGTGGCCGTCGATGCGCAGGAGCGTTACGCAGGCGTGGTGTGGGTGGAGGACGCGCATGCCGCACCGCCGGGTGTGACGCGGCTGGCCGGGCTGCTGCATCACACCGCCCATGTGCTGACGCCGCAGATGACGGTGCGCGAGGCGGCCGGCCTGTTCCAGACGGCGGAAGCCGACGCGCTGGCCGTGGTCGATGGCGTGGAGACGCTGCGTGTGCTCGGCCTGCTGACGGAACAATACGCCCTCAGGCGCTACAGCCAGGAGCTGGAAAAAAGGCGAAAGGACATCAGCGGAGAATAAGCAAAAGTCTTTTGCTTCTTTTCTTCAGAAAAGAAGATTCTTCCTCGCCGATGCTCGTTTCTGTATGATCCGACTATGACCGACCTAACCCAAGGCCCGATCGGCCGCCACATGGCAGGCATGGCCGCCTTCATCGGCGCCGGCCTGGTGTTCTCGGCCGCCTATTTCATCATCGATCTCTATTTCGTCTCCGGCCTGGGTCCGCAGGTCCTGGCCGGCGTGTCCGCCGCCGGCAATTTCTCGTTCCTGGCGCTTGCCGCCTCGCAACTGGTCGGCGTGGGCAGCCTGTCGCTGATCTCGCAGGCGGTGGGCCGGCGGGACACGGCGTATGCCAACCTGGTGTTCAACCAGGTGTGCGGCCTGGCGGTGTTGATGGCCGCCGTCATGCTGGCCGGCGGCTATCTGCTTGCCGGGACGGCCGCATCCGGGTTGGGGGCCGATGCGGCCAGTGCGGCGGGGGCGCGCGCCTATCTGTACGGATTCCTGCCGTCCATGGCATGCATGTTTCCGATCACGGCGATCAGTTCGGCGCTGCGCGCGACCGGGGTCGTTCGGCCGACGATGTTGCTGCAGACCGGTTCGGTTCTGGTCAATGCGATCCTGGCGCCCGTGCTGATCACCGGCTGGGGTACGGGGCTGCGGCTGGGCGCGTTCGGCGCAGGACTGGCCAGTTCGGTGGCCAATATCGGCGGCCTGATCGTGCTCGCGGCGCTGTTGCCGCGCGTGCAGGCGGTGCTGCATGCCGACCGGGCGGCGTATCGGCCGCGCGTGGCGGTCTGGCTGAGCTTGATGCGGGTGGGACTGCCGGCGGCCGGCGAGTTCTTCATGATGTTCCTGCTCACCTACATCGCCTATGTCTGCATCCGGCGGTACGGGGCACAGGCGCAGGCCGGGCTCGGCATCGGCGCGCGCGTGATGCAGTCGATCTTCCTGCCGACGCTTGCGGTGTCGTTCGCCGCAGCACCGATCGCCGGGCAGAATTTCGGCGCCGGCCAGCGCGCGCGTGTGATCCGCACGTTTCAGCTCGCCGCCGGCATCGGCGTGGCGCTGATGGTCGCGCTGACGGTGCTGTGCCAGATCGCCCCGGGCGTGCTGGTGGCGCCGTTCACCGGCGACCCGGCGGTGGCGTCCGTTTCGGTGCAGTATCTGCACGTCATGTCGTTCGGCTTTGTCGGGTTCGGATTGGTGATGGCGAGCTCGGGCATGTTTCAGGCGCTGGGGGACACGCGCCCGTCCTTTCTGGCCAGTTGCAGCCGGCTGCTGACGTTCGCCGCGCCGGCGATCTGGCTGGCCGGCCAGCCCTGGGCGACGCTGCTGGATTTCTGGCGCGTCTCGATCGCGTCCTCGGCGCTGCAGGCGGTGCTCAGCCTGGCGCTGCTGGCGCGAACGTTTGCGCGCAAGATGCCGGCGGGTGCCGGCATGAGCGAGGATGTTCTGCCCGACGCTCTGCCGCTTTGATGGTGGGGTTGGCCGAGATAAGAAAATACACATCACGGAAGAAAGAAAGGCCTTCTTTTTCGAGAAAAAGAAGCAAAAAGCTGGGCACCTCTATTAA
>CAXUNK010000359.1:0-3052 GCA_964252425.1 uncultured Acetobacteraceae bacterium
TCCATGAGCCGACCGGTGCCCTCCGCGGCCCCGGTCGGCTCATGGAGCCGCGTGATGCCGAGCGCGTCGAGCCGCGCCGGTTCGATCGCGCGCCCGCTGCCGAAATCGGCCAGGATGATGGCGGGGCGACCCGACGCATCGGTGCGCATCAGCACGTTGGCCGGCTTGATGTCCTTGTGCAGCACGCCCACGCCATGGGCGGCCGCCAGCGCGTCAGCGATTTGCGCGGCCAGCTCGATCCGCACGGTGAGGTCGATCGCGGCCAGGCCGCCTTCGGCTGCCGCCCAGTCCGCCAGGTTGCCCCGTTCGGCCCAGATGGTGGTCACCGAGCATGGCGGCTGTTCCAGGTTCCACTCGAGCGGCCGCAGGAGATCCTCGCGCGGTCCCAGCGTCTCCCGCAAGAGGCGGCCAAGGGTGATCTCGCGTCGCAAGGCGGCCAGACCCGCAGCGTCGCGGGCGAATTTCTTCACCCGGCACTGTCCGTGTGCGGCATGCCGGACCAGCCAGACGTCGCCGAAGCCGCCCGTGCCCAGCCGCCGCTCCAGCCGCCAGGCCGGCTCGCCGGGCACGCTCTTGCCCTGCTGCAGATCGAGCGCAGCCGGGAGCGGCGACGGTGAAACCTCCTCCACCTGGACGGGGGCGGCGAAACGGTAGCCGTAGCCGTGCACGGTGTGGACGATGCTGTGGTCCGCGTCTCCCAATGCGCGGCGCAGCCTGGCCATGCATTTGGTCAGCGACGCGTCGGAAACCTCCCGTCCGGTCCAAAGCTGCGTCACCACCTCGGTCTTGGTCACCACCTCCCCGGCATGGGCCAGCAGCAACGTCAGCAGCTCCAGCGGCCGTCGTTCGAGCTCGACCGGCTCGCCCGCGACGGTGAGCACCAGGCTGGCCTCGTCGAAACACGCATTCTCGAACCGCCAACGCCAGGGCGGCCGGTCAGGGGAGCGAAAAAGGGCGCCTGGCATGATCGCGATCAGATAAACCGTTCGAGGATCGGTGCCGAATTAAATTTTTGGACCGGGCCTACGCAGAACGGGACAGCTCCATCGGTTCGGTCCGTAAACGTTTGACGAGCAGCTTGTTGAGCGCGTGCACATAGGCCCGGGCGCTGGCCACGATCGTGTCCGTATCGGCGCCCTGGCCATCGACCATCTTGCCGTTCTCGGACAGGCGCACCGTGGTCTTGGCCTGCGCGTCCGTGCCCTCGGTCACGGCGCCGACGGAGAACAGCACGAGCGACGCCTCATGCGGGAAGATCGCGCGTATGGCGCGGAAGGTCGCGTCCACCGGGCCGTCCCCGGTCTCGACCGCCGTGCTACGCACGCCGTCCACGTCCAGGGTCAGCTCGGCCCGCGCCGGCCCGCGCGAGCCGGCGCGCAGATCGAGGTCGATGAACTGGATGCGGGTGTGGTCGCGCCCGACCTCATCATCGACGAGCGCCACGATGTCCTCGTCGTAGACGATCTTCTTGCGGTCGGCGATGTCCTTGAAGCGGCGGAACGCGTCGTTCAGCGCGTTGTCGCCCAACTCGCCGTAACCGAGCGCGGCCAGCTTGTCGCGGAAGGCGGCGCGGCCGGAATGCTTGCCCATGACCAGGCTGGTCTTGGTCCAGCCCACGCTTTCCGGCGTCATGATCTCGTAGGTCTGCGCGTTCTTGAGCATGCCGTCCTGGTGGATGCCGGACTCGTGGGCGAAGGCGTTGCGGCCGACGATCGCCTTGTTCGGCTGCACGTCGAAGCCGGTGATGGTGGACAGGAGCTTCGACGTGCGCAGTATCTTCTCGGACGTAATGTTGGTCCGGAACGGCACCGCGTCGCGCCGGGTGCGCAGCGCCATGGTGATTTCCTCGAGTGCCGCGTTGCCGGCACGCTCGCCGATGCCGTTGATCGTGCACTCCACCTGCCGCGCGCCGGCGCGCAGGGCGGCCACCGTGTTGGCCACCGCCAACCCAAGATCGTTATGGTTATGGGCGGAGAACACCACCGTCTCCGCCCCCGGCACCCGGGCCAGGAGGTCGGAGAAGATGCGCGTCATGTCCTCGGGAAGCGCATAGCCGACAGTGTCGGGGATGTTGATGGTGGTCGCACCCGCGGCAATCGCGGCTTCGACGCAGCGCGCCAGGAAATCGGGGTCGGTGCGGCTGCCATCCTCGGCCGACCATTCCACATCGGGGACGAAGCGGCGGGCCAGCGTGACCGAGGCGGTCACAGCCTCCAGCACGTCCTCCGGCTCCATGCGCAGCTTGTATTTCATATGCAGCGGCGAGGTGCTGATGAACGTATGGATGCGCGGGCGGTCTGCCCCCCGCACCGCTTCGGCGGCGCGCGTGATGTCGCCGGGCGCCGAGCGGGCCAGGCCGCAGATGACGGGACCACGCACCTCGGCGGCGATGGCCCGCACGCTGTCGAAATCGCCGGGCGAGGCGATCGGGAACCCGGCCTCGATCACGTCGGCGCCCAGTTCGGCCAGCGCATGGGCCAGCCGCAGCTTCTCGGCCAGGTTCATCGAAAACCCGGGCGACTGCTCGCCGTCGCGCAAGGTGGTGTCGAAGATGATGACCCGGTCGGGATCGAGAGGCCCGAAACTCGGATGATTGATGGTCATGGCACGCTCCCCGAAATGACTTTGGTCGGCAGCCCCTGAACGACGCGGCCACCAGGACCGCATGCCCGCTCAGGGGGCGATAAGTCGCGAGAGAAGCCGCGCGGGGCGGTGCGTCAGGAGGGCCGGACGATGCGCAAACGAGGCCATGCCCCAGTCATAACCGCAGCTTGGTAAACAAACAAGAAATCGGTCGCCAGCCGCCCTGAGATTGGCGACTGACGACCGATTGAACTGAACTCGACCGCCTGAACTAGACCGCCGGGACTTACTTCGGCGCGTCGGGCGCGGCCGGCGCAGACGCGTCCGGAGCGGGGGTGGACGTGTCGGAAGAGGACGACGCCTTGTGGCTGGAGTGGTGGTGGTGCGAGCGGTGATGCGTGTGATGCGTCATCGGCTTGCTGGGTGGGGTGCTGGCATCCGGGGTCGCGGCCGGCGCGCTGGCGTCGGG
>CAXUNK010000360.1:0-3033 GCA_964252425.1 uncultured Acetobacteraceae bacterium
CGCCTGGCGCTGGGGTTCTGCCTGGGCGCCGGGCTGGGCACCGCTTCGGGCGCGCTGACCGGCGGCTCCGCCCTGGCCAGACGGCTGCTCGATCCCACCGTGCAGGCGCTACGCAGCGTGCCCTCCATCGCCTGGGTGCCGCCCTTTATCCTTTGGTTCGGGATTTTCGAGGGATCAAAGGTCTATCTGATCGCGCTGGGCGCCTTCTTCCCCGTCTACCTCAACCTGATGGCGGGCATCGCCGGGGTGGACCGCAAGCTGATCGAGGTAGCGGAGGTGCTGACGCTGACGCGGCGGCAGCGCGTGGCGCACATCCTGCTGCCGGCCAGCCTGCCATCCTATATTGTGGGCCTGCGCACCGGCCTTGGCCTCGCCTGGATGTTCGTCGCCGCCGCCGAACTGATGGGCGCCAGCGACGGGCTCGGCTTTCTCCTAACGGACGCCGAGCAAACCGGCCGCCCGGAGCGGGTTCTCGCCGCCATTTTATTGTTCGCGCTCTGCGGCAAATTGAGCGACCGGCTCGTCCTGGCGCTGGGCGAGCGTTTTACGCCGGGCAGAATCGCCCGGCCCGGGCGCCGCCTAATCGACTGAAGCTAAATCTATTAACGCTCTGGCTGCTTCACGAAACTTGTCAATGGTGTCGGGCATGGCGAGGCTTGCCACCATAAACCCTGGATAGCCTTCCAAATTGCCCGTGGAGAGCGGACCAACGGCTCGAGCGAATGTATCGTAGACGGAGCGTCTCGCCGGTTCGGAAATCAGCTTCGGCCGTTTCAGCAGGTAATTGAAAGACACAGTGATCCGGTTGTCCCGGCCCAGGTGCATGGGATAATAGGCTGTTCCGTTCTCGGACCGGAAGACGCCGTAGATCGAACCCTGTGCGCTCGATACCTCGATACGGCCGCCGAGTTCCTCGACAACGGCCATGAACGCTTCCGCACCCCTCACCGCTTCCTGGCCTTTAGGGCCGATATTCCTGTCGATCCACGTTTGCGCGTCTATGGCGTCGAGTTTTGCCCGGACTGCGCCCTTCTGCGTCACCGCGCGCTGCGTTTCACCAATGACACGCGGAACAAGGGTCGTCGCTCCCTGCGCATTCTGATACCAGTTCAGCTCCACAGCTCTCACGTCCGCTCTCATCTGCTCATTGAGGAACTCCACAATGCGCGCGAGCTCACTTGGGATGCTGTCTGCGACAAACACCAATTTCACCCGTCCAGCTTGAAAGTTTGCGTCCACCTGGCTCCAGAACCCGATCGGGTCGCCATCGCCCAGGAACTCCGCCAGCCTTGCCTCGGCATCGATGTTCGCCGCCGCGCATGTCGCGCCATAGGCCGCCGCAATCGTCCCCGCCTGCCAGTAGGCGACACAGTTGGCCGCATAATCCAGCATCTGCCCGACTACTTCCCGCCGGAGCCGTGTATCCACAGCCCGCTTGAGCTCGACAAGCACGGGTATGCCCTCGCGCGTGACGAAGAGATGATCGAGCGACCAACGGCCGGAACCGTCGGGCGAGTCCGAAATCGGCTGCTCGCGCCGTATCAGCAGAAGCGGGCCGTCGCGGTCGCCAATTAAATCAGGGTACCGGGCGACCAGCGCCTGCATATGATCTTCATTCACTGGCGCGCCCGGTGTCATGCGCGCCAGGGTCCCATCGGGATGTACGTTGAAGATAGCGTGCGCGTTCATCCAGACGACTCTCCAACAAGCAACCAAGCGTCGCGACGCATTCTGCGCCGTACTCAGTTACCAAGGTGGCGTCGTATCTGACAAGCAATGAACACCTGTCATGGGTCACACCATGGCGCATGGCCCGCATCCGTCCTTTGCGACATCCCAACTGGCGCCTACATCACCCCCCCCCGCACTCACGCGATCCAGCCGGTATATCCACCCGCTGCCGAACGCGTGCACCATGTGGGCGCGTCCGATCAGCACCGCGTTGGCGCAGCCCTTGGCGTCGTCCTGAAACACCGGCGTTTCATGCGGCCCGAACGCCTCGGCGATCTCGGTTTTCGACAATTTCAGCTCACCGATACGCTGCCCGCCCCAGATGCTCGTCTCCAGCGCGCGGTTTGCCATCGGCGACACGGTCGGATGACGCAGCCGGCAGTCGCCTTCCGGCGAGACAATATCGGTCGCTGTCCATCGCACACGTTGCCCGATCAGCGCTTTCGGGTCCGTGCCCGTCACCCCGCCATCCGAAGCGCCGATGACAGCGGCAAGCCGCCATGTGCCCATAAAATCCGAGACGCTGGGCGATGCCGCTGCCCACGCCATGCGGCTGACCCCCAACGCAACCGCCAATGCCATCACCGGTCGCGCCATCACCCTCCCCCCCGCGCTGACAAGCGCCCTCGCCTGGTCTACGCTCCCCCAATGAAGCGCCCCAGCATGCCCATTCTCACCCTCGCCGCCGCCCTGGCCCTGACCATAGCGGCCCCGGCCGCTCAGGCGGCCCGGCCCGCCGACTACCTCGTCTCCCAATTCGCCGCGCACCAGGGCGACCTGGCCACCGCCGCCACCCGCATGCAGGGCGCGCTCGCCGGCGACCCGTCCAGCGTGGAGCTGCGTGAGGACGCCTTCGTGCTCACCCTCCTGGCCGGCTCTCCCGCCGCCCGCGACCTGGCCCGCTCGCTCCCCTCCAACCCGCTGGCCCAGCTCCTGCTAGCCGTCGGCGCCGCGCGCGAGGGCGACTGGCCGCGCGCCGAACTGGGCTTCGCCGAATTGCCGCATCAAGGTCTGGCCGACTCGCTCCGTCCCCCGCTGCTGGCCTGGGCACAGGAGGCCCAGGGCAAGTCGGACGGCGCGATTGACACGCTGCAGCCCGCACTCGGCGCCTCGCATCTCGGCGCCATACCGCTGCTGCACGCCGCCCTGATCGCCGACGCCGCCCATCGCGACGGGCTGGCCCAGCGACTCTACGCCGACCTGGACCACGCCCAGAATCAGCCGAGCCTGCAATTCGCCCAGCTCCTGGCCAGCTGGCAGGCACGCAGCGGCGACCAGACAGCCGCCCGCGCGACCATCGCC
>CAXUNK010000361.1:0-3017 GCA_964252425.1 uncultured Acetobacteraceae bacterium
GGCCGCCGCTTGGGGTCACGGTGCCGCCTCTCGCCCCGGCGGTGGGGGTGGCCGCGCCGCCTGTTCCGCCCTCGCCAGTCGCCGCGCAGCCGCCGACAGCGTTGATCCTCTATGTGGCCGGAGCGCCGGGTGTGGCGCGCAGGCTGAACAGCCTCAGCACGCGCTTGCGCCAGGCCGGCATCGGCCAGGTGGACAGGCGGGCCGTGCCGGCGGGAACCGCGCTGGGCCGCCCCGTCTCGTTCTTCGACAGCCACGATCTGGCGCTGGCCGAGCGCGCGGCCGGCGTGCTGGCCAGCGAAGGCTGGCCGAACCTGCCAGTGGACGAACTCGCCCCCCGCATGATCCGCCCCCGCGCCTCATACCGCCAACGCCACGTGGTATTAGAAATCCAACTTCCCTGAATAAGCGTCTTTTGCTTCTTTTCTTCAGAAAAGAAGACTTCTTCCTGCTGTACCTTGCCAACCACAAAAGTCTCGTCATGGCCGGCCTTGCCCCGGCCATCCACGCGTCGGCACCAGACAACCGCGCCGGCACGTCCGCACTCGCGTCACGGAACGTCTTGGATGGCCGCATCAAGTCCGGCCATGACGCTTTTTTCCCGGGCCGGCCTACGATTCACAAGGACGCTGCACCCTGCCGCAACTCCTGGATTGCTTCACTTCGCTCGCAATGACGAGCTGAATGTTCGAGACGTCAGAACTGCAGGCCGCTCGTCTTAAAATCCGAACATATGGTCCAGGGAAAACCCGCCAAACCCATCCTCCAACCCGTGATACCCGAACAGCCGGCATGTCGCGTCCCGCACCAGCACGTATCCCCCCGCCCCCGCCCGATCGAGCGTATCCTGCCCGAACACGAGATGCGGCCGCACGACGGCCGAGCCTGAGCAGGCGATCTGCAGCGGTCTCGTCTCGATCACCTGGCCGGTGGCGTCCAGCAAGTGCAGTTGCGTCGCCGAGAACGGGTGCCAGGCGGCCGAGGCCGGGTAGATCAGCACCGCGTAGCTGCGCCGCTGCCTGTCGCCGAGCTTGAGGAACAGGCGCGTGGTCAGGCCGGGCGGCGGCCCTGAATAGGATTGCGGTTCGTCCTTATAGGTCATGGCGGTGTTGAAGATGTGCGCGCCGAAGCTCGTGTCGGCGACGTGGCCGCTGGTGCGGTGCTCGTAGCGGAACAGCCCGTGCAGCCAGCCATCGGCCTGCCCGCCGTCGCGGAAATCATAGACCAGCTCGGCATGTCCGGCGGCCGCACCGAACTCGCCCAGATCCAGCGCCAGGTCGTGGTCGCGACGCAGACGGCCCAGGAAGCGCTGGGCGATCGGCCGTCCGTCATCGGCGAACACGTCCAGCCGTACGGGCAGGCTGTCCTGCCACTCGGCCATCGGGTTCGGCTGCACGATGCTGCGGTACTCGTCCGCGGGCAGGATCGGGAACGGCAGCAGGTAGCCGCGGCCCAGCAGGTTGTGCAGGGTCGGGATGCCTGGGTCGGGGCGCAGATCGGCACGTTCCACATTGACATGGGCGATGTGGCTGTGGCCGCCCCGCCGCACCTCGTAGCGCGGCCGCACGATATGCCGGCCGGTGCGTATCTCAAGCTGCGCCGGCCAGCGCACATCGGGCAGCAGACGCGCCACGTCCACGGCCAGCGTGGCAAACGGCGCCACCTCGTCCGGCACCGGCACCGGCGCCTCGCGTCCCATGCGGTCCAGCGTGATGGCGCCTGGCGGAATGGCGGCGGCGTGGCTGTTCTGCACCCAGAGCAGCACCTGGTCGCCGGCGGCGGGGGCGGGCAGGCCGGCATAGCGGTCCGATGGCCAGGCGTTGGCGTCATGCGTGACCGACAGGCCGGCATCGTCGCACGCGCCCGGGTCGGTGCCGAAGATGTCGAGCGCGTATTTGACCACGTCGTGTCCGGCGATGCCGATCGCGTGGATGAAGAGCTGGCCGGTGAACCCGTCCAGCCCGAACCGCGCGCGCACCTCGCGGCTGTCGATCGAGAACCCGCCGGCATGGGGCGGCAGCCTGTGCTCCCACGTCGCCAGCACCTCGCCCGCGCTGCCGAACAGCCGCAGCCATAGCCACACCTCGTGCGCGCCGTAGCCGGCCCAGTAATTGGCCGAGACCAGGCGCGTGGACAGGCCGTCCTGGTCGCGGAAGAAGGCGTGGTTGGTGGCGAAGTTGAGGCGGTCCAGGTAGGGCCGCCCCGCCCCCACCATCGAGGCCGGCAGCTTGGTGCGGTCGAGCGAGACGACATCGAGGCCGGGCGGGCAGAGCGCGGCCAGCCGCTGCTCGGTCCGCGCGGTGTCGAAGCCTGCAATCAGCAACGTCGCGCAGGCGCATGACGGCAGGTCGGTGAGCGGCTGTGCCGCCACTCCGGCCAGGCGGTGCGACAGCGCGTCCACGTCCTGCACGTAGAAGGCGGCCGGCGCCGGCATCTCGGGGTGCAGCGCGTAGAGGGCGGCGGCCACGCCGTCAGGGTCGAAGACGGCGAGCGGCCCTGCGTCGCGCAACCGGCCGGCGAGCGAGGCGATCGCCTCGGCGGCGAGCGGATGGACCAGCGCCTTGTAGAGCACATTGCCGCCGCGGCGAGCATCGAAGGTCTGGATGTCGAGCATGGTGCCGGTCGTCTGCTTTCAGTCTTCCGCGGTCAGAGATGTAGGCGGTGGCGGACTTCCGCACCCGCGCCCGGCGTGTCGTCAAGTGGCAGCACCGGCCAGGTTTCCAGCCGGCCGGAGAACGCGCGCACCCGCCCTTCATCGAGAAGGGTGCGCCGGAAGCGGCCGATCCGGTTGGACCGGCCGGGCAGGTCGGCCAGCAGCACCGGCGCGTGGGTGGCAACCGCTTCGGACACCATGGAGATGCTGTCCACCGTCACGATCAGCACGTCGGCGAGCGCCAGCAGCCCGAAATACGGGTTTTCGCCTTCCATGTCCCACACCCAGGCGCCGTGCGGCAGCAGTGCGGCGGCCAGCGTGCGGCGCACGGCGGGCGAGGTGCGTCGCGACGGGGTGACCGCCATGC
>CAXUNK010000362.1:0-2981 GCA_964252425.1 uncultured Acetobacteraceae bacterium
CCACCACCTTGTGGGGCGGGCGCTGCATGCCGCTGGACCCGATCGACCTGACGGCGCGCGCCTGGGTGCCGCACTCGGGCTGGCCGATCGGGTATGAGGAGCTTTCGCGCTATTATACGGCGGCGAACCGGCTCTGCGAGGCCGGCGATTTCGACTATGCCGCCTGGCCCGGCATGCCACCGCTGCTGCGCGGCTTCGCGCCGGGCGGGCACGTCACCGATGACCGGCTGGAGCGGTTCAGTTGTCCGACCGATTTCGGGTCGCGCTACCGGTCCAGGCTGGCGGACTCGGCCAATATACGCGTGGTGCTGCATGCCAGCGTCACGAAGATCGCGACCGGGGAGTACGGAGACGTCACCGCGGTGCAGGCCAGCACCCTGGCCGGCCGGCGGTTGACGGTGCGCGCGCACCGCTACGTGCTGGCGGCGGGCGGGTTGGAGGTGCCGCGGCTGCTGCTCGCCTCCGCAGGGCCGCGCCATCCGAGGGGCATCGGCAATGCGCACGACCTCGTGGGCCGGTTCTACATGTGCCACATGGCCGCGACTCTGGGCAGGGTGCGGCCGCTGGTCCCCGTCGAACACGGCTACAGCGTGTCCGATGAGGGCATCTACTGCCGGCGGCGCCTGGCACTGACGGCGGCGGCGCAACGGCGCTTGCGGACCGGCAACATGGTGGCTCGCCTGCATCACCCGCGCATCGGCGACCCTTCGCATGGCAGCGGCGCACTCTCCGCGCTGGTCTTCGCGGCGCCGCTGATCGCGCGCGAATATGCGACGCGGTTGCGGGACGGTGGCGGCGGGCTGGCCGATGTTCTGGGCCATGCGCGCAACGTGGCCGCGACACCTGCCCACACCGCCGGGTTCCTGCTGCATTGGCTGCGCCACCGCACGCTCGCCGCACGCAAATTCCCGTCGATCATCGTGCGCCCGCCGGGCGGTTTGTACAGCCTGGACGTGCATGCCGAACAATTCCCCAATGCCGCAAGCCGGGTGATCCTGGCCGGGGACACGGATGCGCTCGGCGTGCCGCGCCTGCGCGTGGACTGGCGCTACCTTCCGGCCGACATCGACAGCGTGCGCACCGGGCTGCGTGCGCTGGCGGTGGATTTCACTGCGACCGGGACGGCAAGGATGGACTGGGACGAGGAGGCGCTGGAGGACGATCTGCTGCGCGACGGCGCCTATGGCGGCCACCATCTCGGCACCGCACGCATGGCCGACGACCCGCGCCAGGGCGTGGTGGATGCCGAGTGCCGCGTGCACGGTGTGGGCAACCTGTGGGTGGCCGGCGGCGCGGTGTTCCCCACCTCGGGCCAGGCCAACCCGACGCTGACCATCGTCGCCCTGGCGCTGCGTCTGGCGGAAAGGCTGGGCGCCCCCGAGCCGAGGCGGGACGCAGCCCTGGAGGAGTGCCGCGATGTGCGGCGCGAGGCACAGAAGGTGCTTGCCTGACCGGGCCGCAATGCGCATCCTTTGTGTGGCCCATGACCCTGACACGCGCCTCCGAAGATCCGGACACCGCCGCCTCCCGCCAGACCGGCAGCCTTGCGGCGCTGGCGCTCACTCTTCTGCTGGTGGTGACTGGCTTGTATCTGGTGGACGTGCTGCGTGCGTGTTCGGCGACGGAAGACTGCCTGCTGTCCGGCCGGACAGGGTGTGTGGCGACCGCGCAGTGACGCGCGGCGTCGCGGCGATGGCCTACGCGGCTTCGACCGTGCTCCGCTCCCGCGTCTGATCCGCCCGACCGGCAAGCAGGCCAGCGATGGAGACGTCCTCGTCCAGCGCCTCCCAATGCAGGCCGCGCGTGCTGATCGAGACCTGTGCGCGCTGCTCCGGCGAGCCGCGCAGCAGCCGGGGGAACCAGGCCCACGGCACTCCCAGCGTTCGCCCGTCCGACAGCTCCACCCAAAAGCTGTCCTGGTCGAAGCGCACGCTCTTAGGCTGAACCAAAGAACTCATCCCAGGCCCTCGAGAGTATGTCCCTGCGCCGTTCCACGATCCCGGTCAGTTCGCGGAGCGTACGAGCGCTGAACCCATCATTATATGCAAGTTCCACATCGGGCCACAGCCAGAACTTCGCATCTGTTCCATCCCGTACTGCGTGTACGTGCGGTGGCTCACGAGGGCTTCCCTCATTGGAGTAGAATAGAAAGCGAAAGCCGTTCTCGCGGAAGATGACCGGCATTTCCGTTGGCTAACACTTCGCCGCCTGCTTGGCTGGCAGCACCACGTCGCGACCGGGAATGCGGTGCCGGAACGCCAACGCCTCGGCCACGTCCTGTCGCCGCACCGTGGGCGCGCGGGCCAGATCGGCGATCGTGCGGGCCACGCGCAGCACGCGTGTGTAGCCGCGCGGCGACAGGTGCAGGCGCGCCATCGCCTGCTCGGCGAGCGCGCGCGCATCCTCGGCCAGCGCGATGCGGCTGCCATCGGCCTCGGCATTGGTGAACGGGCCGTGCTCGCCGCCGCGTGCCCGCTGAGCCGCACGCGCCTGCGCCACGCGGCCGGCCACCGCCGCGCCGCCTTCGCCGCAGGCGAGTACGAGATCGACGAATTGAAAGCGCGGGCGCCGATCTGGAAGAAGGAGCATTATCGCGACGGCGCTCCCGGCTGGCGCGAGAACGCCGCGGCGGCCGAATGACGCTCGAGCTGCGCCGGCTCCCGGGCGACCCGGGTCAAGCCGTCGCCGCGCTCGATTACGAGCCGCGCCGCCCGCGCGGGGTGACGCTCGCCGTCGGCCACGGCTATTCGAGTTCGAAACACAATCTCGATGCGCTCTGCGCGTTTCTCGCAAGTCACGGTTTCCGCGTCTTGAGCGTCGATTTCCCCGGCCACAAGCTCGGCGCGAGCGGCGGACGCCTCGAGAGTCCCGCCGACCTCGTCGCCGCGATGACGACGGCCGTGCGCTTCGCGCTGGGCGCCTACGGTGGTCACGTCTACACGCTGGGCCACAGTATGGGTGCGACGACGGCGCTGCGCACG
>CAXUNK010000363.1:0-2975 GCA_964252425.1 uncultured Acetobacteraceae bacterium
GCCCCGGACAGCCTGGCCAGCGACAGCGCCTTCATCGCCAGCACCGGCAGCACGCAGGGCATGAGGTTCAGCACCAGGCCGCCCGCAAAGGCGAGCAGCAGCGCCTCGGCCAGCCCGGTGCCGGCCGGGCTGGATGGCAGGGGCTGGGCATCGGCACGCAGCGACAGGGCCTGGGTCTGGCCGCCCGTGTCGGTCAGGCGCAGCACGCCCTCGATGGCGCGCAGGCCGGGATGCAGCGGCTTCAACGCGACCTCGATACGGTCCTCGCGCACGCGCAGGGTTTGCGGGGCGTCCTGATCGATCACGCCGGCCTCGGCCGGGAAGAACAGCGCTTTCCGCAGCGCCAGATGCGGGGCGGCCAGCCAGAGCACGCCGTCCGCGGTCAGATGCGCGGGCCAGGGGGATGGGCGCGGCATGCTCGCCTCGGCGGCCGCGACCAGGGGCGCCTGTGCGCCGGGGGCGCCGTTGCCGGCCGGGAGGTCCAGACGCAGCAGCGCCTCCTCCGGCACGCAGACCGTGGCGCAGACCAGCCAGGTCGCATGCACCTCGATCGGCCGCGGGGCGCCGGGGTCCGGCGTCGCGTCGAAGGGCAGCAGGGTCTCGCCGGTATAGGCAAAGCTGGTGAACGGCCCCTCGCTCAGCCGCTCCGGCACGGGAAATTGCAGCGGGCCCGCTGTGGCGCCGGCCGCTTCGATGGTGGGCGGGGCGCCGGCGTCGCCCGGGTTGGACCAGTAGGTGTGCCAGCCAGGCGCCAGACGGAACCGCAGGCCGAGACGCAGCGTCTGGCCGGGTGCGGCGGTGTCGGCGCGGCTGACCAGGGTAACGGTATCGCGCGCGGAGGTGAAGGGCGCGCTCTCGGCGGCCCTTGCCATATATGGCAGGAGCAGGACGGCGAGCAGACCCAGCAGACGCATTGCGACTTCCTATCGGACCAGGACGACAGATACGGTCAGAAGACGTATCTGGTGGGCGCGACAGGGATTGAACCTGTGACCCCCGCCGTGTGAAGGCGATGCTCTACCGCTGAGCTACGCGCCCGGCCCGGCGAGGTGATTAGCGTGGGTGGTGAGGTAAGGCAAGAAGGCCTTCTTTTCTGAAGAAAAGAAGCAAGAGACTTTTGTCCGGCTGTCGCGGTCTCAAATGGACAAGAGTTTTTTGGTCCTTTTTTTCAAAAAAGGACTGCTTTCTTTATGCCGACTGCGCAAAAAGCTCCCGCCCGATCAGCATACGCCGTATCTCGCTCGTCCCCGCCCCGATCTCGTACAGCTTGGCATCACGCAGCAGCCGCCCGGTCGGATAATCGTTGATATACCCGTTCCCGCCCAGGCATTGGATGGCTTCGAGCGCCATCCAGGTGGCGCGCTCGGCGGCGTAGAGGATGGCGCCGGCCGCGTCCTTGCGGCTTGTCTGGCCGCGGTCGCACGCCTTGGCGACGGCATAGACGTAGGCGCGGGTGGCGTTCATGGTCACGTACATGTCGGCGAGCTTGCCCTGCATCAGCTGGAACTCGCCGATTGGCTGGCCGAACTGGCGGCGTTCGTGGACGTAGGGCAGCACCACGTCCATGCAGGCCTGCATGATGCCGATCGGGCCCGCGGCCAGCACCGCGCGCTCGTAGTCGAGCCCGCTCATCAGCACGCGGGCGCCGGCGCCCACACCGCCCAGCACGTTCTCCTCCGGCACCTCGCAATCGGCGAAGACGAGCTCGCCGGTGTTGCTGCCGCGCATGCCCAGCTTGTCCAGCTTCTGGGCGACGGAGAAACCGGGCATGCCGCGCTCGACGAGGAAGGCTGTCACGCCGCGCGATCCGGCGTCCGGGTCGGTCTTGGCATAGACGACGAGCACGTCCGCCTCCGGCCCGTTGGTGATCCACATCTTTGTACCGTTGAGGATGTAACGATCACTTTTTCGATCGGCACGCAGCCGCATGCTGATCACGTCCGACCCGGCGCCCGGCTCGCTCATCGCCAGCGCGCCCACATGTTCGCCGCTGATCAGGCGCGGCAGGTAGGCGCGCTTCTGGGTGTCGTTGCCGTTGCGAAAAATCTGGTTCACGCACAGATTGCTGTGCGCCCCGTAGCTGAGGCCGACGGATGCGCTGGCGCGGCTGATCTCCTCCATGGCGACGACGTGCTCCAGGTATCCCATGCCGGCGCCGCCATGGTCTTCGTCCACGGTGACGCCCAGCACGCCGAGGTCGCCCATCTTTCGCCATAGATCGGCGGGAAAATCGTTGTCCCGGTCGATGGCGGCGGCGCGCGGCGCGATCTCGTCCTCGGCGAAGCCACGCACCGCGCGGCGCAACATGTCGGCCGTCTCGCCCAGATCGAATTCCAGGCTTGGCATCTGATTGCCGGCCATACCGCGCCTCCCTGTGTGTCGTTATGCGCTGGCCTTACGGCAGAACTGCGCGCGTGCAAAGATCATCGCGGCAGACAGGGTATTGTGTCGGCAGTAGAATCGGCTCTACTGTGTTGGTGCAAGTCTAGTGAAGAAGCCATGTCCTCCGAAGATCAATCCAATCTGCTCGCATTGACCGCCCAGATCGTCGCCGCCCATGCCGGGCGCAACCAGGTGCCGGCCGGCGGCCTGCCCGCCTTGATCGAGCAGGTTTACGGCGCGTTGCGCAGCGCGGGCAGTGAGCCGGCGCCGCAGCCGGTCGAGAAGCAGCAGCCTTTCGTGCCGGCCAAGCGCTCCGTATTTCCGGACTACATCATCTGCCTGGAGGACGGGCGGAAGTTGAAGACGCTGAAGCGGCATTTGCGCTCCACGTTCAACCTTTCGCCCGAGCAGTATCGCGAGAAATGGGGGTTGGCTGCGGATTATCCGATGGTGGCGCCAAACTACGCCGAACATCGCTCGCGCCTTGCCAAGCAGTTGGGGTTGGGCCGCAAGCCGGCGGGTGCAGAGGCGGCCGAAGCGCCGGCCGCCGAGCCGGCCCGTCCCGCGAAACCGCTGGCCACGCCCCGGGGTCG
>CAXUNK010000364.1:0-2964 GCA_964252425.1 uncultured Acetobacteraceae bacterium
ACGGCAAGTCGGCGGCGATACGCGAGATTGCCGCCCGCGCGCTGGACGGCGCCACCCATATCGTCTCCTGCGCCCATGCCCGCCATGCGCCGGCCATCCTGGCCGCCTCCCCGCCAGGCGCGCGCTTCGTGTTCCTGGGCAGCACGCGAAAGTTCACCCGCTGGCCGGACGATCACGCGCGGGGCGTGCTGGCCGGCGAGGCCGCATTCATCGCCTCTGGCCGCCCCGGGGTGATGCTGCACCCGACCATGATCTACGGCGCCCAGGGCGAGGACAATGTCAGGCGCCTGGCCGCCCTGCTGCGGCGTCTGCCCGTGGTGCCGCTGCCCGGTGGCGGGCGGGCGCTGGTGCAGCCCATCCACCAGGACGATTTGACACGCTGCATCCGTGCCGCGCTGCGCATCGAGTGGGGCGGGCCGGAAACACTGGTCATCGCCGGACCGGCGGCGATCCCCTATGCCGAGTTCGTGCTGCTTGTGTCGGAGGCGGCAGGGCTTCGGCCGAGGCCGGTGATCTCGCTGCCCGCGGGGCCGCTTCGCGCCTTGGCGGTCTTGACGTCGGTGCTCCCCCTGGTGCCGCGGGTTGGCGCCGACGAGATCCGGCGCCTGACGGAAGACAAGGCGTTCGATATCGGTCCCATGCGTCGCCGGCTGGCGGTCGATCCGGCCAGCCTTGCGCATGGTCTGGCGCTGAGCCTGGAGCCGGGGGGAAGCTGAAGGGACGTCAGGTCAGATTGCCGGGCCGCGCTCCATCTTCTCCCACAAGCCTGGCGGCTTGGCGTTGAGGTCGATGATCGTGGGATAGAGCTGGATGACTTTTCCGTATTCGGCAGTCGTCTGGAGATCGCGCAACTCGTCGGCCTTCACCTGCACATAGTCTATGACGACTTGGCCGCCGACCGACCCCAGCTTCCAGCCCACGCCGGGCAATGGTTGCGGCACGACTTTCAGCTTTTTGGCCTGCACGAAATTCGTCAGGTTTGCCATCCAGATCGAGGGTATGCGCGTCTCGAGGCCGCCGAGTTTGTCGCCGAGCTGATAGGCGCGTGCCGAGAACCGCTCGATGGCCGCCGTCTCCAACACCAGCACGTTGGCGGGCAGGCCGAAGGGAACACCGTTATCCAGCCGCCACGACCGGCGGCCGGCGAGAAAGTGCCGCTGGTTTGTTGCGGCCCCGATGATGCCGCCGGCAACGGCAGCCCCGATGTCACCCGCCTCGGCGAACTCGCGTTGCAGCGTCTGCGCGGTGAAGCCCAGGCCGGGGCGCACCCATTCCTGGACCACCCAATCGTTGTGGGGGCCGGCCAGGTCGATGCCGAGCACTTTCATGAACCCATGAAAACGCAAGGTGGTGCGGCCGTTGAACGGCCGGGACGTGAACTGCACGGTGGCGAACCGGCTGTTGAAGTAGGTTGGAAAGTTGGCGATGAAATCGGCAGCAAGAATGGGCGCCGGCACGCCTGAAGGAGGGGCGAACGCAACCCGAAACCTGTTCAGATGGTACGGGCCGACACCGAACTGCACTTTGAGATCGATAAAATCCGCCACCCTGCATCCCCGCCCAGCGGACCGTCCGCTTCGGCAGGGCAACGCTTTGTGCGGACGATGCGTTGCGTGGCGCCTACGTCGCAGCGAAGGCCTGATGCAGCCCGTCGAGCGCGATCTGGATGGCGAGTGCTGCCAGCAGCACGCCCAGCACGCGGCCGGCGACGCTGGTCCCTGCTTCGCCCAGGCCCTTGGCAATCCAGGGGGCGACCAGCAGGCACAGGAAGGTCAGGGCCACCGATATGCCCACAGCCGCTTCGATGGCGAAGATCTTCCATGGGTCGCCGCCCGCATGGCTGTGCAGGACGACCATGGTTGTCATGCCGCCGGGGCCGGCGATCAGCGGGATTCCCAGAGGGAAAATTGCGATGTCCTCGTCGGTACGGATGGCGGCCTGGCGTTCCGGGTCGGTGCTGCGCACCCCGTGGCTGCCCCGGACCATGTCGGCTGCGGTGATGAACAGCAGAATGCCGCCCGCGACCCGCATGGCGGGCAGGCCGATGCCCAGCGAGGCGAGCAGGCTTTCGCCGGCCAGGCCAAAGACGGCCAGCACGCCGAAGGCCACCACGCAGGCCCGGCGCGCCTGGCTGGCGCGCTCGGCCGGGGTGTCGTGCGGGGTCATCGCTGCAAAAACCGCGGCTGTACCGGGCGGATCGACGATCACCAGCAGGGCGACCAGGGCGTAGAAGAACGTGTTGAGGCTGGACCAATGCACGCTGTGTCGTTCCGGGGCGGGTGCGCGTCTCTATACCCTGGCGCGCGCCGCCGCGAGGTCTTCGGGCGTGTTGATGTTGTGGAACGGGTCGGGTGGGGTGGCGAACGGTTCGGCGCGCATGCCGATCGTCTGGCCGAACGCCCTGACGCGGCCGGTTTGGTGGGTTGCCAGCCATGTGGCGAGATCGGTGGCGCAAATGGTGGGCCAGAGGGCGACCAGGGGGTGCAGCGTCTCGCCGGTGGCGGCCCAGGACGGGCCCGGGCTGAGGCGGCGGGCAAGGTCGGTCGGGATGAAGGGCGTGTCGCCGGGCACGCTGAGCAGCCAGTCGGCACCCTGCGATGCGGCCCAGGCCAGGCCGCGCAGCACGCCGCCCAGGGGTCCGCGCCCGGTCACCTCGTCGGGCAGCACGGGCAGCCCGAAACGGGCGAAGCGCGCCGGGTCGCCGTTGGCGGAGATCGCCAGCACATTGACCTGGGGGCGAAGCCGGCCGATCAGTTCGTCGAGCACGGTCAGCGCGCCCAGAGGCAGCAGTGCCTTGTCCACGCCGCCCAGACGCGTGGCTTGGCCGCCCGCCAGCACCAGCCCGGCGATCATTCGACGGCTGAGGGTTGGGAGCTGACGGCTGGTATGGGGCGAACGACGGGGATCGAACCCGCGACAACCGGTACCACAAACCGGCGCTCTACCAACTGAGCTACGTCCGCC
>CAXUNK010000365.1:0-2951 GCA_964252425.1 uncultured Acetobacteraceae bacterium
CGCTGATGGCACGTGGGGTGAGCGTCACCGTCGCGAACCGCTCGCCGGAGCGGGCGAGGGCGCTGCAGACGGCGCTGCCCGGGCTGGGGGTGGTCGCGTGGGAGGCGCGGCACGAGGCGCTCGGCGGCTACGCGCTGCTGGTCAACACGACGTCGCTCGGCATGGCCGGCCATCCGCCCTTGGAGCTGAGTCTCTCCGCCGCGCGGCCCGGGCTGGTGGTGGCCGACATCGTCTATGTGCCCCAGACCACGTATCTTCTGGCGCAGGCGGAAGCGCGAGGTCTGCGTACCGTGCCCGGCCTGGGCATGCTGCTGCACCAGGCCGTCCCAGGTTTTTCTGCCTGGTTCGGCGTGACCCCCCTGGTTGACGAGGATCTCGCCGCGCATCTCTCCGCACGTAGCCAATGAGCAAAAGTCTTTTGCTTCTTTTCTTCAGAAAAGAAGCTCTTTCTTCCTTCGTCTCATGAAGATCGTCGGCCTGACCGGCGGCATAGGCATGGGCAAATCCACCGCCGCCGCAGTACTGCGACGCGCCCGAATACCGCTGTTCGACGCCGATGCCGCCGTGCATCGCCTGCAAGCCCCCGGCGGCCGCGCGCTGCCGGCCATCTCCCGCGCTTTTCCCGGCACGGTGCAGGGCGGCGTGCTGGACCGGGCGAAGTTGCGCCAGATCGTGCTGGCCGACCGGGCGCGCTTGCGGGAGCTCGAGGCGATCCTGCACCCGCTGGTGCGCGCCGAGCAGCGGCGTTTCCTGGCACGCGCGCGCGCTACCGGCGCCAGGCTGGCGGTGCTGGACGTGCCGCTGCTGTTCGAGACGGGCGGCGACCAACATGTGGACGAGGTGATGGTGGTGTCCGCTCCGCCCTCCGTGCAGCGCGCCCGCGTCAGGCGGCGCGGCACGATGGACGAGGCGCAGGCCGCGCGTGTGATCGCGCTGCAACTGCCGGATCGCGAGCGGGTCAGGCGGGCGGATCTGGTGGTGCGCACCGGCCTGTCCCGCTTCCACGCGCTGCGTGCGATAAGACGCTGGCTGCACGCACGCTTCCCGAGTCGCCAATGACCCGCTCCGTCCTGTTCGACACCGAGACCACCGGGCTGGACCCCGCCACCGGCGACCGCATCCTGGAGATCGCGGCCATCGAGCTGGTGCGCGACCTGCCCACGCAACGTTTCTTCCATAGGCTGATCGACCCGGAGCGCGACGTGCCGGACGAGGCCACGCGCATCCACGGCTTTTCGCGCGCCCATGTCATGGGCAAGCCGAGATTCGCCGAGATCGTGGACGATTTCCTGGCCTTCATCGGCGACGCACCGCTCGTCGCGCATAACGCAACCTTCGATTTCACCTTCGTCAACGCCGAGTTGGCACGGCTCAGCATGCCGCCGCTGCATCCCTCGCGCATGATCGACACGCTGGAACTGGCCAAGACCCGTTTTCCGGGCATGCCGAACAGCCTCAACGCGCTGTGCGGCCGTTTCGCGATCGACCTGTCCGAGCGCACCACGCATAACGCGCTGCTCGACTGCCGTCTGCTGGCCCAGGTCTATGTCGAGCTCACCGGCGGCCGGCAGCGCGGGCTGGTGCTGGACGCGCCGGAGCCGTCATCGCCGATCGTCGCCTATGCGCGGACGGTGCAGCGCGTGCCCAGGCCGATCGTGCCGACCGGCGCGCAACTGGCGGCCCATGCCGCCTTCATCGCCAGGCTGAAAGACCCGGTCTGGGCCGCCATCGACACGCGCGCTGCGGCGGAATAGCCGCGCCCGGGCCGCATCCGCATCGCCGTCACGGTTTCTTCGGTTGAAACATGCTGCACCGCAGCAAACATGGGTGGAATGAAACTTTTCACCCCGTTGGCCGGCCAATTCCTGCGTGCGGCGCTGCGGCCCGCAACCGTGGAGCAGGTGACCGCCAATGTGCAGCGCAGGCTGCGGGAGGTGTTGCCGTCCAAGGCGGCCGGCCTGCTCGAACGGCTGGACCTGCCGAAGCGCGTCCCGCGTCCGGCCGCCGAACCGCCCGCCAGTTCGACACTCGCAGCGGGCACTTTCGCCTCCGCCTCCGGGTCGCGGCCCTACAAGCTGTTCGTGCCCTCCCGTCCGGCGCCACAGCCCGCCCTGCTGGTGATGCTGCATGGCTGCACCCAGACGGCGGAGGATTTCGCTGCCGGCACGCGCATGAACACGCTGGCGCAGACGGTGGGCGCCTACGTGCTCTACCCGGAACAAATCCGGCAGGCCAACGCGCAACGCTGCTGGAACTGGTTCCTGCCGGCCGACCAGCAAGCCGGCCAGGGCGAGCCGGAGATCATCGCCGGCCTGACCCGTCACGTCATAGCCGGGCACGGCATCGCACCTGGGCGCGTGTTCGTGGCCGGGCTGTCGGCGGGCGGGGCGCAGGCGGCGATCATGGCCAGCGCCTACCCCGACCTGTTCGCGGCGGTGGGCGTGCATTCCGGCCTGGCCTGCGGCGCCGCGCACGACGCCATGTCCGCCTTCGCCGCCATGCGTCAGGGCCATGCCGGGCAGGGGCGCATTGCCGTGCCCACCATCATCTTCCACGGAGACAGGGACGGCACGGTCAACATCGCCAATGCCGGCGAGGTCGCATCGCAGGTGGGGGCACAGGGGGAGGCGCTGACCGAGACCGGCCAGGTGGCGGGCGGCCTGTCCTGGACGCGCATGGTGCAGCCGACGAGTGGCCGGGCAGTGCTGGAACAGTGGGTGGTGCACGGGCTGGGCCACGCCTGGTCGGGGGGCGACGCCGAGGGCAGCTACACCGAGCCGCGCGGCCCTGACGCCTCGGCCGCGATGCTGCGGTTCTTCCTGCAGGCCGCTGACCAGCAGAACTAGGGCAAATAGACGCTGACAAGAAGAAGAAAGGGCTTCTTTTTCGAGAAAAAGAAGCAAAAAGCTGGGCACCTCTATCAAACCTGTTTTCGGCGCTGAGCGAGGTGA
>CAXUNK010000366.1:0-2855 GCA_964252425.1 uncultured Acetobacteraceae bacterium
GGCGCGTGGATGGGCGGGTCGATCGAGGCCGCCAGCCCCAGCCCGGACGCCCCGCGCGACGGCCTGCCGGGCACGATCGTGACGATCCGCGTGCCGCAGGCTGCCGCGGCGCGTGATTACGAGGCCGGTGTGGCCGCATGACGCCGCCGCTCGCGCGCGTGCTGGTGATCGATGACGAGCCGCAGATGCACCGCTTCCTCCGTCCCGCGCTGGAGGCGGCGGGCTATGCGGTCGAGCGCGCCGATACCGCCGCCGAAGGGCTGCGCCTGGCCGCCTCGCGGGCGCCGGACGCGGTGCTGCTCGATCTGGGTCTGCCGGACCTCGATGGGCACGAGGTGTTGGCGCGGCTGCGCGGGTTCAGCACCGTCCCCGTCGTGGTACTGTCCGCGCGCGACCGGGAGGCGGAGAAAATCGCCGCCCTGGACGGCGGCGCGGACGACTACGTCGAGAAGCCGTTCGCCGTGGGCGAGCTGCTGGCCCGCATCCGCACAGCGCTCCGGCATCGCCGTATCCAGGACGCGGTGCCCGACACGATCAGCCTGCCTGGGCTGGAGATCGACCTGGTGCGGCGCCGTGCCAGCACCGGGGCGGGAGTGCTGGCGCTCAGCCCGCGCGAATGGAGTCTGCTGGAGATGCTGGCCCGCAGCACGGGCCGCGTGCTGACGCATCGCCAGTTGCTGGTGGGCGTGTGGGGGCCGGCCCATGCCGAGGACGTGCAGTATCTGCGCGTCTATATCGGCCAGCTCAGACAGAAGCTGGGCGCGGCTGGCGGTTTGATCGCGACCGAACCGGGCGTAGGCTATCGCATGGCCGAGGCAGCGGACCGCCCTGCCGCAAGCTAGGCTGAAAACACGCCTCAATTTAGTGATTTACTCTGCTATTCGTCTCAATTATGTTAGTCGGTGATCCGCACGGTTGAGGGCGGTTAGTCGGCTTGCACGCATGGTTGGGGCCTCGCTTGAAACCGCAACGGTCTACTACGGACGATTTGTCGCATTCTTCATCCCTGCTGGCGGCAGCGGTCGAGCGGCTCAGTTCCCTCCTGCGGGAGGAGAACACCGCTCTCAAGGACATGGATTTCGGCCGGGCTGGCGCTCTGCTGCAAGCCAAGTACGCAGCGGCCGGTGTGCTAGAGGCCGCCTTGCGCGCCGACTCTCCGGGCGCCTTGCAGGCAGACGCGAAGCAGAAGCTGGCCAGCCTGGCCGCGGAAAACCGCGAGCTGCTTCAACGCGCGGCCCGGATCCAGAAACGCGTCGCAACCCTGGTCGCGCGCGTCCTCGCGGCGAAGGAGGACTGAACAGGCTCGCGAGCCTACGGGCGTAGTCCTCAGAAGTGTAACGCCCGGCCGTACGCGTCCAGCACCGCCTCGTGCATCGTCTCGCTCACGGTCGGATGCGGAAAGACCGTGTGCATCAGCTCCGTCTCCGTCGTCTCCAGCGTGCGCGCGATGGCGTAGCCCTGGATCATCTCGGTCACTTCGGCGCCCACCAGATGCGCGCCCAGCAACGCGCCGGTTTTCGCATCGAACACCACCTTGGCCATGCCCTCCGGCTCGCCCATGGCGATCGCCTTGCCGTTGCCGATGAAGGGGAACCGTCCGACGCGAAGCTCATGCCCCTCGGCGCGCGCGCGTGCCTCGGTCAGACCGACGGAGGCGACTTGCGGGCGGCAATAGGTGCAGCCGGGAATGTTGGTCCAGTCGATTGGGCGCACATCCGGAACGCCCGCGATCTTTTCCACGCAGACCACGCCCTCATGGCTCGCCTTGTGGGCCAGCCAGGGCGCGCCGGCCAGGTCGCCGATCGCATAAACGCCCGGCTCCCCGGTGCGGCAGAACTCGTCGATCACGACGTGGCTTCGCTCCACGCCGATCTTCGTGCCCTCGAGCCCGATACCTTCGGTATTGCCGACGATGCCGACCGCCGAGATGACGCGATCGACGGTCATCGCCTGCGTGCCGCCGGCGTGTTCGACGGTGAGGCTGATGCTGTCCTCGCTCATGCTCGATCCTGTGATCTTCGCGCCGAGCAGGAAACGCATGCCCTGTTTTTCGAAAGCCTTTTGCGCGAACGCACCGATCTCGGCATCCTCGGCCGGCAGGATACGGTCGAGCACTTCGACGACCGTCACCTCGGCCCCCATGTTGCGGTAGAAGCTCGCGAACTCAATGCCGATCGCACCGGACCCCACCACCAGCAGCCGTTTCGGCATCGCTGCCGGCACCATCGCTTCCTTGTAGGACCAGATGAGTTTGCCGTCGCTCTCCAGCCCGGGCAGCGGGCGGGCGCGCGCGCCGGTCGCCAGGATGATGTGCGGCGCGCCGAGCTCCGCCACCACCTGGCCATCCTTGGTCACGGCCAGGCAATGCTGGCCGGCCAGCGCGCCCTGCCCGGTGAACACGGTCACCTTGTTCTTCCGGAGCAGGTGGCCCACACCGTTGGCGAGCTGCTTGGCGACCGTCCGCGATCGTTTCACCACACGATCCAGATCGAAGCGGATGTTGTCGGCGGCAAAGCCGAACTCATCCAGGTGGTGCAGCAGATGGTTGATTTCCGAACTGCGCAGCAGCGCCTTCGTGGGAATGCAGCCCCAGTTCAGGCAGATGCCGCCCAGATGTTCACGTTCGACCAGCGCCGTCTTCATGCCGAGCTGGGCGGCGCGGATGGCGGCCACGTAGCCGCCCGGACCGCCGCCAAGCACCACCAGATCGAACTCCTGCCGAGCCATTCAGGCCTCCTGCGCGAGGGCGGCCAGACCTGCACGGGAGAGACGCTGCACCGTCCACTCATCCATGCCCACCGCGCCCATGGAACGGTAGAAGGCGATGGCCGGCGCGTTCCAGTCCAGCACCGACC
>CAXUNK010000367.1:0-2845 GCA_964252425.1 uncultured Acetobacteraceae bacterium
GCCCAGGCGCAGGCGCCGTGTCAGCCGCCGCGCGAGGCCGGCGATGACCGCCGTCTCCAGCCGCAGCCGGCGGTCGCGCACGCGGCGCGGCAGCTCGCCGGCCTGGGCGTTCAGGCGGTCGCATTCGTCGAGCAGCCGGTCTTTCACCGCGCGCAGGCCTGGCGTCTCCGCCCGGCTCTTGATGTCGTCGACGGAAGCGCCGTGCTGCCGCAGCAGGTCGGCCGGCAGGTAGCAGCGGTCGAGCTCGAAGAGGTCCCGCGCCATGTCCTGCAGGTGGTTCAGGACCTGCAGCGCGGCGCACAGCGCGTCCGAGGCGGGCACGGTGTCCTGCGCCTCCCCATGCAGGGCCAGCACGTGGCGACCGACCGGCATGGCGGAGTAGCGGCAATAGTCGAGAAGCTCGTCCCAGTTCGCATAGCGCAGCTTGACCGCGTCCTGGCGAAAGGCGCGCAGCAGGTCGAGGCTGTGCGCAGGATCGACGCCGGTCTCGGCCAGGCTGGCGCGGAGTGCCAGTGCCGAGGGCGCGCCATGGTCGCGCTCACCGGTCAGCACCGCCTGCATCACGTCCAGCCGCGCGATCTTCTCGGCAGCCGACAGTGCGGGGCTGTCGCCGATATCGTCGGCGTTGCGGGCGAAATCGTAGTAGGCGTGCACGTGGCGGCGTAGCTCCGGCCGGATCAGCACGGAGCCCACGGGGAAGTTCTCCTGCGTCCGCCCCTTGCCGGACCAGCGCTCCACATCCTGCGGCAGCACGACGCCGCTCATCGATGATATGCCCGCTGCTTCCACACCACACCCCGGCCACGGTAATGATCCAACGCCGAACCCAGTGTGGCCGCACCATAGAAGGTGGCGACGAACGGTAACGCCGCCGCCCAGATCGGACTTTGTCCGGCGCGCCGCAAGCTTGGCAGGTAGCTCCAAATCATTGCCGCCCAGGCGAGCAGCCCGGCCAGCCGTGCCCAGGGCTGGTCGGCGAACAGGGCGGCGGCGGGCGGCACCAGCCAGACCAGCGCCATGCCGGCCACCGTGCCGGCTAGCAGCCAGGGCGAGTGGCCGAGCTGGACGTAGGCGCAGCGCGACACCATCCGCCAGACGTCGCCCGCGGTCTCGTAGGGGCGAATGCTGGCGGCCATCGCGCTGTGGCTAAGCCAGATCCTGCCGAACGATTTGACCCGGCGCGCGAGCGTCACGTCGTCGATCAGCGCGTTGCGCATCGCACCCAGCCCGCCGGCACGCTCCAGCGACCGGCGCCGGATCAGCACCGTGCCGCCGGCGGCCGCGGCTGTCCGGTTGCCGGCATCGTTGACCCAGACGAAGGGGTAGAGGAGCTGGAAGAAGAAAACGAAGGCCGGCACCAGCGCGCGCTCGGCCAGGCTGCGCGTGTGCAGCGCCACCATCTCGGAGACCATGTCGAGATCGTCTGCCTCCAGCTTGGCGGCCAGGCTGGCCAGGTGGCCCGGTGCGTGCTCGATATCGGCATCGGTCAGCAGCAGCAGCTCAGCGCGGCCGGCGGCGTCCACACCCTGCTGCAACGCCCACAGCTTGCCGCTCCAGACCGGCGGGTGCGGGGCGCCGCGCAGCACGGTCAGCCGGTCGTCGCGCAGGCTGTCGGCGATCCCGCCGGTGCCGTCGGTGCTGAGGTCATCCACCAATATCACCCGGATCGCGCCCGCGTACTCCTGCGCGAGCAGGCTGCGCAGGCAGGCGAGGATGGTCGGGGCCTCGTTGCGCGCCGGCACGATGACGGTCACGTCCGGCGTGGGCGCGCCCGGCTGTGCTGCCGGCCGCCCCCGACCCGCCAGCCAGAAGCGTCCGTGGCCCGCGAGCAGGTTGATCCAGCCGGCGAGCGAGAGCGCGGCCAGCCAGATCATGCGCGCCGCCCGCGGCTTCGCCGCAACCCCCATGCCCGTCGCGTCACGATCAGGCGGCCGAGGCCGGGCGGCCGCCTGGGTTGGCGCGGAACCAGGCGACGGCATCTTCCACGGCCTGCACCGCGGGACGGGGCGCGTAGCCCAGCGTGCGGCGCGCCTTTTCGCTCGAGAAGAACATCTTCTTGCGCGCCATGGCCAGGGTCTCGCGCGTGACCAGCGGCTCGACGCCGAGCCTGGCCAGCGCTTCGCAGACCACGGCCACCGGCATCAGCGACGCGATCGGCAGCCTGGCCACCGGTCCGCGATGGCCGGCCACGCGCGCCACCAGCCGGAACAGGTCGCCCAGCAGGAAATCCTCGCCGCCGAGTATGTATTTCTCGCCCACGGCGCCGCGTTCCAGCGCCAGCGCGTGGCCTTCCGCCACGTCGTCCACGTGCACGACGTTCAGCCCTGTCTCCACATAGGCGGGCATGCGGCCGGCGGCGGCATCGCGGATCATCTTGCCGGTGGGCGTGGGCTTGATGTCGCGCGGACCCACCGGGGTGGAGGGGTTCACGATCACCGCTGGCACGCCGTGGTCGCGCACCAGGTCGAGCACCGCCTGCTCGGCCAGGTATTTCGATTTCTTGTAGGTGCCGACGATCGCATCGGGGGGCACGGGGGTCGTCTCGTCGGCGACGCTGCCATCGCCCACGAGGCCCAGGGCCGCGACGCTGCTGCAATACACCATGCGCTCCACGCCGCGCGACTGCGCCGCCAGCAGCAGCGCGCGCGTGCCGTCCACATTGGCGCGCATCATCGCCGCCGGGTCGGGCACCCAGAGCCGGTAGTCGGCCGCGACGTGGATCAGGTAGCGGCAGCCATCGGCCGCGTGCGCCAGGCTGGCCGGGTCGTTGAGGTCGCCCTCGGCCAGTTCCGCCTCCAGCCCGGCGACGTTGGCGCGGTTGCCGCCCGCGCGCACCCGCACGCGC
>CAXUNK010000368.1:0-2835 GCA_964252425.1 uncultured Acetobacteraceae bacterium
CGCGCACGATGCAGCCGGTCGAGCGAGAACACGACGTCGCCGGCGGTGATAGGTGTGCCGTCGTGCCACAGCAGGCCGGGCTGAAGCTGGAACTGCGTGCGCAGCCCGTCCGGCGAGACCGTTTCGGAGTCGTCAATCGTCTTGTGGTGCAGAAGAACCCTCCTTGCCTTGTGCCGATGCCGCATCGAAGAGCTGGATCGGCGCCCCCGGCATGACCGTGCTGATGGCGTGCTTATAGACCAGTTGGGTGTGCCCGTCCCGGCGCAGCAGCACGGAGAAATTGTCGAACCAGGTGATGATGCCCTGCAGCTTGACGCCGTTGATCAGGAACACGGTGACGGGCGTCTTGGCCTTGCGGACATGGTTCAGGAAAACATCCTGCACGTTCTGAGCTTTTTCGGTGGCCACGAGGTTTGGTCCTTCTTTGGCACGGCCCTGCGTTGGTGCGGGCCGTTTCTGCCTGTAGAGGCGGGTCGCGGTGCAAGCTCCATACCGTCCGCCAAGCCGGCGTCCAGCCGATAGCTTGGCGCGCGATGCACGTCAGACAAGCCGGGCCGGTTCAAACGCTCCCTGTGACGTGGCGGGCGAAGATGTCGAACAGGGCACGCGTGATCGGGCCGGCCGCACCGCCGCCGACCGCCGCGCCGTCCAGCGAGACGACCGGACGGACGAAGGTGCTGGCCGCGGTAATGGCGATTTCGCGCGCCGTCCGGAGCTGGCCCAGCGAGAAAATGCTCTCTTCGAAGGCAATTCCGGCGGCCCGCAGCTCGCAGGCCAGCACCGCGCGCGTGCAGCCCGGCAGGATGGCGTGGCTCAGTGGACGGGTGCGCAGGATCCCAGCCTCGTCCACCATCCACACCGAGGTGGCCGCACCCTCGGTGACCGACCCGGCGCCGTCGTAGAGTATGGCCTCCTGCGCGCCGGCCTCGCGGGCGGCCTGGCGCGCCAGCACGTTCGGCAGCAAGGCCACCGATTTGATGTCGCATCGCGACCAGCGCTGGTCGGGCAGGGTGATCGCGTGCACCGCGCACGCGTCGGGCGAGGCCGGGTACGGTCCGCTGCGGCGGGCTGTGACCACCAGCGAGGGGCGGGTGAGCGGGGACGGGAAGGCGTGGTCGCGCCGCGCCGTGCCGCGCGTGACCTGAATATAGACGATGCCGCGCCCCAGCCGGTTGCGCCTTGCGACCTCGGCGATCACAGCGAGCAGGGCAGGGCGCCCGAGCGGCCGCCTGATCCGCAACTCGCCGAGCGAGCGGTCGAGCCGGTCCAGATGCAGGCCCGCATCGACCAGCCGACCGTCATGCAGATAGACGACCTCGTACACGCCATCGGCGAACTGATACCCGCGATCCTCGATGTGAACGGCGCCCTCGGCGTGCGGGACATATCGTCCGTTCACATAGGCCACACGGCTCAGTGCGCGCCGTCCTCGGCCAGGGCGGAGTCGGGCTGGTCGCCATAGCCGGGCGAGGGGCCGTTTGCCGCCGCCGGCGCCTGCTCGCCCTCCTCGTCACGCTCGCGACGCTGGCCGTTGTACTGACCGCCGGCATGACCGTTCTGCGGCTGGGCCGGGCCGCCCTGGTACTGGCCGTTCTGGCTGCCGTTCTGGGCACCGTTCACCTGGGCGGGGTTCTGCCCGGCCTGCTGCTGGCTGGCCTGGTTGATGGCGTTCAGGATGCGGAAATAATGCTCGGCATACTGGAAGTAGCTTTCGGCCATCACCCGGTCGCCGGCGCCGGTCGCGTCGCGCCCGAGTTGCAGATATTTCTCGAACAGCTGCTGCGCCGTCCCGCGAACCCGCAGGTCCGGGCCGCTGCTGTCGAATACGTGGTTCCGGTTGAGCGGAATGTTGCCGCCATATTGCCGCGGGCTGCCGCCCCCGCCTCCGCCGCCACTGCTGCGATGGGAGCGTCCGCGCATGCGTTTCATGTTCATCCGAGGTCTGCTGTGCTTTCCTGTTGGCGTGGTCGGCGGGCCGTGAGGACGGGCGACCGGTGAGGGTGCCGGACCTTCATGCGCCCTGATCGACGAGCGGCGCCGATACCAATTCTGAATGACCGTTCCGGCCGGGTTCCCGCATCCGTCCGGTGGCATTCTCTGATGGACCGGGCAAGTTAATTTTGCCTGATCCAGCATGCCGGACCGATGCGCGTCGCAACCCTACCGGTGAATAGTGGCTGTGCCAAACGGTTTCTTACCCGCCCCGGCGCAGAACCAGAGCCCGTGGAACGCCGCCCACATCCATACGGGTCCCGATGTGGCGCAGGCCCAGATCGCGGGCCATGGACACGATTCGGGCCGCCTGGCCGGCTCCCACTTCAAATATCGCCACGCCGCCCCCGTTCAAGAGGCGGTCCAGGCAGGGCAGGATGCGGGCATAGGCCTCCAGGCCATGCACGCCGCCATCCAGCGCCCGAAGCGGTTCGTGCCGCAGTTCCGGCGCCAACCCGGCCAGCTCGGCCGTGGCGACGTAGGGAGGGTTGCACAGGATCAGGTCGAACCGGCCGGCCAGGGCCGCGCCCCAATCGCCGGCCAGGAAGGCCGCCCGGCTGGCCAGATGGTTCGCCGCGGCGTTGCGCCGGGCGAGTGAGGCCGCGTCCGCGCAGACATCCACGCCCACCCCGAAGGCCTGGCGGAACTCCGCCAGGCAGGCGAGCAGAAGGCATCCGGTGCCGGTGCCGAGGTCGAGGATGCGCCGCACCTCGCCGCGTCGGGGCAGCGCCTCCAGCGCCGCCTCGACCAGCGCCGCGCTGTCGGGACGCGGGATCAGAGTCGCCGGCGACACCTCCAGCTCGAGCGTCCAGACCCCGCGGTGGCCGGTGATGAAGGCCAGCG
>CAXUNK010000369.1:0-2799 GCA_964252425.1 uncultured Acetobacteraceae bacterium
GATTTGAGGAACACGCTCCACTGCGGCCCATACGTGTTGAGCGCCAGCGGCACCAGCACCAGTGCGGCCAGCCCCGCCCAGAGCAGCGCCGCGCGACGCGCCGGCCAGGCCGGCCGCCGCCATGCCGCATATGCCCAGGCCAGCAGAAGAAGAAGCGCCGCCGGTCCGACCCCATCATCGAACTCGTGCAGGAACGGGCGGACCTGCGTGTGGCCGAGCGCTGCGGCCATGTCCGGCAAGGGAGAGACGAACACGGCCCGCAGCGCCACCCAGCCAGCCATCGGCAGGCTGGCATATCCCGGCAATCCGTATGCATCGCGCGGCAGGTTCCCCAGCAGCGCCACCATGCCAGCGAGCTTGCCGGCGCACAGCGACATCGCCACGAGCAGGCCGCCGACAAGACGTGCGAGATGGGCAAGCAGGTGGCTGCCCGTGGCCAGCGCGTGCATCACGGCGACGATGACGACCGACAGCAGGCAGGGCGCCATCAACGCCGCCATGCCCCCCTGGAGTTGCGCCGCGAGTGCGGCCCCTGCGCCCGCGATGCATAGCGATTGGGCACGCCGGGAGCCGCCGCCGGGCCGGACGACGCAGCCGGCCACCGCAGGCAGCAGCATGAACGGTGCGAACCCGAGATGTCCCACCATCATGCGCACGGCGTAAAACCCGTTGAACATGAACAGCACGCCCGCGAACAGCGCGGCCGCCCGGCTCAGCCCGAACCCCGCACGCGCCAGCCAGGCCGCACCGGCCCCGCCCAGCGCGCCATAGACGATGAAGCCGATACGCACCGCCTGCCAGGGATTGACTGCCACGGCCAGCGCCTGGGTGAGGGAGATGTACAGGCCCTGCGGATCGGCATGCAGCGCGAACCCGCCGCATTGCGCAGGCGTGAACCAGGGCAGGTCGAACAGGGTGTTCTGATGCTGCCAGAACGTGCCGGCCAGCAGGTTTGGCACAAAGAATGCGTAGTCGGGTCCGACGCGGGCACCTTCATTTGGCAGGCCAGGGAGCCAGATCGCCCCCAGCAACACCATTCCCAGAACAAGGAGACCGGCCCAGGCGAGGGGAACCCGCATTTGGGCGATGAGAGTCCGTCGCCGATACCCGCTCAGCTGACTGCTCCGCCCAGACCGCGCCGATCAGTACACGCGCGAACGGCGTCGCCGCAACACGCGCGTCAGTGCACGAGGGCGGGCACCATCTCGTGCTGCCGGATGGCGGCGAAGGCCAGATCCTCGGCGCCGGCGACAGCCATAGGCGTCCCGTCGGCGCCGTGGATGGCGAAGGCGCGCGTGCCGTTGACCAGCACCGGCTTGACATAGGCCAGCTGCGAGACTCCGAGCGCGGCGAGCTGATCGACCGTCAAATGGCGTATGTCGAACGCGCCGATCGGGGCAGCAGCCGTGTCGTCTGAGAACATGTCCATCGTGCAGAACTCCCTAGGGCACGTGCCCAGCCAGCAGGCTGGGGAGTGGTGCCCTATCCGGTTGTCTCGCCGGAGCGCCGCCTGACCTGGCCAGCGCGCCGGATGCGCCGCGCCGCACACCGTGCGACACGACACAATTAAAGCAAGGATTACGCCAGAAATTTGTCCGCCAGGTTAACGCGCGCCCATCAATCGTCCTGGCCGGCCGCTTCGACGATCTTCGTCGCCGTGCGCGGCGTGCGTGGCCGGGCGATCTCGATATGCCTGACCTTCGGCTCAGGCTGCGGCCTCGCCAGGTCGATGTGGAGCAGGCCGTTATCCAGCCAGGCGCCGCCGACATCGATCCCTTCGGCCAGGACGAAGGCGCGCTGGAACTGCCTGGCCGCGATGCCGCGATGCAGGAAGACGCGTCCCTGCGTGTCGTCCGCCTGGCGGCCGCGTATGACCAGCTGGTTGTCCTCCTGCGTGATCTGCAGGTCGTCCATGGTGAAGCCGGCCACCGCCAGCGTGATGCGAAGCTGGGTGGGAGAGGTCTGTTCGATGTTGTAGGGCGGATAGCCGTCCGACGAGGTCTTCGACGCGCGCTCGAGCATCTGCTCGAGATGGTCGAAACCCAGGAACAGCGGGGACGCAAACAGGCGGGTGGTCAACGACGCCTCCTCCAATGAGCGAGACAGGGTGAGGCCCGTCACGGCGCCTCAACGACCCAGCAAATCGGAACCGGCGCCGTGCTTTGCAAGATGGCGGGCTATCCCATCAGGCGGCGCACATGCAGCGCGGCCGAGGCGGCCAGCGCCGCGATGTCGTAGCCGCCCTCCAGCACCGAGACGAGGCGCCCGCCCGCCACCTCCAGCAGCCGGTCGGTGATCCAAGCGAAATCCGCCTCCTCGAGGTTGATCTGCGCCAGCGGGTCGGCGCGATGCGCGTCGAATCCCGCCGAGACGATCAGCAGTTCCGGCGCGAAGCCGGTGAGCGCCGGCAGACCGACCCTCTCCCACGCCGTCCGGAACGCAGCGCTGCCCTGGCCAGGCGAGAGCGGCATGTTGACGACGTTGCCCAGCCCCGTCTCGTCCGCGGCGCCGGTGCCGGGGTAGCATGGCATCTGGTGGCTGCTGGCGTAGAACAGTTTCGCGTCACGCTCGAACATATGCTGCGTGCCGTTGCCGTGGTGCACGTCGAAATCCACCACCGCCACGCGCTCGATCCCCCAGCGCACACGCGCATGATACGCGCCGACCGCCGCACTGTTGAACAGGCAGAAACCCATGGCCTGGCTGGCTTCGGCGTGATGCCCGGGCGGGCGTACCGCGGCGAATGCCGCGTCGGCCTGGCCCCCCATCACCCCATCGACGCCGGCGAGCCCCCCCCCC
>CAXUNK010000370.1:0-2797 GCA_964252425.1 uncultured Acetobacteraceae bacterium
TCCTCGATGATGCATCGTCACTCCTCCGGAGCGGGACGTAGAAGACGCCCACCCAAATCCGTCTCAGCGGAACTCGCCACCCATCCTAAAGGAATTTGCGCCCGCAAGAAACGAAATCGTTAAAAAAAACCGTGCCGACGCGCGCGTCGTTCAGAAGCGCCCGATGATCTGCCAGTAGAACGCGGACGATTTCAGCCGCGACACGCCTGGCGCACTGCCCTCCGGCGTGCGCGTCAGTCGGCTGACCCCCTCCAGATCGATCTCGGCATGATCGCCGAGCGTCAGCCGCACGCCCCCGCCCAGCGAGCGCAATATGTGGCTGGCATCGGTGCGCTGCTGCTGCCACGTCTCCCCCCAATCGAAGAAGCCGTAGAACACGCCATGCGGAATGACGCCCCAGCCCGGAATGGCCGGCAGCGGCGTCGCCAGTTGCGGCTCGATCTTGGTGGTCAGCGCGCGGTCGCCGGTCACCTCTCCGTAGTAGAAGCCGCGATTGAAGGACGGGCCGCCGAGGTAGAATTCTTCTTCCGGCGGCAGGATGTTGTCGGTGAACTGCCCTTCGGCGGCCAGTTCGAGCTGGATCGTTGCCGGCTCATCCAGCAGACGGTACGGCCGGAACAGGATCTGCGTGCGCTCCAGCCTTGCGTTTGCCTTGGTGAAGTCGACGCGCTCGTTCAGCCGAGGCAATTGCGGGTTGCCGTTGCTGGACGCGCCGAAACTCGGCAGACCCTGGCTGAAGGTGACCTCACCCACGTTGGTGGCACCCATGGCGGGTGAGACCCAGAGGTCGCTCAGCGTATCCGTCGCGTCCAGGCTGAGCACGCGCAAACTGTCGAAGCTCGTGCGGGTCGCCGGCCCCAGCACGGAATAGGCGATTTCGGATTCCACACCGTCGAATTGCAGCGCCACCGACAGATCCTGCTGGCGCGACCGGATGACCGGATAGGTCAATGACGCACCGAACACGCGGGTTACGCCATCATAGCCGAGCGTTCGCAGGACGCCGGACGGCACCGACTCGCCGGCGCCCCCGTAGATGCGCAGCTTCAGCCCGGACGTCCCGATGAAGAACTCTTCGGACGCCTGGCCGAACGTATCGGTGTTGTTAAACGTGTGATAGATCGACAGTTCGGTGCGCTCGCCCCACGAGGTGAAGCTGTTGGCGTCGGCCACGGCGAGCAATTCTTCCGGCCCGGTCTCGCGAAATGCACGGTTGTCGGCACGGATCGATCCGCTGAAACTTTGCCGGGCGACTTGCGCGCGCAGCGACAGGGCGCCCGGATCGGTCGTGGACGGATCGAGGATCACGTGCACGGTGACGCCCGGCACGTCGTTGGCCAGAAGCACCCATCGTTCGAGATCGCCGGCGCGCAGCAGGCGGCCATCGGCTAGGTGACTCAGAAAGCCGAGCACAAGCGTGCCGGCAGGCCCGATATCCTGGCTGAGTTTGACGCTGACGATATGCGGCTCCACCACGGTGATCCGCAGTTGCGCCGCATGGATACGCGCGCGCACGGCGGTGTAGGTGTAACCGTCGCGACGATACAGGTTGAGCAGGGCGGCACGTGCGGCCTCGATCCTTTCAAGCGGCACGGACCGCCCGGTCAGCCCTGCCAGCAGCGGCGCCAGTTGCGCCTGGCTGTAGGCGGTCGCACCGATGATGGAGACGCTGTCCACGGCAAAGACCTGGCCGGGCACGACGGCAGCTGGTGCCACCGGCGGCGCCGCGGGCGTGGCAGGCGCGGTGTTGGGCGGCGGCGGCGACTGTATCCCAGGCAGCGGCGACCCGAGCGGCGGCCGTGTCTGTGCCAGCGACATTGGCGCGCCTGCCGTGCACAGCATCCCCGCGAACGTTGCGCAGCAGAGAAGGCGGGCCGATGCTGATAACGACGCGGTCATGTTGGCCAGTGCCTGCGCAGACTCTGAAGATCATAGCTGTACGGCTGCTCATGACAAGCATTGCGGAACGATTTTCGGCCGAACTGTGCGAGAAGGTCTTTTTTATTGAATTATGGCGCGTTCCGGTTTAAGAACGCAGCCCCGCACGGATTGGATTGCCCGCCGGGCTATCAAGGATTTATCTGATGTTTCGCAACACTTGCACATTGCTGTATGTGTGCGCCGCGCTGGCGATCGGTGTCGGCAATGCGCGCGCCGCCGATCCGACGACAGACGACATGATCTCGGCTCTCAAGTCGGACGGCTTGCGCAGCCCGACGCGAGGCATTCGCGCTGTCGGTCCGTCCGGCGCGCCGGCCGCAGACGCGCCCAGCACGCCCCGCCATCGGGCGGAGACGGCATCGCGCTCGGGATCGCTCGACCTGTCGGTCGAATTCGCCAGCGGGTCGGCCGAGTTGACGCCGGCGGCGGTGCGGCTGCTCGACCGACTCGGCCGCGCGCTGTCCAGCCCGGCGCTCGCCGGCGATCGTTTCCGGATCGAGGGCCATACCGATACGGTCGGCACGACAGACGCCAACAAGACGCTTTCGCAACAGCGTGCGGAGCGTGTCGCCAGCTATCTGCAGGAGAAATTCAATGTCGATGCTTCGCGCCTGACTGCTGAAGGCGTGGGTGAGGACGATCTGCTGGTGCATACAGGCGATCAGGTCGCCGAACCTCGCAACCGTCGCGTGCATATCGTCAATCTGGGCGCGTGACAGCGTACGCCGTCCGCCGGCGCCACCGGCTTGATCGCTACGTTGATCCGAGCAGGAGCGTCAATTCGCCTGCTCTAGAAACATGTGAGTTAGAGCAACTTAGTCCGAACTGACCGGTCGCTTTGCGATCCGGTCAGTTC
>CAXUNK010000371.1:0-2797 GCA_964252425.1 uncultured Acetobacteraceae bacterium
CAAACCGGGCGGCGTAGTGGGTGGTCAGCGTTGCCGCCGCCAGCTCGACGGCGCCGGCGGCCAGCAACGGCCAGGTCTGCGCGCCGCGCCACAGCAGGGCGGCCAGAACGCCGGCGGCCAGCATCTTGATGATGCTCGCGACGGCGAAATGCGCCTGCAGGATGTTGCTGACCGGCAGATCGACCGTGGTGGACAGCACCGCCGTCTGCAGGCTGGTGCTGACCAGCTCCACGCCCACCAGCGCCAACGCGCTCCACGCCGCGATCTGGCCGGTGCGCCGGACGACCGTGGGGCCCACGGCGCGGGCGTAGGGACGGGCCAGCAGCACCAGGAACAGCGCCCCGCCCAGGGCCATGGACTGGCTGACGATGGCCAGGCCGTGCAGCAGGATGCCGACATAGCCGATCAGATCGACAAGGCGGTTCACCGGGACGCTTGGACCTTCGGCGGATCGACGGTGAACGGAATGCGGCCGCGGGTGACGTGGCCGTCGGTGGCCAGCACCTGCCAGGCAAGCTCGTATTCGCCGGGTGCCACGTTCGTCTGCGCCACCAGCATATCCGGCGCGTCGGCCTCGCCGGTGGTCAGGCGCTGCGTCTCGTCGCCATGGCGGATGGTCAGCTTGGAGCGGCCGGCATCGATCCGGCTGTTGTAGCGCAGGGCGATGCGCAGCGCGCCGGGCGCGACGTGGGCGAGGGGCGCGGGCACGCTGTCGACGATGATGGCATGCGCCGCAGCCGGCCCGGCCAGGCAGGCCATCCCAAACGCCGCGATCATGCCCAGCCTGCCCATCCGCGCCTCCTGCAAGGGCGGCGCTGTAGCTGCCGGGTCGGACACATGCAACCGCCCGACCTGCTGTTGCATTCCGACACCGCGCCGTCTCACTTTGGACATGGTCGATGTCTAGATGCACGGCTGACATAGTAGGAGAATTGTCATGCGTCGTGCTTTTGCTGCTTTGGTGCTTCTGGCGATGGCGACATCGGTCAGCGGCTGCGTGGCTGCCTGCGGCCCCGGACATGTCGGTTATTACGGCCGCTATCACCCAGGCGGCTGCGCGGTTTACTGACGCCTTTCCGCGTAGCACTCGAACAGGGCTGTGCTAGACCGTTCCCGTGGGAGCGGTCCGGCACAGCCCTGTCGCGTTTTTGGCCGCGCTTCTGGCGCTCGTCTGCCAGCTTGTCGCAGCTGCGCCCGCTTCGGCGGCACAGTCCGGCCTGCCGTTTGCGGCGCATATCTGCTCGGCCGCTCCCGCCGGGACTGCGCCGCACAACCCGGCACCCGCCCATCCCGATTGTGCGCATTGTCCGCTCTGCGCGGGGCTGGCGTCTCCCGCTGCATTGCTCGTGCCGGTTTGCGTCGTGCCGCCCACGCGGTTGGCGGTGGTCGTACGGTTCCACGACGCGCCTGGCGGGCGGCCACATCGTCCGGCGGTCTCGGCCGCCCGGCCAAGGGGGCCGCCGATCCTGACCTGAGAAGGCTCACCCTCCTCCAGGTCAGGAAACCCATCGATGTGCCCTACCCGACTTGCCGCCCTGTGCGCGGCCGGTGCGCTGGCCCTGCCCGGCGTAGCCCACGCCCACGCCATCGCGGGCGCGCGCGTGTTTCCCGTCACCCTCAACCTCGACGACCCCGGCGTGGCCGACGAGGCGACCCTCCCGCA
The DNA here is from genome assembly GCA_964252425.1 of uncultured Acetobacteraceae bacterium. Taxonomy (GTDB): domain Bacteria; phylum Pseudomonadota; class Alphaproteobacteria; order Acetobacterales; family Acetobacteraceae; genus BOG-908. The sequence goes on from CAXUNK010000371.1 coordinate 1,664, forward strand.
GGCCAGCTACCAGCGCTCGGGCGCCGATGGCGGGCCCGGGCCGGTCCAGGAAGTCGATCTCGGTTTCGAATACGACAAGCGGATCACCCACGATCTCGGCGTCGTCATCAATGACGGCTACAACATCGTGGACACCGAGAACGACAAGACGCGCAACGGCTGGCAGGACGTGGTGGTCACCGGCAAATACCAGGTGTTGATCGACGCGCCGCACGAGCTGATCTTCACGATCGGGGTGATCCGCGAGTTCGGGCGGACCGGCACCTCGCATATCGGCGCGGACGAGTACGGGTCCACCGCGCCGACGCTCTATTTCGGCAAGGGACTGGGCGACGTGCCGAGCGATGCGGTGCGCCCGTTCGCGGTGACGGGCGAGCTGAGCTACGTCATCGCCGACAAGGAGTTGAAGCAGGTCGGTGCGCCGCCGCCGCAAGCGGGCCTGCCGGGAGCCGGGCTGGCCGCCATCCAGTTCAACAACGGCTACGCCAACAGATGGCAGGGCGGGTTTTCGGTCCAGTATAGCTTTCCGTACCTGAACTCGCAGATACACGAGATGGACGCGCCCGGCTTCTTCCGCCACCTGGTGCCGCTGGTGGAGGTGGCCTGGTCCTCGCCGGCGACTTCGCCCAGCAACGAGGGCACGCAGCTCGTGGTCGCCCCAGGCGCGATCTGGATCAACCGGGCGTTCCAGGTGGGCCTGGAAGCGCTGATCCCCGCCAACAAGGCGACCGGAACCAACGTGGGCGCGGTCCTGCAAATCCACCTGTTCCTAGACGACCTGCTGCCCAAAACCCTGGGCAAACCCATCGCCGATTGGTAAGGAGACTCTTAAATGAACAAAAGTTCTTTGCTTCTTTCTTTCAAGAAAGAAGAGTCTTCTTTTCTGAAGAAAAGAAGCAAAAGACTTTTACTAATTGCTTTGCTGGCGCCCGTTTCGGCGTCCGCTCATGCTTTGCTGGAGGGGGCGCAGCCGCCGGTGGGCGGGGTGGTGCATGCCGCACCGTCTGCGCTGACGCTTCGGTTCAGCGAGGGGTTGGAGCCGCGTTTCTGTTCGGTGAGCGTGACGGGGGCGAACGGGGAGGATGAGCGGGCGGGGGCGCTGTCCGTGCTGCCGGGCGATGCGCGGCAATTGGT
>CAXUNK010000372.1:0-2772 GCA_964252425.1 uncultured Acetobacteraceae bacterium
GCCCAATCCGGCCGCAAGCCGCCGCAAAGCCTGGACGATGCGTCGCGCGCCATGCAGGACGCGGCCCAGGCGCTGGCCAGCTCGGACGACCCGCAGGCGCGCGACGCGATCGCGCGCGCCATCGCGGCACTCCAGCAGGGCGGCCAGGACATGGCGCGCCAGGGCGGCCAGCAATCGGGCGCCGGGCTGCAACTGACGCTGGAGCAGGGCTCCGGTTCGGGCGGCCAGGGCCAGGAGGACGAGGACGGCTCCGGCGATGGCGAGAGCGGCCAGAAGCGCGACCCGTTCGGCCGCCCGGTGGACGGCAACGGCGCGGTGGCCGATGACCCCAATCTGCGCGTGCCGGACGGCATGGAGCCGGGCCGCAGCCGCGCCATCCAGGAAGAGCTTCGCCGCCGCGGCGCGGACCGCAGCCGCCCACAGGGCGAACTGGACTACATAAACCGCCTGCTGAAACCCTACTAGCTATGACGCCACCCAATCAACAAAAGTCTTTTGCTTCTTTTCTTCAGAAAAGAAGAATCTTCTTTCTTGAAAGAAAGAAGCAAAGAACTTTTATTCATTAGGCCGCGTCGATGCGTTACGCGGAGTACGCGCTGCTGGCGGTGCCGGTGGGTTTGGCGGTGGCCTGGTTGTGCGGGGTGCGCGGGCTGAGCCGCAACGGGATGGTCGCGTTGGTCGTGGCGTTGGGTGTGTTCGCCGGCGTGCTGTTCTGGCTGGGCGAGGGCCGCAGCTTCACCGGTCGTTACGTGCCGGCGCGGCTGCACGACGGCACGATCCTGCCCGGCCACCCGGGGTGAGCCGGCCGGCGATACTGGACCTGCCTGCGCTGGCGCCGATCCTGCGCGCCCTGCCCCGCGCGCGGCTGGTGGGCGGGTGCGTGCGCGACATGCTGGCCGGCTGCGCCGTCTCCGACATCGACCTGGCCACGCCGGACCCGCCAGACGAGGTGCAGGCCAGGCTGGAGGCAGCCGGGCTGCGCGTCATCCCGACCGGCATCGACCACGGCACGGTCACCGCCCTGTCCGGCGGTCAGTCCTTCGAGATCACCACCCTGCGCCGCGACGTGGACACCGATGGCCGCCACGCCCAGGTCGCCTGGACCGACGATTTCGACGAGGACGCGGCGCGGCGCGACTTCACGATCAATGCGATGTCGCTGGACCAGTCGGGGAGGCTGCACGACAGGTTCGGCGGCCAGCCCGACCTGGCCGCCCGGCGCGTTCGCTTCGTCGGTGAGGCGGGCCTGCGCATCGCCGAGGACAGGCTTCGCATATTGCGGTTCTTCCGCTTCTTCGCCCGCTACGGCGCTCCGCCGCCGGATGGTGAAGCCGTGCGGGCCATCGAGGCCGCCGCGCCGGAGCTGACCAAACTTTCGGCCGAACGGGTCTGGAGCGAGCTGAAGCGGATTTTTTCGGCGCCGGACCCTCGCACCGCGCTCGCCCTGATGACCACGCTGGGCGTGCTGCGCATCGTGCTGCCCGAAGCCGGTCCCGTCGGCACACTGGACGGTCTGCTCGCGCATGGCGCGCCCGCGGACCCCATGCTTCGCCTGTCGTGCCTGGTGCGGGGCGGTGTGCCGGCACTGGCCGAACGGCTGCGGCTTTCAGCCGCGGAACATGACCTTCTATCCGCCTTGCTTGCCGAACCGGTGCCCGCTCCGGACGACGACGACCCGGCACTGCGCCGCATGCTCGCCGACACTCCCGCCGAGATCCTGGTCGGCCGCGTCTGGCGCCGACATCCCGAAGCGGCCGGCCTGCGCCACCGCCTGACCTCGCAGCCCCGCCCGGTCTTCCCGCTCGAGGGCCGGCACGCGCTGCGGGTGGGGTTCTCACCCGGTCCCGAGCTGGGGCAGGCTTTGCGGACGGTCCGCGCGTGGTGGCTGGAAGGGGGATGCGTCGCGACCTTGCAGGAGTGCCAGGCGATGCTGTCCCGGCTCGCGCCCGGTATGAGAACAGAGGCTTGATTTTCAACGTCTAGGTGAACACTGTTCAGCTATGGACCAGACTGCCGAGATCACACGCACCCGAAAACCGCGCGGCCAGGGTGCGACACGGCGCGGCGAGATACTCGACGCGGCAAAACACCTCTTCGCCGACCAGGGCGTGGACCACGTCACCATGCGCCGCATCGGGGCGGCGGTGGGCGTGTCGCCGACAGCGCTCTACATGCACTTCTCCGACAAGGATGCGCTGCTGGCCGCCATCGCCCAGGACACGTTTGCCGAACTGGTCCGCAGGCTGGAGCAGAGCAAGCAGGAAGCGGCGGACCCGCTGGCCAATTTTCGCGCCGGGTTGCGCGCCTACATCGATTTCGGGCTGGCGCGGGCCGATGAATACCGGCTGACCTTCATGACCCGCCTGTTCCGCCGGTCGGACATCAAGACCTGCGCGCTGGAACTGGCCGACCGCTCGTTCGCCATCCTGCAGGACGGGGTCACCGAGCTCATCGCCGGCGGCGTGTTCCGCGACGGTGATTCGACGCTGATCGCTGAGACGATCTGGGCGACGCTGCACGGGGTCACCGCCCTGCTGCTCGACCAGGCGGAAAACATCCTGGTGCAGCCGGAAAGGCTGATCGAGGCCTCGCTCGACCTGCTGATCGCCGGGCTGGTTCGGCCCGCAACGGCGCCGACTATTTTTTCCGCTAAATGAACCTTGTTAACTGAACGCTGATAACGTATATCGGGCGGGTCTCGACAAGGAGCTTCGCCATGTTTCACGCACTCTCGCTCCCAACCCTCTGCGCCCGCCCGATATACGTTATCAG
>CAXUNK010000373.1:0-2772 GCA_964252425.1 uncultured Acetobacteraceae bacterium
GTTCGGCGCCGGCCACGCCCAGCGACGCCAGCAGCCGCGGCGCGCCGGGATGGCGCAGCGTCACTGCGCCGCTGGCCCGGGAGAGATCGGCGTCGGTCTGGCCGTCGGCTTCCAGCACCAGGTCGCCGGCATCGGCGCGCAACTGCACGGACAGATCCTGCGGCGGGCCGGACAGGGTGGCGTTCAGGCGGGCATCGTCCCGCCACAGCGGCGCGGCCCAGCTCCATGCGGCCGGCAGCCAGGCGGACAGCCCGGCCGGACCATGCGCCGTCATCCCCAACGCGCCGTCCGACACGGCGCCATCCGCGGCCAAGCCGCCCCGCGCCTCGACGTGAGCGGCGCCTGTATCGAACGACGCGCGGTTTAGGGCGAGCCCTGTGGCACCGGTTCGCGCATCCAGCCGGAGACCGCTCAGCTCGTGCCCGCGCCAGACGGCCGTGTCGGCATGCAGGTGGATGTCGGTGTCGAGCTGTGCTGCGGCACGGCCCAGCCTGGCCAGGCTGGGCGACTGGGCCGGCCACAGCGAGCCGAACCAGGAATCGAGCGATACGCGGCTGACCGCGAGCCCCATGCCCAGATGCGGGTGCGGCCCAAGACCGGCACCGAAACCGCCGGTGACATGGTCGCCGTCGAGCTCGCCGGACAGCTTGGAGACCGACAACGTTCGGCCGCCGATCCGGGCCGTGCCGGCCAGCTTCGCCCTGGTCAGCACGCCTGCGGGGATGGCGTCCTCCAGCGAAGGGGCGAGCGGCCGGAGCCACGCCAAGGTCTGCCGAAGCGACGGTGCGTCCAGCGTTGCGGGACCGCTGAGATGCACGCCGTCGGGCGACTCGGCGATCTCGCCGGAGACGGTCAGCCGCGCGCCGCCTGGCAGCGTTGCCTCTCCGCTGGTCAGCGCCAGCGCCGAGCCGTCCACGGTGAGCGTGCCACGTGGTGCGGCGAGCGTGCCGCCCAGCAGCTTCGCATGGTCGGCCGATATGTCGATCTGGCCCAGCAGCCCAGGCCATGCCGGGCCGGCGGCGAGCCGAGCCGGCAGGGTGCCGGCCCAGCCATCGAGGTCGATGCTGGCGGCGTGCAGCCTGCCTTTCAGCCGGGCCGGCTGTGTGAGGTCGAGGGCCAAGGCACCCTCGGCGGGCGAGCCGCCCAGGGACAGGCTGATCGAGGGCGCGGTGATGCGTGTCCCGTCGGCCACGAACGGCGCCTCCGCCCGCCAGCTCAAGGCGGAGGTCGGCAACAGCAACGACAGATCGGGTCCGCCGGCGACCAGCCGGCCCTGGAGCACGCCGTCCGCCAGCGTGCCGCGCAAGGTGGCGTCGGTATGCGCCGCCGGCCCCTGGCCGCTGACCGACAGGTCGAGTGCGGAGACGCCATCGGCGTCCGGCGCGCCCAGCGCGCTGGTGAAACGCCAGCTTCGCCCGGCGAAGGCGGCGAACCCCTCGGCGCCGAACCCTCGCGCCACCGGCTCGGCGGGCATCCCGCCCTCCGGTCCGCTGTGCAGCGCCGCGTTGATGCCGTCGATGCGTGCGCCGCCGATCAGCAGCGTGCCCTCGTCCAGACGGGCGGCAAAGGCGCGCGGCACGCGGGGACGGCTGGGCGTGGCCAGCGTGCCGGGCAACGGCCAGGGCAGGCGCAGCACCGGTGTGCCCAGCACCAGGTCGCGCGGGGCAAGCCGCCCGGCCAGCAAAGGCAGCAGCGCCACCTCCAGACGCAGCGAGGCGATCGTGGCCGAGACGCCGTCGCCCTGGTCGGGCAACGTGACCTCGCCGGCGGTCAGCACCGCACGCGGTAGCAGCACCAGCGTGACCTCCCCGCCGATGCGGACGGGCCGGCCGAGCCTGGCGGCTGCGATCGACGCGATCGTGCCCCGGAACCGGCCCCAATCGAGCATCGGCGGCACCGCCCAGGTTGCAAGCAGCAGCACGGCCAAGCCGGACAGTGCCGCCAGAGCCGCGCGGTGGCGTCCGGCAGCCCGAAGCGGGCTTGGCCAAGGAGCGGGCCGGTCGAGTGCGACCGCGTCCGCGGGTTTTGGGAGATCGGGTGACCGTGTCATAGCTCCCCCATCCCGCACGCCGCTCGGCGCCGGACAGCCTGGCGCGCGTTCTGTCCGTGTCAACGCCTGCATGGTAGAGCAAATCGATGGGCCACGTCCTCACATGATCGCGCTCGGCGCCAGGCGATCCAGCCGGAGCGGTGGCACGTGAGCTACTGGGGCAAGGTGCTGGGGGGTGTCGCGGGTTTCGCAATGGGCGGACCGCCTGGCGCGGTCGTGGGGGCGGCGCTGGGCCATGCCGCCGATAACGGGGCGATGCCGCGCACGCTGGGGCGGCTGGGCCGTAACCTGCTGCGCGGCCTGCCGGATGCCGCGCAGCTTCACCCTGCCCGCATCGCCGCGCTGTTCGTGCCGCGCGAGCAGGTCTTCGCGATGGCCGTGGTCGCCCTGTCTGCCAAGCTGGCCAAATGCGACGGGCCGGTGACGCGCGCCGAGATCGACGGGTTCAAGCGGCATTTCCGCGTGCCGCCGGAGAATGCGCGCGACGTCGGCCGTCTGTTCGACCAGGCGCGCGACGCGTCCGACGGGTTCCTGCCCTATGCCACCCAGCTGGGCGAGAGTTTTGCCGATAGCCGCGGCGTGCTGGAGGATGTGCTGGCCGGGCTGTTCGGCATTGCGCGCGCCGACGGGCCGGTGAACGCCAAGGAGCTGGATTTTTTGGCCGCCTGCGCGCGCGGTTTCGGCCTGGACGGCCGCGCCTGGGACCGGGTGCGCGGCGGCAC
>CAXUNK010000374.1:0-2771 GCA_964252425.1 uncultured Acetobacteraceae bacterium
GGCCAGTCTGGCCGAAAGCGGCGGCAGCTTCACCAACGCATGAAAAAGCGGCGCAGGGTCACCCCGGCGCCGCCCCGTCGCATCGGCGAAGCTGCGGGTTACTTGCCCGTGCGCACCGTCGTGGTGTTGATCGTCGCCGTGCACCCGCCACCAACCGGATCGGCCGCGGGAATGGTGACGGTAGTTGTGCCGACAGCAGAGTTTGCATCAATCGGCGTCTGCTTGAACGAGAAGTTCACCGACTCGGCCGGAATGTTTCCATTGATCGAGTAGATGGCGCAGCTCGCTTTGGCCGAGAAGCCGTTCAGACCGCCGGCCGGCACAGCCGGGAATTTGTTGCACAGCTGCAGCAAGCCGCTTGCCGGCGAATAGATCGTCAGACCCGTCTTGCCGTCGCCCGGAAAAGTGATTTCCGAGAAGTTGCCAGCGCCCTGTGCCAAGCCAACCGCACTGCACTGCGAAGTGGCCGTGGCGACGGTTCCGTAGCTGGCATACAGCCCCGCCACGTTGGTCGCAGCGTTCGCAACCGTTGCACCAGCCAGCATGACGGTGGCGGCGATCACGCCACCAAACATTTTTTGCATCTCATACTCCCCTGTTTTCTTTTGTAGGCGCGAAGATCATCGCCCAAACCATCGTCATGAGCGATGACCTAACGTTAACGTCACCCATATCGCCGGTTGCGTCAACCCGGAAAAAACCGCTCACGAACTCGTCAGCGCTTCTCACCAACACTGCAACCGACGCGCGAACAGGCGAGAGTCACCTGCCATGCGTACGCCCGATAAACCCAGCTACGTTATCATGCAGTTGCTGCAACGAAGCCTGGTGAGCATACACCATGTGCCCCGACTCGTACTGCTTGAACTCGATGTTGGCTTGCAGACGCTGAGGTATCTGCAAATGCTGCATTTCGTAGATCCCCTCGTAGAACGGCGTCGCAAGATCGTAGTAGCCGCCATTCAGCTGAATCTTCAAATTGGGATTCATCTTCAGCGCGGCCGCGATGTCCGGCATCACGTTGGCCGATTGCGGCAGCTTCTGTTCCGCGCCGGGCGGCTGGTGCTGCATGTTCCACCAGCGGAAGACATCGATCTCCGGCTTGTAGGCAACGCCCTCGCCGTATTTCAGCACGCGCCGCACGTAATCGTTGAAGCCTGAGACATAGGCCGAGCTGATCGAGGCCGATTGCGGATCGTAATCGGCCTCCTTGCTCAACGGATCCATCGTCGGTCCCGAAAACCGCGTATCGAGCCGCCCGGTCGTGGTGTCCGTGTCGTCCTGCAGCGTCTTCTCGAACTCGCCGCCGCTCACGCGAAGGTTGGCCTTCTTTATGTAGGCGACAGGCAGGCCGGTGTAGTCGTGCAGCTTGGCCGCGATCGCCTCGCGCTTGTCGTCCGGCAAGGCGCTGCCGGCGGACAGCGCCAGCAGGTAGTCGCCCATCGCGAACCGCTCCACCTCGCCCAGGAAAGCAGGCAGGTTGCCCTGCTGCTGGCCAAGCTTGTGATGGTACCAGGCCGTGGCCGCATAGGTCGGCAAGGCCAGCGGATACGCGATGTCGACGCCGGGATTGCTCTCCGGCCCGTCCACGCTGTCGTCAAATGCAAAAATCTGGCTGAGCAGGATCACGCCGTTCAGATCGACATCGTATTCCGACTGCAGCAGGTTCGACAGCACCGCCGAGCGCGTAGTGCCGTAGCTCTCGCCGAAGATGTATTTCGGCGAGTTCCAGCGCCCGTATTTCGACAGGAACTTGGTGATGAACTCGGCGAAGGCATGCGCGTCCGCGTCGATGCCGTAGAACTCCTTTTCCTTGTCCTTGCCTGCAATGCGGCTGAACCCGGTGCCGGGCGCGTCCACGAACACCAGGTCGCTCGCATCCAGCAGACTCTGGCCGTTATTGACGATGGAGTAGGGTGCCGCCGGCGTGTGGCTGTCATCGGCGGTCACCACACGGCGCGGACCGAACGCGCCCATATGCAGCCACACGGTGGACGACCCGGGACCGCCATTGAACAGGAAGGTGACCGGCCTGCCCTCGGGCGCCGCACCCTTGGCCAAATAGGCCACGTAGAACATGGAAGCCTCGGCCGAAGGCCCGCGGTCATCCTCCTCCTTCGCGTCATCGCCCTTGTCGCCGTGCTCCGCCTTCGGCACGTCGTCCCACCCCTTCGCGTGCACAACCAGCGTGCCGGCCACCGCGCTGTAGGCGACGGCGCGGCCGCCGATGGTGACACTGCCGTCGGTCACCGTCGCCTCCGGCTTGAACGGGCCGTCCTTCGCCTGCTCCGCCGCGTGATCGGCCGCAGCTTGCTTGTCAGGCTTGGGCGCATCGGCGGCCCGCGCCCCAGGGATGGCGAGGCACAGCGCCGATCCGAGCAGAAGGGCGCGCAGGTTGAGAGAGCAGAGCATGTGGACCTTTCGCAATAAAGACAGTTGAGGTGACGGAGGTCAGGCGCCGAACGCTTCGTCGAACATCGTGCGCATCTCCGACCAGGACCGCGCATCCGCCTGGGCATTATAGGCGGCGAAGTTGGGCCGCCCAAGCCTGTCGGCGTCGGGGTTGGTGAAACTATGGACCACGCCGCCATAAACCGACATCTGCCAGTTTACCCCGCCGGCGCGCGGCGCCAGCAGGCCGAGCGCCTCATCCAGCCCGGAGGCGACGTAGCCCTCGCCATGCAGGTCGGCGGCCAGCGCCACGTAACCCATGCCCGCCAGGCGCTCCGCTCGTCCGATCGCGTGCGAGGTGAGGCCGAACGCCTCCGGAA
>CAXUNK010000375.1:0-2771 GCA_964252425.1 uncultured Acetobacteraceae bacterium
GATGTCGAGGTGGTCCGCCAGCGACAGGCTGCCCAGCGACGAGGCCAGTTCCTGGTTATAGACGGAGGACAGATACGTGGCCGTGGCCGCCTGGCCCGCCTCCTCCGGCGTCTTGCCCAGGTCGGGCACGTTCAGGATGGCGAAGTGCCGCGCCCCCTCCGCCGCCAACCCCGCCACGAACGACGTCTCGTCGCCGACCGCCGCCTGCACATCGGCCAGCGCGCCGGACGGGTTGCTGGCGTACGCGCCGATGGCATCGATCACGTCGTTCGCGCCGATGGACAGGGTGTAGAGCGCAGCCGAACTCGGGTGCGGAACCTGCACCGCGAACTCGGCCAACTGCGCCGGCAGATCGATCGGCGAGACCGTATGCAGCGGCTCCTGCCCGGCTTCGGCGCCGCCATAGGCGAAATCCGTGCCGCCGTTCAGGCTGGGCGTGACCGCCGCCAGGTGCAGGTCGCGCGCCAGGTCCTGCACCCAGACCCGCCCATTGGTGAAACGCCCGTCCGAATAGATCAGCGGGTCGGGCAACACGCCCTGGCTGGCGATGAAGTCGTTGCCGGCGTCCGACAGGCTGTCCCCAAACGCGTAGATGCGGCTATACGCCGACGCCTCCGGCGGAGCGGGCGGAGCCGTGAAGTGCAGCGTGCTCCAAAACCCGAGCGTTTCGTGATCAATCATGGCGCCACTCCCAGACCGTGCAAAGATTGCGCACGCATGGTTCCGCGGCCTGCGTGCCTGAAGCAGCATGCCTCACTTCGCCGCGACCTGCAAAACCGCTCCGCGATTCCCGGCTTGTTCCGTAAAACAAACTTCCGGAGTGCGCGTCATGAGTGGTCACCCGCTATACTGGCTGGTCTTCGCGACATTCCTGTTGCTGGTCGCCGTGCTCGGGTGGATGAAGCTCTCCGTCAAGCGCAACCAGCAGACCGGCGGCAAGACGTCGGGCATCGGCGGTCCGAACGACCCGATGGCCTGACCTCGACCGTAGGTGGGAACAGCCCGCTTGCGGTGGAACGCCCATTCGTTGCAGACTCGCATCGTCAGCTTGCTCTCTGTCAGGGCGGTGTTCGGATGCGCCAGTGTCGTCGGTATGGATGGACGTTGCTGCTCATCGCAGGGTGGGCGCATGCCGAGTGCCGCAAGCAGCGTGTGGCGGTGTTGCCGCTGACGCTGTGGGATCAAAAACTCTACGTGTCGGCGACGGTCGACGGCACCCCGCTGCGCTTCTTCCTCGACACCGGGTCGGCTGTCACCACCCTGTCGCAGGCGGCGGCCGATATGCTGAACCTGCCGCGCGACTTCGATCGCTCTGCCGACATGCTGGGTGTCGGCGGCGCGGAGAGCCGGTTGACCCTGGTTGGGCCTGCGAATTTCGGGCTGGGTGGGCTCTCATGGACGTTGCCCGCCGTGCCTGTCGCGGCGTTTGCCGCGCGCCTGGCGGACGGCACGCCGGTGGGCGGGCTGATCGGTGCGGATGTTCTGTCGCGCTACGATCTGGACCTCGACATTCCTGGCCGGCAGCTTGGCCTGTGGCAGGTGACGGGCTGCGACACGGTCACGCCGGATTGGCCGGGCGAGGCCGGTTCGGCGACTCTCGACGTCGATCCCTCACGGCACGCGGCCGTGCCAGTGCGTGTCGATGACGTGTCCGTGCAATTGACGCTGGATACGGGTTCACCCGGTCTGGTGCTCTCCACTCGCGCTGCGGCACGCGCCGGCGCCCCACCGGAGCTTCTGGAAGAAAGCCGGCGCTTGAGCGGCACGGGCATCAACGACCGCGCCTTCAGCGCCTGGCTGCACATTTTCGCGCGGCTGGAGTTCGCCGGTGTTCGTTTCGGCGACGTTCGCGCCGTCGTTGTCAGTCCCGGCCGGCTTGGAAGTGGCGACGGGTTGCTCGGTCTGGAATACCTCAAACGCGGGCGGGTTTGGCTGTCTTACAGCACCGGACGGATCTTCATGCAGGCGCCGGCCGGGTAGCACGGCGCAACTTCGATACAGAGCTGACGTTCCCCCGGCTCGAATACAGCAAGGGTGAGGAACACTCATGAAAAAGACAATTACGTGCGCAGCGTCTCTGCTGCTGATGGCCGGAGTGGCCGTGGCGCAAACGTCAGCCACCAGCCCGTCGGCCGCACCAGGAACTGGCGCCCCTGGCACCTCGATGGGTGCGCCGCCCACGCCATCGCCCGCGCCGAGCGTGACCGGCAACACGAACAGCAAGGCGGCCGCGTCCGGCGACAGCAACCAGGCCGTGGTTACGACGGGCGCCAATGCCGACCAGCCGGCCCACGGCGCCAACAGCTTTTCCAAGGGCCAGGCGCGTCACCGCATCGTCGCCAAAGGCTATACCGGCGTGAAGGATCTGAAGAAGGACAGCAACGGCGTGTGGCGTGGCACCGCCATGAAGGACGGTGCGCCCGTCCAGGTCTGGCTCGATTACAAGGGCAATGTCGGTCAGCAATCCTAGGGCATTGCAAGGCCGGGCGACATCGCCCGGAAGCAATCAAGTCTGGACCAGCGCTACAAGGGAAGAAATCACATGGCAATGCAAACACTGACACGCCTGTTCGATCGTCACGAGGACGCGGCTGACGTCGTACGCAGTCTGGAGGCGGCGGGATTTTCGCATGACAACATCAGCATCGTGGCCAGCGGCGGCACGTCGGGCGCTACCACCGGTCACGTCGCCGGAACGGAAGAAGCGGCGGGCGGTGCCGGCGCCGGTGCTGGCGCCACTCTTGGCACCGTGCTGGGCGGCGGCGCCGGGC
>CAXUNK010000376.1:0-2769 GCA_964252425.1 uncultured Acetobacteraceae bacterium
AATCGGGGCTGCGCCGTGCCTGGGAGGGCGCAGTCTCGGAAGAGCGGCGGCAGGGTGCCACCCTGGCCGGAGACCGCGATGCGGAAGCCGCCGCGCTGGCCCAGGTGGGCGTGCTGCAGGCCCAGGTGCATCAGGCGGAGGCGCAGCTTCGGGCCAGCCAGGCGGCGCTGGATTTGTCGCGTGTCGAGCTGGGGTACACGCGGATCGCCGCGCCGCGCGACGGGGTGGTGGGCCAGCGCCTGATCCGGACGGGCCAGTACGTGGCGCCGGGCACGGCGCTGATCGCGCTCGTGCCGCTGGCCGATGTGTGGGTGCGCGCGAGCTTTCGCGAGGAGCAGTTGGCCGGGATGGCGATCGGCCAGCCGGCGGAGATACGCGTCGACGCGTTTCCCGGTGTCACGCTGCGCGGCCGTGTGGACAGTTTCGATCCGGACAGCGAGGCGCGGTCGAGCGCCCTGCCGCCGGACCGCGCGGTCGGCAATTTCACCAAGATCGTGCAGCGCGTGCCGGTCAAGCTCACCTTCGACCCTGCGAGCGTGCGCGCGCACGCTCTGGAGGGGCGTCTGGTGCCCGGGCTGTCGGTCGAAACGCTGGTGGGCACGGGGCTGGTCCATGCGGCGCCGCAGAGCAGCCCATGAGCCGGGAAGCGGGTTTCCTGGGCGTGCTGGCTCCGCGTGCGCCGGACCCGCCGCCGCCTGGCCAGACGCCGCAACCGGGTCCGGCGCCGATGAGCAGGCTGCTGGCGCTGGGCGTGTTCGGGGCGGTGCTGGGCAGCCTGCTGTCCAACCTCAACACCCGGCTCTCTGTCTTCGCCATCGCCGACCTGCGCGGCGGTGTGGGGCTTGGCCAGGATGAAGGGGCCTGGGTCACGGAGGCGTACAACGTCGCCGAGATCGCCATCGTGCCGCTGACGCCCTGGCTGGCCGGCATCATCTCGCCGCGACGCGCCATCGCTTCGGCCGTCGCCCTGCAGGCGCTGGCAGGGGTGGCCATCCCGTCGGCCACCTCGTACCCGATGCTGCTGGTGCTACGCTTTCTGCAGGGTGTGGGCGGCGGCGCGCTGATCCCGCTGCTGCTGGCCACCGTGCTTCGCTTCCTGCCGATCTACCAGCGCGTCTGGGGGTTCGCGGTCTATGCGCTGGTCACCACGCTGACCCCGATGCTGTCGGAGACCACCTCCGGTCTGCTGTCTGAGGATTTCGGGTGGCAGGCGATCTTCTGGTTCAACCTGGTGCCCGGCCCCATCGTGGTGCTTATGGTGCTGGTTGGTCTGCCGGACGAAGAGGTGAAGACCGAGATCTTCGGGAAAAGCGACTATTTCGGGCTGCTGACCGGGGTGCTGACCGTCTCGTTGATGACGGTGGCGCTGGACCAGGGTCAGCGGCTGGACTGGTTCGATTCCGGCCTGATCGACGGCCTGTTCGTGGGCTCCGCCGTCAGTCTTGCCGTGCTGGTCTGGCATTCGCTGACGGCGCAATCCCCGCTGCTCAACGTCCGGCTGCTGGCGCGCGCCAATCTCAGCTGCGGCCTGCTGATGATCATCGCCTTCACCTTCGCGACTTTGGGCGCCTTCTACGTGCTGCCGCAGTTCGGCACACAGGTGCGCGGCTTCCGCGAGCTGCAGGTCGGACAGATACTCAGCCTGATCGCCATCTCGCAAATCGTGCTGTGCCCGCTGGCCGCCGCCCTGCTGCGCGTGCTGGATGCGCGGGTGCTGCTGGTGGTCGGGCTGTCGCTGGCCACGCTGGGCAGCAGGCTGGCCACGTACCTGACCAGCGACTGGGTGCGTGGCGATTTCCTGGGGCCGCTTTTCGTGCAGGCCAGCTCGCTGCCGTTCATCATGGTGCCGCTGCTGATCGTGAGCACCAGCACGCTGGGCCCGCAGGACGCGACGGCCGGGGCCACGCTGTTCAACATGGTGCGCACGCTGGCTGGCACGTTGGGGACCGCGGTGATGGGCGCTATCGTGACGGTGCGCGAACGGGTGCATTCCAACACCATCCTCGACCATGTCGTGGCGGGAGCGCCGGCCACCGTGCAGGCCGGCGGGGCGGCGCGGCTGAAAGCGGAGTCCACGGTCCAGGCCTTCACCATGGCCTATGCCGACGCGTATGGCTGGCTGGGCATGATCACGCTGGGGGCGCTGGCGATCGTCCTGTTCATACGCGAGACGCGCGTGCCGTACCCACCGAAACGTAACTCCGAGCAGGCGGGGGTGCCTGCGTGAGGCGCGCGGGGGTGCTGTGCCTGTGCGTGCTGGCGGGCGGTACGATGCGCGCGCGGGCGCAAAGTTTCGAGGAGGCGCTGGCGCAGGCATATCTCTACAACCCGCAACTTGGCGCCGAGCGCAAACGCCTGCGCGAGACCGATGAGGGCGTGCCGCGCGCGCTTGCCGGCTGGCGCCCGCGGGTGATCGTGAACGGCAGCATCGGCCGCTCGATCATCTCGGACAGCATCGATCCGCACGGCATCGAGCATCGTTTTCCGCAGCAGGCCACCGCCACGCTGACCCAGCCGGTGTACACCGGCGGCCGGGTGCGCGCGCAGGTGGACCAGGCGGAGGCGCAGGTGCGCGCCGAACGCGCCCAGCTTCAGGCGGTCGAGGCGCAGGTGCTGCTGGCGGCGGCCACGGCCTATCTCGACGTGGCGCGCGACACGCAGACGGTCGATCTGGACCGCAACGACGTGGCCATACTGGAGCGCACGCTGAGGGCCACCGAACAGCAGGTCGCGGCCGGTGAAGTGACCGAGGCCGACGCGGCGCAGGCG
>CAXUNK010000377.1:0-2762 GCA_964252425.1 uncultured Acetobacteraceae bacterium
CCACCCGCCGCCGAGGGCCTTGATGAGCTGCACGGTGGCCTGGAGGCGCTGGCCTTGGAGTTGGACGGCGGTTTGCTCGTAGGACAGCAGCGTGCGCTCGGCGTCGACGACGTCGAGCAGCGTGTTGGCGCCTTTTTGGTACTGATCCTGGCTCAGTTGCAAGGTGCGCCGGGCAGCGTCGACCGACTCGTTCTGCGCCTTGGCCTGCGCCGCGAGCGTGCGCAGATCAGCCAGGGCGTTCTCCACGTCCTGAAAGGCCACCAACACCTGCTGGCGGTAGCGCGCCACGCCCTCATCGTAGCGCGAGCGCGCCAGGCGCAGGTTGGCCGTGTTGCGCCCGCCTTCAAAGATGGGCAGCGACACGCTCGGACCGATCTGCCAAAAACGGCTCGGCCAATCGAAGACCACGCCCGCGTCCTCGCTCTCAAAGCCGGCCGCGCCGGTCAGCTTGATGACCGGGAAAAACGCCGCCACCGCGATGCCGATGCGCGCGTTGTCCTCCGCCAGGGTCCGCTCGGCTTCGGCCACGTCCGGCCGGCGCTCCAAGAGCTGCGAAGGCAGCCCGGCCGGAATGTGCGGCGGGTTGGCTTCGCTCACCGGCCGGCTGGGCACGTGGAAGCTGCTGGCCGGCTGGCCGACCAGCGTCGCCAGCGCGTTCTCCATCTCCGCGCGCGAGCGTTGCACCCCCGCGAGGTCCGCCTGATTGCTGGCCAGTTCCGCCCGCTGGCGCTGCACGTCGACCTCGCCCGTGAGCCCCGCCTCAAGCCGTTCCTGGGCAATGCCCAGCGCATCACCGGTGCTCTTGATGGTGCGCTGGAGGACCTCGATCTCGGAGTCGATCGCGTGCAGCTCGAAGTAGGTCGTGGCCACGTTCGCCGCCACGCTCAACGCCACGTTGCGCGCGTCCGCCTCGCTCTCCGCCCGCACGGCGCGCGCGGCTTCGTAGTTGCGCCGCACGCGCCCGAAGACGTCCACCTCCCAGTTCAGATCGGCCGGGGCGCGGAAGATATTGTACGTGCGCGTCAGCGGCTGCGTGTTGAGAATGAGCGGCTTGGGAATGGTCGTCGCTCCCGGGATGCCGCTCAGCGGATCGGAACCGACCACCTCGCCTTTTTGCACCGGCTCGCTGTTGGACGTGCGCTCGCGGGTGATCGTGCCGTTGAAATCCGCGTTCGGGTAAAAATCCGCCGCTGCCACGCGCGCCTGCGCCCGGGTTTGCTCGATGCGCGCCACCGAGACGCGCAGGTCCTGGTTATTGGCCGTGGCGGCGACTTCCAGCCGGTTCAAAGCCGGGTCATGGAACACCTCCCACCACGGTCCGCGCGGATCGCGATCGGCCGGGCGCGCGCTTTGCCACACCTTTTCCGCCTTGGCCCCCTTGAACGAGTTCAGGTTGGGCGCCGGCGGCGGGCCCGCGTACTTCGGGCCCACGGCACAGCCGGCCAGGCACAAGACGGCCAGCAAACCGGCCGCCGCTGGCACGCGCGCCGGCGCGGCGATCCGCTTGGACAACGGCAAGAACTCCCTCATTGACGGCCGGAGCCCTTGGGCGGCGCAGGATTGTTTTTGGAGACGTGATCGCCGCGATCGCTCGTCGAGGCCAGGTTGACCACCGGCACGACCGACAAGCCGGGCACGACCAGATCTTCGAACCCCTTGATGCTGTCCCGGTCGAAGGTCAGCTTCACCGGCACGCGCTGCACGATCTTGGTGAAATTGCCGGTCGCGTTATCCGGCGGCAGCAGCGAGTAGGTCGCCCCGGAGCCATTCTGGATGCTGTCCACGTGCCCGTAGAACGGGTGGCCCTTGAACGCGTCGACCGGCA
Organism: uncultured Acetobacteraceae bacterium; assembly: GCA_964252425.1. Lineage (GTDB taxonomy): Bacteria > Pseudomonadota > Alphaproteobacteria > Acetobacterales > Acetobacteraceae > BOG-908. Next base: position 1,826 of record CAXUNK010000377.1, read on the forward strand.
GCTTGCAAGTTTGGCCCACGCGGATCTTGGCAAGCTGGGTCTCCTTGAAGTTCGCCAGCACCCAGACGTCGTTTTCGGTCACCGCCAAAAGCGCCTGGCCGGCCGAAAGCTGCTGGCCGACTTCGACGGTCTTGCGCGAGACGCGGCCGTCGCAGGGAGCGAGCACCCAGCAATAGGACAGTTGCAACTTCGCGTCTGCCACGTTGGCCATGTTGGTTTCGATCGCGGCCTGCGCCACCACGAGATCCGCTCGCCGGCTCTCGATGGTGGCTTTGGCGGCCTCCGCGCTGGCTTCGGCGGCCTGGACGTTGGCCTGGGCGGCTTCCAACGCCCCTTGCGACGCGTCCAGGTTGCTCTTGGTGGTGTCCACGTCCGCCTGGGCGACGGCCCGCGCGTCCTTGGTCGATAAGCTCTTGTCGCGCGCGTAGTTGATCCCCGCGACCTCGAAGACCGCCTTTTGCTGGGTGGTCGCCGCCTTGGCCTGGGAGATCTGCGCCTGCGCCTGGTCGTAGCTGGCTTGCGCCTGGGTGATGGCGGTCTGCGCCTCCAAGGCTTGCGCTTTGGATTGGTCGAGGTTCGCTTGCGCCCGCTGCAGCGCCACGGTGTAGTCGCTCGGATCGAGCTTGACGAGCAAGTCGCCGCTTTTGACCGCCTGATTATCGTCCACCCACACTTCGATCACCAGCCCCTGCACCCGCGGGCTGACCTGATGCACGTGCCCGGTCGTGTACGCGTCGTCGGTCGACTCGTGCGTGCTCTCGTAATGAAACAGGATGATGCCGCCCACGACGAGAATCGCCAGCACCGCCAAGGTCAGGATGATGCCTAGGGGTGAAAGGAAGAAGTGCTTGGCTTTGCCCTCCTTCTTCTCCTTGCCGTCTTTCTCTTGGTCGCCGTCCTTCTTGTCGTCGCCGCCGCCTTCCTTCTTGTCGTCGCC
>CAXUNK010000378.1:0-2727 GCA_964252425.1 uncultured Acetobacteraceae bacterium
AGTCGACCTACCACGAGTTCGGCTCGGGCCTGGTGCTGCCGCGCACCGGCATCGACCCCACCGTCTCCGACCTGCGCGAACACCTGCTGCAATCCTACGGCGACGCCGAGCCGAACCTGCGCCCCTCGGGTCCGGACCTGCAAATCACCGGACAGCTCGGCGCCTCGGAGCAGTACACCAGCAATGTCGGCCTGTCGGGCGGCACCGCCAACGGGTCGCGCGGCGACGATTTCATCACGCTGCTGCAGCCCGGCATCAGCATCGTGGACACGTCGCAGCGCCTGCGCGTCAATCTCGACTACGATCCCACCGGCCAGATCTACGCCCGCAACGGCAGCTATTCCCAGTTCGCCCAGCAATTCGACGGCGACATACTGGCCACCGCTTTGCCTGGCTGGATCTACGCCGATCTGCGCGGCGCGGTCAGCCAGTCCTCCATCTTCGGCGGCGTGGGCCCGTCCAACACCGTCACGCTGGCGCCCAACGACCGGCAGACCGACAGCAGCGTCTCGTTCACGCCCTATCTCAACCGCCAGTTCGGCACCCACGGCTCCGTCAACATCGGCGCCGGCTACATCTACAGCACCACCGACGCGCCCGGCACCAATCTCGGCCCGCGCGCGTTCGACGGCACCGGCGCCTATGGCAGCTCCTACCTCGCCACCACGCGCGGCTTCGCCAGCTACGAGACCGGCGAGGATCTGGGCCGCATCCGCAACAGGATCGGCACCGACGACAGCTTCTATCAGGGCGGCGGCGCGCTGGCCGATGGCCACCGCCTGCTGTTCACCGACGATGTCAGCTACGCGCTGACCCGGCTCGTCACCCTGCTCGGCGAGGCCGGCTACGAGGATCTGAACTACCCGCGCAGCGACTTCTCGTATACCGGCCCGGTGGCGAGCGGCGGCCTGAAGCTGACCCCGAAACCGGGCAGCTATCTCACCGTCGAATACCGCTATCTCGACGGGTTCGGCTCGGCCTTCGTGCAGGGCTCGGTGCAGGTCTCGCCGCGCATCCGCGTGTTCGGCGGCTACTCGGCCGGCATCTCCACCTACCAGCAGGACCAGCAGACCAGCCTGCTCGACAGCGGGCTGGACAGCACCGGCGCCGCCGCCTCCGTCCTGCAGGCCGCACCCCTGCTGCAATCGGACAATTCCTTCGGCGCCAACCAGAACCTGACCCGCACCCACCGGCTGGACGCCACCGCCAGCTATCTCGGCGACCGCAACACGGCCACGCTGTCCGTCTCGCAGCAGACCACCACGCCCGTCGGCCGCCAGTTGGGCCAGTTCGCCCAGGTCTCCACCAACGGCGTGTTCGGCAGCGCCTCGCTCAGTCGCCAGTTGACGCCCGACCTCAGCCTCAGCGGCTACGTGCAGTACGGCAGGAACAACGATGGCCTGGTCCGCGGCAACACCGCCGGCAGCGGCCAGACGGTGAGCGTCTCGGTCGGGTTGAACCGCACCTTCACCCGCACGCTGAGCGGCTACGTGCAGGTCGGCGGCACCTACCTGGTCGGCGGCTCGTCTTTCGGCGCGTCCGGCGAGCAGGGGCTGGGCAACGGGCAGACCACCGTCACTCTGGGCGCCGTCAAGCGGTTCTGACGCCCATGGCCGCGCCCGGAACCGTGCTCCCCATCCACGCGATGACGGTCGATGTCGAGGACTGGTTCCAGGTGCAGGCCTTTGCCGGCACGATCGGCCGCGACGCCTGGGACAGCCTGCCGCGCCGGGTCGAGGCCAATACCGACCGCATGCTCGCCCTGTTCGAAGAGGCCCGCGTGCACGCCACCTTCTTCACCCTCGGCTGGGTCGCCGACCGCCATCCGGCGCTTGTCCGCCGCATCGTCGCCGCCGGCCACGAACTCGCCAGCCACGGCTACGCGCACCGCCTGGTGCACGAGCAGTCGCCCGCCGACTTCGCCGAGGATGTCGGCCGCGCCCGGCGCGTGCTGGAGGACACGGGAGGTGTTGCCGTCCTCGGCTACCGCGCGCCCACCTTCTCGATCAACGCCCGCAACCCCTGGGCCTTCGACGTGCTGGCCAGCGAGGGCTACGCCTACAGCTCCAGCGTATACCCGATCCGGCACGACCTCTACGGCATGCCCGGCGCGCCCCGAACGCCGCATCGCGTCGCCGGTGGAGCGCTGCTGGAGATACCGATGACCACGCTTCGCCTGGCCGGGCGCGTGCTGCCCTGCGCGGGCGGCGGCTATTTCCGCCTGCTGCCCTACGCGCTGTTCCGCGCCGGCCTGCGCCGCGCCGGGCGGGACGGGGTGCGCGGCCTGTTCTACACCCACCCGTGGGAGATCGATCCCGGCCAGCCGCGCGTGCCGGCGGCACCCCGCCTCGCGCGCTTCCGCCATACCGTGAACCTGGACCGCACCGCCGGCCGCATCGCCCGCCTGCTGCGCGACTTTTCCTGGGACCGCATGGACAGCGTCTTCGCCGCCGACCTGGCCCGCCCATGATCCGCGTCCGTGCTTTGGATCGGGAGACCGCCGCCTGGGACGCCTTCGTGCGCGCCCATCCCGAGGCGACGTTCTTCCACCTCTCAGCGTGGCGCGGCGTCATCGAACAGGCGTTCTCGCATCGCGCCCACTACCTCCTGGCCGAGCAGGATGGCGAGATCGTGGGCGTGCTGCCGCTGGTGGCCCTGCGCACCCGGCTGTTCGGCCACCGCCTGGTCAGCACCCCGTTCTGCGTGTACGGCGGTGTGCTCGCGTCC
>CAXUNK010000379.1:0-2726 GCA_964252425.1 uncultured Acetobacteraceae bacterium
CGCCGGAACCGGCCGCACGGCTCAGGCGGTGGCCCGGATGGGCAAAGGTGGCGGTCAGGGTGTGCGAACCGTCCATGCGCGGCAGATGCTCGCTTTCGCGCCGGAAATCACCTGTCAGACCGGCGTCAGAGACAAATGTCTCGCCGCTGTCATACGTTACGGCCGGCACTCGAACCGTCAGAGCGAGACGTCGAAGGAGACGAAGCCGCTGAAGCCGGGATTGGTCCAGAAGAACGGGGTGCCGGCCGCGCTGGAACCGGCATAGGCGATGATGCTGTGATCGTTGGCGAGGTTGTACACGTTGAGCGCCACGCGCACCGTGTGTTCGCCACCGATATACGGCGTGGTGAACGGGAAGGTGTAGCCGACCGCTGCGTTCAGCGTCTCGAAGGGAGCGATGCCGTACTCGACTGTGGGGCGGCCGGTGCTGGTCTGGCCGTTCAGCCCGTATTGTTTGCCGACCTCCTTGACCAGCAGCGAACCGTAGAGGGAGTCGTGCTCCTTGAAGACGCTCTTGGTGCTGTAGATGAAGCCGCCGACGGCGGTGTTCTGCGGCGCCTGGTAGATGTGCACGCCGTTGCTGAACCGCGCATCGTTGAGCGAGCCGTTGCCGTAGAACGAGACGCCGCCGCCGATCTTGTAGGTGCCCTCGGCCTCGATGCCGCGATAGAGCGCGTTGCCCTCGTTGAAATACAGCGTGCCGGCGGGCTCGGAGAGGCTGGCGATGTAGTTGCTGAACGGGATGTAATAGGCATCGCCCGACAGCGTCAGACGGTCGCGCTGGTAGGTGGTGCCGAACTGGAAGTTGGTCGTCTCCTCCGGCTGCACGTCGGCCGGGATCTTGGTCTCGAGGTCGCTCAAGGGAGGCGCCAGATAGCCCTTCGCGGCCTGGAAATAGGCGACCCAGTGCGGCGTGATCCGGTAATGCGCATCGACCGACCACTGCGCCTTGTTGTACGTCGCGTTGGTCTCGCCCGGTGCGGTGCCGGACAGGATGCCGGCATCGAGCTCGCGGGTGACGGAGGTGTATTTGACGCCGGGCGTGATGGTCAGCCCCGGCAGCGGCGTCCAGGCGAATTCGATGTAGGGCTGAGCGGTGACCAGCCTGTCGTGATAGCGCTGGTTGAAGGGTGAGCCGGCAGCACTGGTGGCGTACGGCTCCTCGTCGCGCGTGAAATCGATCCGCGTGCGATAGACGCCGTTGCTGATGTAGTCGAACCAGGCGCCGAGGCGGAGCTGCCCGAATGGCGTGTCCTTGGTGATACGGGTGGTGGAGCCCCAATCGCGGAAATCGTTATGCTTGGAGACGCCAGGCACGTCGTCGAGCGGCTCGATGCGGACGCCGCTGATGTAGGCCTTCGTGCCGCCGGGCTCGATGTTCGGCGTGGTGCCGTTGGGGTCGGCGCCCTCGGTGCCGCTGCGGAAATAGGAGTCGGTGTAGAGGGTCTGCTCGAGAGTCCAGCCGGCGCCCAGGGCGGAGGCGAGGCGGACATAGTCGAAATCCGTGTCGTAGCGGTCGAAATTATAAGCCTGGAAATCCTGGCTGCTGCCGTTCGTCGTGCTGAGGCCGTAATCGGGGCCGTATTTCGCGAGCTGCGCCAGAGTGCTGCCATAGGCGGTGTTGCCGGTGCTGTCGTTGTACATGCCGACCAGCGTGACGAGCGTGTTGGCGCCGAGCGGCTGTTCCCACTTGCCGAACACGTTGTCGCGGTTTGTGGTGACGCCGGTGAGGTAGGCGCCGGTCTGCAGCCGGTCGAGATCGATGAACCCGCGGCCGCCGCCCAGCGAGGCGATGGCGCCGCTATCGACCTCGAGCCCGTAGAGCTGTTCGCCGAAGCTGCCGAAGGTGGAGTACGCCTGCGCGCCGAACAGGTCGGCGGGCTGCTTGGAGTAGAGTGCGAGCGTGCCGCCGAAGGTCGCATAGCCGATGGTGGACGCGGTGCCGGGACCGCGGTCAACGCTGACGCTGCCCAGATCGTGCGAGGTGAAGTAGGCCGCACTTTGCGGTGCGAACGTGCTGGTGGTGCCAGGCAGGACCAGGTTGTCGAACGTCGTGTTGAACTGAAAGTATTGAAAGCCGCGGATGCTCTCCCCGTAATTCTGTTGCGAGACCGGGCCGGCAGGTTGGATGTTGCTCAGGCTGGGCGTGTAGTTGACCAGCTCGTCGAAGTTCTGTGACGGGATGGTGGAATTCGCAATGAAGTCCTGGCCCACCACCGAGGTCGGCTGGGCCGCCTCCAGCGGCGCGTGGCTGGGCGAAATCGCGGCCGCGCTCCCCAGCGGCGGGGCGGCGAACGGGCCCACATCGTTGGCGGGCGAGGTCTGGATGGCGCCGCCGTTCGCGGTGACCGATCCGATATCGGTGGGAGCCTGTTGCGCGTGGGCCGGCGCGAGAGCGTGGACCGCGAGGCAGGCGGCCGCCAGAAGCGCACCCCGACGCGCATGATGAGATCCGCGAGCAGGGCGCATGTCGTCAGCCTTCCGTCAGACAAGTTCGGCGCGCCGGCTATCGGTAGTTCGGGAGGGTGAATAGTTAAGATTTCGTGAACGTGGCTTACGGGTCGCAGCCAGGCGGGAACGCGATTGGCCGCCTGCATTGATGCTTGCGCAGGTTCTGCCAGTAACGCTCTCGCAGAACTGTTGCCAACCGTGGTGCAGGCGAAAAGAGCAAAAGCTTTTTGCTTCTTGTCAGTCTCTGCGGGTTCTCGACAATGGCCAGTGTTGGG
>CAXUNK010000380.1:0-2722 GCA_964252425.1 uncultured Acetobacteraceae bacterium
ATACTGGGCCGCGCCGCCCGGACGCGGACGGATGATGGTCCGTTCGGAGTCGGTCGGTTCGGCGAACGGATCGTCGCTCATGCCTCTACCCTCGGATCGCCCAGCATTCCATTTCTAGGCCTGGCACGTCCCCGGTCAGGTGGATGGCGATCCCCCCCGATCGCGCCAGCGCGGCCCAGTATGGACTGCTCCGATCCAGCTCGAAATAGCTCGTTCCGGCATAGTAAGGCAGTTGCCGCGGCGCCACGGGCAACGCACGCGCCGGTATGCCGGGCAGGGCGACGGTGATCAGTTCGCGTATCTGCTCGACTGGGCCGATCTTGATCTGGTTCGGCAGGTTGCGCCGCAACGTATCGGCGGGCATCTGCGCCTTGACCGCCAGCACCCAGGTCGCGTCGGTGACAAGGCTTCTATCCAGGATCGGCCCGACGCGTATGCCGAACTTGCGTTCCTGCAACGGGATCGGCACCGCGTTCTGCTCCAGCACCGCCGAGAGCGCCTGGCGCAAGGCTGCGATCACGGGACGGAACGTCGCCTGCAGATCGTCATGCTTGTAGGCGGGGAAGGCGACGGGACGTTTGCGTGTTTCCGTGAACGTCGCCAGCTCCCCGGCCAGGCCGACGGCGACGCCATACAGGCGTTCCGGGTGGAGCTGACCCACGATGCTCGCCAGATGCGACACAAGCGGCTCGTAGCGGTTGCACAGCTGCAGCAGCAGGTAGTCCGCGATTTCCGCCGACCCGCGCGTGGCACTCTCGGACACCCGGCCTGCCAGCGCTTCGGCGCGATGATGCAGCAAGCCCTGCAACTGCGTGACGAAGCCGGCCAGAACACCGGAGACGCTGCTGACCAGGATCGGCGGGATGTAGCCGTCGTCGAGCACGACGCTCTTGTCAGCGCGCATTTCCACGATGCGGGCCAGGCCGATGGCCGCATGCCCGCCGCGCGCTTCGCCTTCCAGCGCATAGCGCAGGCGTAGCCGGCCGACTGGCAGGGTGGCCGTGGTCTGGTAGCCGGCATTCGTGTCCTGCGCCTCGTGCTCGGTGGACACGAAGCGGGCGACCGTTTCGCTCTGCTCGGCCGGCGCGGTCTCGACCCCGCCGGGCTGGCGCGTCGGCAGGAGCAGGTACACCACGGCGTTGCGCGCGCCGTCGGGCAGGTCGATCGGGCGCGGATGGTCGCTGTCGCCCGGCGCGCTGAACGGCGTGCCGTCGGGCAGGATGCCGGCGACAGTGCGTAACGCGAACTTGCCGAGCGTCAGCGCGTCGGTGTCGATTTCGAGCTGAGTCAGGCCCCAGGCGAAGGGGCGCAGGCCGGCCGTGCTGGTGCGGATCAGCCGCTCAAAATACCGCTCCTGCTGCTGCAGGTGTTGCGGTTGCAAAAACAGGCCTTCGGTCCAGACGACCTTGTTTTCCCAGCCCATGTCAGCTTCCGGGTGTTGGCGGCGGCGGCAGAGTCTTTGCCTCCATCTTCACCCCTGTTGCGTCCACCGTAATGGTCAGATTGGTGGTCTGGTGCGGCGGGATGTCGGCGCTGGCGCGCCAGGTGGCGGTCTGGAACGCGCGCAATCCGGCGAACACGCCGATGGATTTCGCATCGTCCTTCAGGGTGAGCGTTTTCGTCACCATCTGTTTTGGGGCAAGGATGATGTCGTCGCGCTTGAGCAGATCGGTCCCCAGCGTGGCCGCGTCCGCATTGTAGAGCGGGAAGAATTCGGCGTTGCCGAAGCCGGCCGCCGAGCCGAGCTGATAGATGCGCAGCGTGACCGGCGCGCCCTGGCCATTCGTGCCGGCGTTGCTGGTGGCCGCAGCTTGCAGGGAGATGTTGACGACCGTGGGCGGCGGCGGCTTGGGTGGCGGCGCGGCGCATGAGGCGAGCGCGCACACGACGCCGAGCAGTGAGTATCGCCGCATTCCGTCCTCGTTTGTGACTGGGTCGATTGTGGACTGGAATGAGGTGGGAAGGAAGCGGTTCTTTTTTGAAAAAAAGAACCAAAAAACTTCTACTTATGGAGCGCGCGTCTACAACACGCGTGCGCCAATTAGCAAAAGTCTTTTGCTTCTTTTCTTCAGAAAAGAAGCGCTTTCTTTCAGAGCCTTTTCATCTGCGCATCATAGGCCTTGGCGAACTCCCGCCCGAAGACCGACTGAAAATCATCCTCGGCTTCCCGAGCGATCTCCCCATAGGTCGCACAGAACAGCTCCCAGATCCGCGCCCTGCGCGTGCCCGGCAAGATGTCGAGCCGCCCCGGTTGCAGCCGTGCCTCAAGCGTTTCCGGGTCGAACCGTTTCAGCAACGCCAGCAAAGCGGTCTGCACGCCGGCCATCACCGCCATCTCGTGGCTGCGCACATCGGCGTAGGCCTCGCGTGCCGCATCGAGCGGAGGCTTGTAGCCGGTGCGGTTGGGCAGCAGCAGGGCCGCCAGCGCCTCCTCGACCGTGACCGAAAACTTGAGTGCGTTGTTGTCGCGCGGGCGCAGCATCGTCTGTTCCACGCGCAACTCGTTCTTGATGGCGCTGCGCGACATCAGCACCTCGCGCAACCCCTCCACCATGACGCGCAATATGGCGCCGGCCGCGCGCAATGCCGCGTCCGGATCGCCGGGCACGCGCAAATCGGGCACGCCCGCACCCTCCAAGAACGCGGCCAGCGCCGCCTGGCTGTTCGGCGCGCCGGCCGGCACGGGCTGCGGCGCCGCCGGCCCTGCGGCTTGTGTCGTGAC
>CAXUNK010000381.1:0-2711 GCA_964252425.1 uncultured Acetobacteraceae bacterium
GTGCTGCGGCAGGCGGTGCTGCCGGACTCGGTCCGCCTGCTCGCGCAACGGTTGGAGGAGGTGACGGCCCTGCTGGCGCGTCATGCGCCGGCGCTGCGCCTGACCGTCGATCCGGTGGAGTTCCGCGGCTTCCGCTACCACACCGGCATCGCCGTGACCGTCTTCGCGCTCGGGCGGCACGAGGAGCTGGGGCGGGGCGGCCGTTACCTGTCCGGCGATGGCGAGCCGGCCACCGGGCTGACGCTGTATGCAGACGCGGTGCTGCGTGCCGCTCCCAGCCCCGCCCGGCGCCCTACCATCCTGGGGCGGGCCGGCACCGACCCGGAGATCGCCCGCGCGCTGCGCGGCCGCTTCGCGACAGTAGCCGCCCTAACCAACACAGACCCCAGAACCGAAGCCCAAAGACTAGGCTGCACCCACATCCTGGAATCGAACATTCCCAAAGCCCTATAAACAAAAGTCTTTTGCTTCTTTTCTTCAGAAAAGAAGACCTTCCTTGCTTTCTTGTTGTGTGTATCCGGGAAGAAAAGATGGCAAACGTAGCAGTAATCGGCGCGCAATGGGGCGACGAGGGCAAAGGCAAGGTCGTGGACTGGCTGGCCAGCCGCGCCGACGTGGTGGTGCGCTTCCAGGGCGGCCACAATGCCGGGCACACGCTCGTTGTCGGCAACCAGACCTTCAAGCTCAGCCTACTGCCCTCAGGCCTGGTGCGCGGCAAGCTGGGCATCATCGGCAACGGCGTGGTGGTCGATCCGGAGGCGCTGCTGGCGGAGATCGCAAGGGTTCGGGCGCAGGGCTTGGACGTCTCGCCGGAGACGCTGCGCATCGCCGAGACCGCGCCGCTGATCCTGCCGCTTCATGGCGCGCTGGACCGGGCGCGCGAAGCGGCGCGCGGGGCGCAGAAGATCGGCACGACCGGCCGGGGCATCGGCCCCGCCTATGAAGACAAGGTGGCCAGGCGCGCGATACGCGCCTGCGACCTGGCCGAGCCGGACACGCTCGCCCGGAAGCTCGACGAGCTGCTGCTGCACCACAACACGCTGCTGCGCGGCCTGGGTGCGGACACGTTCGAGAAACAGGCGCTGCTGGGCGGGCTGCTGGCGATCGCTCCACTGCTCTTGCCGTATGTCGAACCGGTCTGGGCGCGTCTGGACGGTTTGCGCCGGCAGGGCAGACGCATCCTGTTCGAAGGCGCGCAGGCGGTGATGCTGGACGTGGACCACGGCACCTATCCGTTCGTGACCAGCAGCAACACCGTGGCCGCCACAGCCGCCAGCGGCAGCGGGGTGGGGCCGGGCGCGGTGGGGTTCGTGCTGGGCATCGCCAAGGCGTACACGACGCGGGTGGGCGCCGGGCCGTTCCCCACCGAGCTGCATGACGAGACCGGCCGGCTGCTGGGCGAGCGCGGCCACGAGTTCGGCACCGTGACCGGGCGCCCCCGCCGGTGCGGCTGGTTCGACGCGGCGCTGGTGCGCCAGGCGGTGCGTGTGGGCGGGATCGCGGGCCTGGCGCTGACCAAGCTGGACGTGCTGGACGGCATGCAGAGCCTGCGCATCTGCACCGGCTACGAGGTTGCCGGCCGGCGCGTGGAGTATCTGCCGGCAGCCCCTGGCGCGCAGGCGGCGGCCGCCCCCATCTATGAAACGATGGAAGGCTGGCAGGACAGCACGCGCGGCGCCCGATCCTGGGCCGAGCTGCCGGCGCAGGCGATCAAATACGTGCGCCGGATCGAGGAGCTGGTGGAGGCGCCTGTCACCCTTCTGTCCACCAGCCCGGAGCGGGACGACACGATACTTGTGCGCGATCCGTTCCAGGACTGACGTGCGCCTGCCGGGCGGATCGGCACTGGCGGGGATGCGCGTTGGGAGTGGGTTAAGGGTTTCCGCCTAGGGTTTCGGCATGCCGGATGACAGCGGCCTAGTCGCCACCCACTACCGCATCGACAGCAGGCGGCCGGCTTTGCTTCTGCAAGGCCAGTTTCGCGCCTGGCCGGTGATCGACAAGCGGGATGCCGGGCTGTCGCTGATCGCGATCGAGACGCAGCCGAACCTGCCGGCCAGACCGCGCGTGGCACGGGCCGGCGGCCGGCAAACGGTGCCGCATGCCGTCTTGCCGGTGGAATACGGCCTGGGACGCGACCCGGCCGGCAAGCCGGGCTGGTTCATCGTGGCCGATGCCTTGCCGGCCAATCCGGTGCGCGTCGGACCGCAGCCTTGGCGCGAGGCGGATCTGATCGCTCTGGTGCTGCAGCCAGCCGCCGCGGCGCTGACGGTGCTGGCGGCGATGGGCATGACGCATCGCGCGATCAATCCGGACAACCTGTACCGCGCCGGTCCGCGCGACACGATCACGCTCGGCCCGTTCTGGGCGGCGCCACCGGCCAGCCTGCAGCCCGCTGTCTATGAGCCGGTGTACATGGCGCGCTGCCTGCCGAACGGCCGTGGCGAGGGCGTGATCGCGGACGACGTCTATGCGCTCGGCGTCACTCTCCTCGCGCTGCATTTGGGCCGGGTGCCGCTGGCGGGGCTGAGCGAGGCCGACATGCTCAGCCGCAAGGTGGCGCTCGGCAGCTTCGCGGCCCTGACCGAGGATACCGTTCTGCCGCCGCTGCTGGCCGATCTGTTGCGGAGCATGCTCGCCGACGACCCGGATCACCGCCCGTCGCCCACGCTGCTGATGCGGCCGGGACAGGCGCGGGCGCGCCGCGTCAC
>CAXUNK010000382.1:0-2706 GCA_964252425.1 uncultured Acetobacteraceae bacterium
CGCCTCCCGCCGGCACGCCCGGCGGGCTGGCGGGGGATGCGTTGTCGGCGCTGGCCAATCTCGGCTATCGCCGGCCGGAGGCGCAGCCGGCGGTCGAGCGGGTGCTGGCGCGGCTGGGCGAGGGGGCGAGCCTGGACGTGCTCATACGCGACGTTCTGCGCGAACTGGCACGCTGACCGGCACCTCGCATCGGCGCGCTTAGCCGGGACGCACGCGGGGCGCGGATCTTCCGCATCGAATCCTTATGCCGTCCGCGCGAGATGTGGCGTCCGATGAGCCAGCGCCAGCGCCTGCGTCCGCCCGTTCCGGGCTTCGTCGCCGATTACGGTCCGGAGTTCGTGCGCCACATCCTGATCGCGATGATCGCCCTCTTGCTCGCGATCCCCGTGCGTCATGTCCAGGAGACGCTGGACCGTCTGGCCCACCCCGCTGGCCACCCGGCCATGGCGCAGAGCTGGCCGTCGCGCAGCACCGCGCCCACGGTCCTGCTTCGATGATGGCTGGCAGCAACACGGCGAGTCGTGCCGGATCGGCGGTCTGACATGCCGCCTGCGCGACCCCTGGACGCGGCCTCACGGCTGCAGCTCCGCATCCTGGCCACGCACCTGGTCATCATCCTGGCCTTTGCCGTGCCGTCGCTGCTCTACCAACCGTGGCACAGCCTGTTCGCGCACCTGTCGGTCACGTTCCGCCTGGCGGCCGCGAGCCTGGCGGTGATGGCGCTGCTGGGGCGCCAGGGCTGGCCGCGCGGCAGCTTCTGTCTTTGGGACGAGGTGGCCGCACTCTCCGCCCTGGCGCTGCTCTCCCAGGTGCTCGCGCGCCAGACCTTTACGGCGTAGCCCGCGCACCCACCGCATGCCTGCCATCGCGCGCCGGCTTTGGCCGTGACGCAGCGCCGTCCATGATTTCGCGCTCAGCAGCTGCGTTGCTCCGGCAGCCATCGCCCACCATGTGACCGGCTCGAAACCTTGGAGCGGACCATGCCATCAGCCAAAACCATCCTTCTTGCGGGCGCCAATCGCGGCCTGGGACTGGGCCTGGTGCGCGAGTTCCTGGGGCGGGGATGGCAGGTGGTGGCGACCGCGCGCGATCCGGCCGCTTCCGGCGAGCTGACCCGGCTCCGCGACGGGCACGGGGACAGGCTGACCGTCGAGCAGCTCGATGTGTCGGACCTCGCCTCCGTCTCCGCCCTGGCCGGGCGCATGGGCGGCCGCGCGCTGGATGTGCTGTTCGTGGTGGCCGGCATGAGCAGCCATTCCGGCACGCCGCTGCACGAGGTGCCGCAGGCCGACATCGCGCGCGAGTTCGTGGTCAACGCCAGCAGCCCGATCGTGCTGGCCGAAGCGCTGGAGCCGGCGCTGGCCCCCGATGCGGCGGTGGCGTTCATGACATCGGGCCTGGGCAGCATCGCCGGCAACACCTCCGGCGGCTACGAGCTGTATCGCGGCACCAAGGCGGCGCTGAACATGTTCGCCAAGACCTACGCCGTGCGCCATGGCGGGCGGCCGGTGCTGCTGCTGCATCCCGGCTGGGTGCGCACCGACATGGGCGGTCCTGGCGCCCCGCTGGACGTGGAGACGAGCGTGCGGGGCTTGGCCGACGTCTTGACGCAGAACCTGGGCAAGGCGGGCATCGTCTATCTCGACTACACCGGCAAGACGCTGCCCTGGTGAGGCCCGGCCGCGGCGAGGCGGCACATCCTACGCGTTGTTAACCCCAGCGGACTCGGGGGGCCTGCTAGCACGCCGTCCGTGGCCGGCCCGACATCCCTTTCAGACACGGACGATGCGCGCACCGTCTCGCCCGATCGCGCGGCCGAGGATTTCGCCGAGGCCAGCCTGCGCCCGCAGAGCCTGCGCGAGTTCGTGGGCCAGCGCGCCAGCCGCGAGAACCTCGCCGTGTTCATCGAGGCGGCGCGGGCGCGTGGCGAGGCGCTGGACCATGTGCTGCTGCACGGCCCGCCCGGCCTGGGCAAGACCACGCTGGCGCAGATCGTGGCGCGCGAGCTGGGCGTGGGGTTCCGCGCCACCTCGGGCCCGGTCATCCAGCGCGCGGGCGACCTGGCGGCCATCCTGACCAACCTTCAGGCGCGCGACGTGCTGTTCATCGACGAGATCCACCGCCTGCAGCCCGCGATCGAGGAGATCCTCTACCCGGCGATGGAGGACCACCAGCTCGACCTGATCATCGGCGAGGGGCCGGCCGCGCGCTCCGTGCGCATCGACCTGCAGCCCTTCACGCTCGTGGGTGCGACCACGCGCGCCGGACTGCTGGCCACCCCGCTGCGCGACCGGTTCGGCATACCGCTGCGGCTCGTCTTCTACACGCCGGACGAGCTGACGCTGATCGTGGCGCGCGGCGCGGAAAAACTCGCTTTCGACCTGACCGACGAGGGCGCGCGCGAGATCGCCCGCCGGTCGCGCGGGACGCCCAGGATCGCCGGCCGCCTGCTGCGACGCGTGCGCGACCTCGCGCTCGTCTCCGGCCGACGCAGTGTGGACCGGGAGACCGCCGATGCCGCGCTGCTGCGGCTGGAGGTCGATGCGCTGGGGCTGGACGCGATGGACCGCCGCTATCTGCGCCGCATGGCCGAGCACCATGGCGGCGGCCCGGTCGGCGTGGAAACCCTGGCCGCCGCCCTGGCCGAGGCGCGCGACACGCTGGAGGACGTGGTCGAACCCTATCTGATCCAGGAAGGTCTGATGC
>CAXUNK010000383.1:0-2698 GCA_964252425.1 uncultured Acetobacteraceae bacterium
TGCGCACCTGCGCCTTCACCGACGCGGGCAGGGCGACGTATTGCAGTTGACGCGCCTTGGCTGACACTGCGAGCGGCGCATCGGCGGCCAAAGCGGCCGAAGCGCCGCCCACTCTTGTGCCGTATGCGCTGCCGGTCACCTCGCCGGCGGAGCTTCCGGCGCGGCGCACCGGGCAGGGCGTCGGCGACCGTGTGTTCGCCGGCGCCGCCTATGCGTCCGGCATCTTCGTGCTGGTTCTGCTTGGCAGCATCATCGTGCTGCTGTTCGTGGGCGGGCTGCCGGCGTTCCGCGCGTTCGGTCCCGGCTTTCTCGGCTCATCGGTGTGGAACCCGGTGACGGAGCGTTTCGGCGCGCTCGTCTCCGTCTACGGCACGGTGACCAGCTCCCTGCTCGCGCTGCTGATGGCTGTGCCGCTCGCGTTCGGCGTGGCGTTTTTCCTGACGGAACTGGCACCGTCCTGGCTGCGGCGGCCCGTGGGCACCGCGGTCGAATTGCTGGCCGCAGTGCCGTCGATCATCTACGGCATGTGGGGATTCTTCGTGCTGGCGCCGGCGATGGGCGGCACGGTCAAGCCGTGGCTTGCGGCAACGCTCGGCCATGTGCCCGGGCTGAGCCGCGTGTTCACCAACGCCCCTGGCGACTCCAGCATCTTTACCGCCGCGGTCGTGCTGGCGGTGATGATCACCCCGTTCATCGCGGCGACCATGCGCGACGTTTTCCTGACGGTGCCGGTCATCTTCAAGGAGAGCGCGTTCGGACTCGGTTGCACGCCGTGGGAGGTGATGCGGCGCGTGGTGCTGCCGTATACGAGCACGTCGGTGGTGGGCGGCATCATGCTGGGGCTGGGCCGCGCCTTGGGCGAGACGATGGCCGTCACCTTCGTCATCGGCAACACCAACCGGATCAGCCCCAGCCTGTTCGCGCCCGGCAACACGATCGCCTCGCTGGTGGCGCTCGAGTTCCCCGAAGCCGAGCAGGGTAGCCTGCAGCTTTCCTCGCTGCTGGCGCTTGGCTTCATCCTGTTCGTCATAAGCTTCATCGTGCTGGCGATCTCGCGCACCCTGCTCGCGCGGCAGGTGCGCGCATGAGCGCCGCGTTGCAGGTGGCGCCCGATCATATGCAGACCGCGCGGCTGTTGGGCACGCGTCGGCGGCGCACGGATCTCGTGGCGCGCGTGCTGGCGGTGCTGGCGACGCTGGTGGCACTCGCCTTCCTCGCCTCGATCCTCGTCACCCTGTTCTGGCTCGGCCTGCGCGGCCTGAGCCTGCACGTGTTCACCACGGTCACGAAAGCGCCCGGTTCCGGCAGCGGCCTGGCCAACGCCATTGTCGGCAGCGTGGCGCAGGCCGGGTTGGGCACGCTGATCGGAACACCCATCGGGCTGATGGTCGGCACGTATCTTGCGGAATATTCCGGCGCCTCGACCCTGGGCCGTGCCGTCCGTTTTGTCTCCGACATCC
Source organism: uncultured Acetobacteraceae bacterium (assembly GCA_964252425.1). Classification (GTDB taxonomy): domain Bacteria; phylum Pseudomonadota; class Alphaproteobacteria; order Acetobacterales; family Acetobacteraceae; genus BOG-908. Next base: position 1,461 of record CAXUNK010000383.1, read on the forward strand.
TTCTCTCGGCGCCGTCCATCCTGATCGGCCTGTTCATCTACCAGGTCCTTGTGGACCCGTTCGGCGGATTTTCCGGCTGGGCGGGCTCGGCGGCGCTGGCGGTGCTGGTGATCCCGATCGTCGTGCGCACGACGGAGGACATGCTGCGGCTGATCCCCATCACGTTGCGTGAGGCGTCCATCGCGTTGGGCGCGCCGCGCTGGCGCACGGTGGTGTTCATCTGCTACCGGGCGGCGCTCGACGGGCTGCTGACCGGCGTGCTGCTCGCGGTCGCACGCGTGGCCGGGGAGACGGCGCCGCTGCTGTTCACCTCGCTCGGCAACTCGAACTTCTCCGGCCTGGGCTCGGCCATGTCCAGCCTGCCGGTCACGATCTATCAATATGCCGCCTCGGCTTTCGACGACTGGGTGCAACTGGCCTGGACCGGCGCGCTGCTGATAACCCTGGGCGTTTTGGCGATCAACATCGCCGCCCGCTTCATTCTCCGGCGCCGCTGATGCCGCAAGGATCTTCTTCGATGGACCAGGCCGCCAACCCGATCGGCACGACACTGGACTCGACGCCGCCCCCGGCACACGTGTCCGGTGGCGCGAAACTTTCTATACGAGCGCTCGATTTCTACTACGGCACGAACCGCGCACTGAAGGACATACATCTCGATCTGCCCGAGCGCCGCGTGACCGGCATGATCGGCCCGTCGGGCTGCGGCAAATCGACCCTGCTGCGTGTGCTGAACCGTATGTACGATCTCTATCCGGGCCAGCGCGCGCAAGGCGAGGTGCTGATGGACGGGCAGAACATCCTCGCGGGTTCGGTCGATCTGAACGCGCTGCGCAGCCGCATCGGCATGGTGTTCCAGAAGCCGACGCCATTTCCGATGAGCATCTTCGACAATATCACCTTCGGCGTGAAGCTGCACGAGCGGCTGAACCGTGCCGCGTTGGCCGAGCGCGTCGAATGGTCGCTGTCGCGCGCCGCACTTTGGGAAGAGGTCAAGGACCGGCTGCAAACCCCAGCCTCCGGCCTGTCGGGCGGGCAGCAGCAGCGGCTGTGCATCGCGCGCACGATCGCGACCCGGCCGGAAGTGATCCTGCTCGACGAGCCGACCAGCGCGCTCGACCCGATCAGCACGCTCAAGATCGAGGAGTTGATCGACGAGCTGAAACGCGATTTCACGATCGCCATCGTCACCCACAACATGCAGCAGGCGGCGCGCTGCGCCGACCAGGTCGCGTTCT
>CAXUNK010000384.1:0-2686 GCA_964252425.1 uncultured Acetobacteraceae bacterium
GGCCCGCGCCCGCTCATCGGCCGCGCCCGGCATGTCGAAGCCCGCCGTGAACGCCAGCGGCCGCGCATGCAGGCGCGCCATCACGGCCAGGATCGCCGCGCTGTCGATGCCGCCGGAGAGAAACATGCCGAACGGCACGTCGCTGCGCTGATGCACGTCCACGCTGTCCATCAACGCACGGTCCAGCCGCGCCAGCGCCGCGTCCTCGCCGATCTCCTCAGGGCCGCCCTCGGGCAAGGCGAGCTGCAGCGTCCGGTCCACGACGCGCGATCCGGAGACCCGCACCGTCTCGCCAGGCAGCACGCGAAATATGCCAGGGAAGATCGTCTCGGCGCCCGAGCAGAACTGCATCTGCAGCAGCTCCGCCCGGGCTGCGGTCCGCACCGCGCGCGGAGAAAGCCCTGCACGAAGCAGCGCCTGCGGTTCGGACGCGAACGCCACGCCCTGGTCGGTGTGCGTGTAGTAGAGCGTCTTGATGCCGAAGGGGTCGCGCGACAGGGTCAGCGTGCGCGCGGCGCGGTCGTGCACCGCCATCGCATACATGCCGCGCAGCCCGGCGGCCCAGCCGCGCGGGTCTTGCCGGAACAGGTGCAGCGGCGGCTCGCAATCGCTGCCGGTGGCGAAGCGCACCCCGCCCATCGCGTCGCGCAGCTCGGGCGCGTTGTAGATCTCCCCATTGGCGATCAGCGTCGCCGGCCCGTCCTGAAACGGCTGGTCCCCGCCCGGCAGGTCGATGATCGCCAGCCGCGTATGCACCAGTGCCGCCTGTGCGCCCACGAACCGTCCGGCGCCATCGGGCCCCCGATGCGCCAGCGCCGCCAGCATTGCGTCCAACACCGATGGCGCAGCAGCCCAGCTCGTGCCGGCGATCCCGCACATGTCTACACCGACATGAATAAAAGTTCTTTGCTTCTTTCTTTCAAGAAAGAAGAATCTTCTTTTCTGAAGAAAAGAAGCAAACGACTTTTGTTCATTGGGGTGCGCTTATCCTGGTCAGGAAGTCGCGCCAGCGGGTGATGACGGCTGGTTCGGAGAAATTCTCCTCCCAGCGTTGGCGGGCGGCTTTCGCCATGACGTCGGCCTGCGCTGGCCGTGTGAGCACGCCTTCCAGGCCGGCGGCCAGTGCGATGGCACTCTCGCTGGCGACCAGAACGCCGGTGCGCCCGCTCTCGATCAGCTCCCTTGGGCCGTCGGCCATGCTGGCCACCACGGGGCGGCCCGCGGCGAACGCCTCCAGCACCACGTTGCCCAGCGGCTCGATGCGCGACGGACAGGCCAGCACGTCGCAGGCGGCCAGCAGCGCGGCAGTGTCTTCGCGCCAGCCCAGGAAATGCACGCGGCCGGCGACGCCGGCGTGCCGGCACAGACGCACCAAAGCGTCGCGTTCCGGACCGTCGCCGGCGATGACGGCGTGCATGTCGGGGAGCCGGCTGATAGCGCCGATCAGCAGGTCGAAGCCCTTGTTGCGGTGCAGACGGCCCATCGCCAGCACCACCTTGGCGCCCCCCGGCACGGGCAGCTTGGCGGGCGCCGCTCCGGCCAGGTCGGGTGCGAAGTTCGGCAGCAGGTGCACGCGGGCGGGTGCCCAGCCCTGTGCGCGTATCCAGTCGACCATGCCGTGCGTGTTGCCCACCAGATGGTCGCAGCGCGCAAACTGCCGCAGATCGTAGGCGCCGCCCAGACGGCCGACCAGCACCCACGGCCCGCGCGGGGCATGCCGCGCGGCGCGCCCCATCCAGGCCACCGCGACGCGGGGTGCGAACCGGCGCAGCATGCGCCCGGCACGCCAGCCTGTGACCATGTCCAAGCGTCCGCCGAAGCGGAGCGTTTGCGGCGCCAGCCCCGCACCCTTGAGCCTCGCCAGACGCGCTGCGTCGCCACGCACGATCGGCATCACCTCGTCACCGGCCCGCGCCAGCCCGGCGCAGAGACGTTCGAAGAACAGCTCGGCGCCACCGACCGGCGCGCCTGCCATCAGCTGCGCGACCCTCACGCCCCGTGCCACTCCGCCGTTTCGGTCACAATGCCGTCCCGCCGCAGGAGGGCCAGCACGCTGTCGGAAGCCGTCTGCACGCTCAGCGCGTCCATGGGTGCGGCACCCGGCGGTCCGTCCGCCTCGACAAAACCGGCGCAGCGCCCGGCAGGCGCATACTCGGACGCCGGCGTGGGCCCGAACAGGCCCAGCGTGGCCGCACCCGAGGCCGCCGCCAGATGCATCAGCCCCGAATCGTTGCCCACGAACACGGTGCATCGCGCGAGACAGGCGGCCGCCTCTGGCAGGCTGAGCCGTCCCACCAAATCGATCGCGTCCGGCAGGGCCGCCAGCACGCGTGAAGCCGCTTCCCGCTCTGCCTCCCCTGTTCCGCCGAAAATGGCCAGGCGCGCCCCGGGCAGGGCGGCAGTCAGCACACCCGCCAGCGCCACAAAGCGTTCGGGCGGCCACATCTTGCCGGGCCAGTTGGCAGTGGGACCGAGACCCACGACATGGCCATTGCCAAGCAGCACAGCCGCCTTGGCCCGGTCGGCCTGCGCCGTCCACGCGACCGGGCGCGGCACCGTCTCCAGCCCGGCGGCACCCGCGATGTGTGTCAGCCGGTGCCCTGCCCGGCGGCCGCCGCGCATGACGATGCGCCGCCGGGCCAGCAGCGCGAAACTGATCGCCGAGCCTCGCAGATCGACCACCAGG
>CAXUNK010000385.1:0-2684 GCA_964252425.1 uncultured Acetobacteraceae bacterium
CCGCCTGAGCGAGGGCCGTCTGCCCGGCGCGTGAGCCGGGCGATTCCCGCAGCGCCTCGCGCAGCGCCGGGATCGCCTCGGACGGGCTGATCTCGGCCAGCGCAAGCGCCTCATGCAGGCGCTCGTTCCAGGTGTAGCGGACGTAGCGGTGGCAGTACTCCTCGAAGGTGAACTCGCCTTCGTCCAGCACGGGGTAGCGGTGGTCCGGCGCCGGCGCGGTCATGCCGAAATGACGCAGCACGCTGGGGTGGATGGGCATCTCGCCCGCAGGAAAATACGTCTCGGGCAGGGCATGCGCACGGGACGGGTCCGCACCCACGCGGGCGAACAATCCGGCGGCCATGTGCCGGAACAGCTCCAGCCCGGGGCGCTGACGGCTTGCGAACAGCGCCCTGTTGCGGAACCGGTCCTCGATGAGGGGCGCCAGGTCGGTGCCGGCGCGTGCATCGAGCGACGCCTGCACCCGCAGCCGGTCCGCCAGCATCGCGTCCAGATCAACGAGGGCGGCGATGTCGGCGCCGAGATAGGCCCGGACCGCCTCGTCCGGCGGCAGCCCGCTTGCCAGCAGCCCGTCGAGATGGCTGTCGCCGAAATCGGCGGGGTACGGGCCGTCCGGCAGCGCCTCGCTGGTGCGGTTCTGCGGATGCGGGCGGCCCGCGAACGGCCACAGGAAATCCGCGCAGACCATCGGCAGACCCACGAGCACCGCGCGGGCGGGGATCAGGCTGTCGGGCACGGTATCGGCGTGCTCACCCATCTCGGTGACCACGACATCGGCTGCGGCCACCACGCGGTGCGCGGCCTCCCGCGCCATGGAGTCGGCGCCGATGAAGAAGACGTCCTCGTCCCGGCCGTCAGCCACGTCGAGCCTATACGCCTTCGCCAGCGCCTTTGCCTGTACGCCGCCGGCGAAGACGATTCGTCTGGTCATGCAATGCCTCGTGCCAGTCGCTGGTGTTTTGGCGGGTTGGCCGGGCGAAATCAAGAAACCGGAAGCGAAATCATTTGGCTGGCCGCGAAACCACAGTTAAGGTAACGCCGTTAACGTTGCGAGACGGCAGAAAGCGTGTCGATCACGAGGTGAAACGATGAGCGCGAGTTCCCTGGCAGAGCGTACTGCGTTGGCGCCCGGCCTGTTCGGCACCGTGGCCACGCTCCGCAAGCTGGTGCGCAATCCGATGGAGGCCTGGCCCGCCTCCGTCTATACCGACCCGATCACGGTGACCCGCATGCTGGGCCGGACCACCGTGTTCGTGAGCGACCCGGACACGGTGCAGCAGGTTCTGGTCGATGACGCCGACAGCTTCATCAAGGCCGAGGCGATGCGCCGCGCGCTGGAGCCGGGGCTGGGCCAGGGCATACTGACCGCCGAGGGGCAGCGCTGGAGGCTGCAGCGCCGCGTGGCCGCCCCGGTGTTTCGGCCGGCGCATGTCAACAGTTTCGTGCCCGCGATGATCCGCTCCTCACGCGAGATGCGCGATCGCTGGTCGTCGCTGCCCGACGGTGCGTCGCTGGAGGTCTCACGCGAGATGATGCACGTGACCTTCGACATCATCCTGGACACCATGCTGTCCGGCGCCGGCGATACCGACGTGGCGCGGGTCGAGACCAGCATCCGCGACTTCCTGGAGAGCACGAGCTGGGCGTTCGCGCTGGCCGAATTGCACGCGCCGCTCTGGACGCCCTACCCGGGAAAGACCCGCGCCGAGCGCGGCGGCTTCTATCTTCGCCGGATCGTGCAGGACAGGATCGTCGAGCGGCGCGCCACGGGCGAACGGCGGGACGACCTGCTCTCGCTGATGCTGGACGCGACCGACCCCGAGACCGGGGAAGGGCTGAGCGACGACGACATACGCGACAACATCCTGACCTTCATCGGCGCGGGCCACGAGACGACCGCGCTGGCGCTGACCTGGACGTTCTTCCTCCTTGCCCGACACCCCGAGATCGAGGCGCGGGTGCTGGCCGAGATCGCCGAGGTGACGGGCGGGGCCGCGCTCGAAGCGCAGGACGTGGCGAAGCTCGTCTATACGCGCCAGGTCATCCAGGAATCGATGCGGGTCTATCCGCCCGTGGCGATCGTGGTGCGCCAACCCACGCGCGACCTGACCGTGGGCGGCGTGCAGGTTACGCCGCGCGACAACGTGTTCGTGCCGATCCGCGCGATCCATCACCACACGCTTCTGTGGTCCGATCCGGAGGTATTTGACCCGGACCGGTTTGCACCCGACGCGGTCAAGGCCCGCCATCGCTGGTCCTACCTGCCGTTCGGCGCCGGACCGCGTATCTGCATCGGCATGGGTTTCGCGTTGCTGGAGGCGGTGGCGATCCTCGGCACGCTGCTGCCAGCCGCGCGCCTTGCCGTGCCGCACTCGTTCACGCCCACGCCCAAGCTGCGCATCACGATGCGCCCGGCCGAGGGTATGGAGATGACGGTGCACAGGCGCGCGGCGTAGCGGTAGGAGAAAGGAAGGCCTTCTTTTTCGAGAAAAAGAAGCAAAAAGCTTTTGCTCTGTTCGCCTGCATTACGGCCCGCGACAGTCTTGCGAGAGCGGTTCTGGCAGAATTGTCGCAGGCGGCAATGCAAGCGCGAGAAACAGAAGTTTTTTGGTTCTTGTAAGTCGGTTCGTGTTGCTGGCAACGACGGTTGGCGGCAGCGGCGGCGGGAATCCTGATTTGGTCCT
>CAXUNK010000386.1:0-2662 GCA_964252425.1 uncultured Acetobacteraceae bacterium
CGCCGCCGCACCGGCGCTCGCGACGCGGGCAGGCGCCCCTGGACGACAGTAGGAATGTGTCAGCTCCATAATGTTGGCGGCGTCGGAACGGGCTTGATCCTACGCGAGGACGGCGTCACCGCGAGTACGAATTGTGCGGCCGGCTTTACTGGATCTGATCCTGCGCGTCCTGGCTGCGGTTGTCCTTCTTGGCGAGCTTCGTCTCCTTGATGTGCCACAGCAGGTCGTACTGGCCCGATTGGAGCTTCTGCGGACCGCCGCTGACGCTAGTCGTAATCGGCAGCTTGGCGGTCTTGTAGGCGGACACGATGGCGTTTTCGGCGGCCAGCACCTTGTCGTTGCTGAGCGTGTCGCCCGGGTTCAGCCCGGTCGCCGCGGCGAGCTTGTCGCTCGGGATGGATTTGTTGCCGTCGAAGACCTGCGCGTGAAGCCTGGCGGCGACCTTGGTCACGACCGGCGCCTGCACGCCCTGGTCACGTACGGCGAACGTCACCTCGATATGCTTGTTGGGCTTGGTCGTCATCGATGTCTGGATGCCGCCTACGACATTGGCGTCGCCCAGCACCTTGGTGATCGCGTCCTGATCGGCGATGATGTCGGCTTGCGAGACCCGGCTGCCCCTCTGCGTGTGGATGGCCGCCATCAGCTTCTCGGTCGGCACCGAGCGGCTGCCGGTGATGCTCACCTTATCGACCACATAGGTGGTGTCCGCCCAGGCGCTGCCTGCGCCAAGCATCGTCCCGGCCAGCAACATCGCCTGAATGCGCTTCATCTCGACCACTCCGCAAAAGCCCGTCCTGGCTGCATCGCACATGCAGCCTAGGCGTCAAGATGGGCGATCTCGCGTTGACGCGACTGTGCCCACGATCCTGTTTTCCAACCAGGATTTCGTCATCATCGACAAGCCGGCCGGGCTGCCCGTCCATCCCGGCCCGCGCAGCCCGCGATCGGTGGAGGATTTCTTCCCCGCCTTCAGCCGGCGGCGGACCGGGCCGTGGCTGGCCCACCGGCTGGATGCCGACACGTCCGGCTGCCTGATCGTGGCACTGCGCCGCGCGGCCCTGCTGGCGGCCCAGGCGGCGTTCTCCGCCGGGCGCGTGCGCAAGACCTACTGGGCGGTGGTGCAGGGCCGCCCGCCGCAGGACAGCGGACGCGTCACCGCCAGCCTGACCAGGCACACCGGCCCCGCTGGCTGGCGCATGGTGCCCGACCCGTCCGGCGACGCGGCCGTCACCGATTGGCGCGTGCTGCACCGGACCGCCCGCCTGAGCTGGCTCGAGCTGCGCCCCAGAACCGGCCGCACCCACCAGATCCGTGCCCATTGCGCGCTGCTCGGCTGCCCGGTCATGGGCGACCCCGTCTATGGCGACGGAGAAGGCAGGCTGCACCTGCACGCGCGCGCGATCGAGCTGGACGCGCCGTACCGCCTGTCAGCCGAAGCCGAGCCGCCCGGCCACATGCGCCCGGCGCTCGCCTTGCTCTCGCCCCCGTCTTGAACCGCTTCGATAAGTGCGATCAGCGGGCGGCTGCGATCAGCCCAGCATGAACCACAGGCGGAAGAGCTGCGTCTCGCCCCAGTTCTGGCGCTGCAGCCCCGGGTGGGCCAGCGCCCGCAGGCGCCGGCCCCAGCCGTCGTGCAGACCGTCCGAGATCAGCCGCAGCGCCTCGCGTGCGTCGGGCGTCAGCAGCTCGGGCTGCGCGCACAGCGCCTCCATATGCGCGCGGAAGACGCGCATGAAGGCATAGGGGCCGCGCCGGAGCGCGGCCCAGGCGCGCTTGCGTGGGGAGAGCTGCACGCCCACCGCGTTGGCCGCGTGCTGGCGATAGAGGACGGTGGGCGTCTCGTCGGCCACCACCGATCCGCCCGCGGCGGTGACCAGCAGGTACGACCACCAATCGTGCAGCGTGTGGTCCGGCTCCTGCGCGCCGGCGAGCAGACCGGCCGCTTCGGCGTTCAACATGACCGTGCAGCCGGTCGCGACGTTCTGCGTCATCGAATGTGGAAAGGTGAGCGCGCCGCCCACCGCCGCACTCACCCGCACATGGCTGAGATCGGCGCGCACCAGGTTCTGGCGCGCGCAGTACAGGCCCGGCCGGTCGGGCGGCATGCGGCCCAGTGCCGCCACCCCGCGTGCCAGCTTTTCCGGCAGCCAGACGTCGTCCTGATCGGCGAAGGCGACCAGGCCGTCGCGCGGCGCACGGCGCAGCAGGCTGAGGAAACTGGCGGTGATCCCGACGCGGCCGGCATTGTCGTTCAGGTCGATCACCCGGCCGCAGCCCGCGCCGCGCATGAACGCCCGCATCAGCGCCGGCGTGCCGTCGCTGGACTGGTCGTCCCGCCAGTAGATCTGCCATTCGTGATGCGACTGGGCGAGCAGGCTGTCCAACTGCTCCGCCAGGAACGGGGCGCCGTTGCGCGTGGACATCAGTATGGCGACCCGGTCGCCCATCAGCCCGCCCGGCGCACGGCGTCGCCATCGGCCTGCATGGCGCAGATCGCGGCGACCGCCGACCGCACGCTCTGCTCCCAGGGCGGCAGGCGCACGCCGAAGGTCGAATGCAGCAGGCCGCATTCCAGCCGCGAGTCGGGCGGCCTGCGCGCGGGCGTGGGCCAGTCGGCGGTGGCGATCGGCTGCACCTGCGGGCGGGGATGGCCGTGCCG
>CAXUNK010000387.1:0-2659 GCA_964252425.1 uncultured Acetobacteraceae bacterium
GTCCACGATATAGGCGTTGCACGCGCCGAGCGCCGCGGTCAGGGCGGCCAGCGCGGCCCATCTCGCCCGGACGTGGCCGCGCCTGCCGGCCGCTCCGCCCCTGTTGCGCACCTTGTCTCAGACCAGCTTCAAATTCGTCGCCGCCGCCTTGCCGCGCTCCATCACCACCTCGTAGGTCACCGCCTGGCCGTCATTGAGGCCGCGCAGCCCCGCCGCCTGCACCGCGGTGATGTGCACGAACACGTCCTTGCCCCCGTCGCTGGGCATGATGAAGCCGAACCCCTTGGTCGTGTTGAACCACTTGACCGTGCCTTGCGCCATTCGTTCCGCTCCCCAGAGCCGCCCCTGATACCGGGGCTGGCAGTGCCGCCAACCGTCTCGTCAGGCTCGGCGGCAACCGGAATGCGGGCGCAGCAAGGCACGGCGTCGATTGTCCCCCAAATGGGGTCAGAACGATGCGGTCCTGTCAATCACATTGCGCGCTGGGGGCGTGCGTTCCGTGGCAGCGCTTCACCGCTGCAAACACGCCGGGTGAGGACGATATGGGTTTCGAGTTCCAGGTGTCCATCGCCAGCAAGCCGGTCGCCAATGGCTGATCGCCGGCTTGCAGCGAGCGGTGTCGACCGGCCCCGTGGATGGCCGCGCGCGATGAACCCGGCGCTGGTAGGCTTTCTTCGGCTCGCCTGGGGCGTGCCCGACGGTCTGGCTATCCTGTGGGCCGGGCTGTCCGACAAAGGCAGGCAGCACCATGCGCAAAACCGAGGCAACCAATTCACCAACGAACAGTTTCGATAGCAGAGGTGACTGGGACCGGCATGGCAGAACTGGCGACCGCTGACAGCCACGAGCTCTTCGTGTGGGATGCAGAAGACCTGCTCGAAACCGTCAAGAAGCTCAAGGAAGGCGTCCGTTCTGCCGTCGAGGCCAACGAGAAGCTTAAGGGCTACGTCGATGCTGACGCCGTCGCCCTTGCGCAACTGATCCAGGCCGGTGACAAGATAGCCAAGCAAATTAAGCTGCTCGGCATCACCGGTCAGGCCTACATCAAAGAAGTGAAGGGCAAGAAATACATTATCTTCAAAGGCAACCAAAGACTGCGCCCCAATCTGCGAGGAACGCGCTACTTGGCTGAAAACGCCAAGGTCAAGTGCTTCGTAGTCGGCACGAAGGACATCGTAAAGGACGCAGCAAAAGGTACCAAGGTTGCCATCATCGCCTTCGTAGCGATCGACATCGCGATGGAATGCACGTCAGATCATTTCTCGCTCGCCAGCCTGGGCGTCCGCGTCTCCAGCGACGTGTTGCAAGCCGTCGTCTCGACCGCCGTGGGCGTCGAAGCCGGCGTCTTCGTCGCAAGCGTGTTTGGCGCCCCGGTGGTTGTAACGTTCATCGTGGTCGTGGCCGCCGGTTTTGTGATGGGCATGGTCCTGACCGAGCTTGACAACAAATATCATATCACCGAGCGCGTTCGCGCCCGCATGATGGCTTATGAACAGGAGCTGATCCAGGATCTGCCTGCCATCAAGCAGGCCGCCATCAACGCTGGTAACCAGGCAGTCAGGTATGGTCGAGAGGCGGGCGCTGCTATCAAAGCCGATTACTACAAGGTGGACCGGTTCTTCGCGACAACGGCGGAAATGATGAAAAGCGACAGCCTCGACTATTGGTATGGCCTGTGAAATGAGCTTTCTCGCGACCACTCCCTTGATTGGTAAACGCGTCAAACTCAGCGACTACAAACAGTATTTTGCGGAGTTGTTTCTGCTCCTGCTGCTCGGCTCGGTCTATCTGGGCATCGACGGACTGAGCGGGATTGGCGGAGGTAACCCCATTGCCTACGCGTCGAAAAACGCGTTCGCCCTGATCGGTGCGATCGGCCTCTATGCTATCCGCCTCTCCAGTTTCGTTGCGATGGCGAGGAACTTCCGCATGCCACAACGTCTCGAATGGTGGCTGTTTATGATACCCACGGCCGCCATGATCCTCTGCTTCGCGCTCTCCGGTATCTTGGTCAAAACCTATGCCGCCGCGCACCACTATCATTTCTGTTACCGCGAAACGGGCCGAAGCGACCGATATGTGTTCGCCGCCGCCAAGGCGACGTGTCCGCCGTTACCTGCCAACGCCGTTCCTTTTTAAGCATGCGGCGTAACGGCCGCACACGCTGAAGCACACCGGCTTTGCGCCCGCCACATCAAGCCTTGCAACGCCGTCTGCACGCGCCCCGCTCGACGACGACAGATGTACGCTCGCCACCGAAAATAGGCTGCGGTGCGCTCAACTTCACCATTTCGCCACCCTCCTCAACCCATCCTGCCGCCGTGCTCGCGTCCGTCAAGGACGCTTCGCGCCGCTTCGCGGTGGCCTGCGGCCATCCTTGACCGACACTCCGCGCGACGGCTGCGCGTGCGTAGGTCGGGACGAAGAAACAGCGTCTCCAGTCGAACAAAGAAACACTGTTCAGGATGATCAAGTAAATGGGCCACTACGGAGTGGGCCTGCCCCGACAATCCGCACAGGCGAAACACATCCACCCTGGCGTGCCCATCCACGCCCTGATACACAAACCCGCGGCGCGCTGTGACGCGGTGACATTCTCCCTGCCGTAGGACGGGCCGCGGCCCGGGTCAGCATGTGGGGTTTTGCGGGAGGCCCCATC
>CAXUNK010000388.1:0-2621 GCA_964252425.1 uncultured Acetobacteraceae bacterium
TGCCAAGGATGCCGGGATTTCGCTGCAAGCGATCCGCGGCAGTGGCCCGAACGGCCGCATCGTCAAGGCGGACGTGGAAGCAGCCAAGGCCGGCGGCGCTTCCGTCCAGGCGCCAGCCGCTGCTCCAGTCGCCACGCCGGCGGCCGCACCGCCCACAAAACCGGCCCGGGCGACCCCCCCGGCGACCAGTTCGGCGGCACCGACGGCCGAGAACCCCACGCCCAGCACGGCCGCGCCGCCCAGCACCAAAGCCGGCATCGCCCAGCGCCGGCTGGGCGGCGCCGGCAGTTCGACGGCGGAGGCCAGCGGCGGCTCCAGCCGGGCGGCCGGCAGATCCTCCGTCTCGATGCGCGGGGCGGGATAGCGCTCAGCCACCTGGCTCACACCACATCCTCCAGCAGAAAATCGAGCAGCGCGTCCAGGCCGATATTGGCGATCCCCAGCCGTCCGCCATCGGCCAGGCGCATCGGCTCGAAATGCGGCAGGGCCAGGAACGGGTGCTCCCAGAAATCGCCGTCCGGCGGGCGGTCCGGCACCTCGCCCGGATAGGATCGGGTGAGCGTCTGCTGGCCCAGCACCCGGCCGCGCACGGCCGAGACCGGCCGGCCGTCGAGCGTCCAGACGAAATCCTCGGTGCAGCGGACGGCAGCGATGGCGAAATGGCCGGTCGCCACATCGGTGCCCGGCACAGGCGCCAGCGTGCGCATTAACGCCGCCAGATTGCCGCGCTGCCTGTCGGCGACGTGGTCGGCCTTGGTCGCGGCGAACGCCACCCGCCCGATCACACGCGGGGGCAGGCGCAGCGTGGCGAACGAGGCGATCGCCTCGGCCCAGGACAACCGCCAGCGCAACGCGCCGGAGGCCGCGCCAAGCGCCGCGCGCATGTCGGCGAAGGCGGCGGGGCCGGCGGCCAGCGCGCTCAGCACGTCGGCCAGGATCACCAACCGGTCCACTTCGGCGAACAGCGGCGAGGCCAGGTCGCGCCGCACCGCCTCCAGATAGGCGGCGTAACGGCTGGCCAGCAGCTCCTGCAACCCGCCGCCGACAGTCGCGGGGAAGAACGACATCCAGGGCGGCTCGGGTCCGGGCGCCGGCATCAGGTGGCGGCCGGGCTGCAGAAACGACAGGCCGCGGGCGCGCAACTGCCCCAGCAGCTCGCGATACAGGCCTGACCCGGCCTGGGCCAACGCCTCGTCCGCCCCCGCACGACGGGGCAGTCCGCGCACGAAGGCCAGGAACGGCCCGGCCTCCTGCGCCAGGTCCTCGCCCGCCAGGCGCGCCAGCGTTGCCGCCGACCAATCGGCGAAGGACTGGCGCAGCATCGGCAGGTCGACCAGCCATTCCCCCGGATAGTCCAGGAACTCGAGCCGGATATGACGGTCCGGCAACAATCCGTGCCGGATGCGTGTGGACAAAGCCAGCAAGGAGGAGGCGTCCGTGCGCTCCGGCCAGGCGGGCGGGTCGGCGGCCAGCCTGGCCAGATGGCGCGCCTGATCGAAACGGGGCACGGCGCTGGCGCCGGACGGGGCGAGCGCGAAGCGGCGCGCGGCAAGGTTCGCCGCGGCCGAGGTCAGGAACGCGGTCTTGCCCGCGCGGGACAGGCCGGTGACGCCGATGCGCACCACGCGCTCGCCGAACGGCCAGGCGCCGGCCGGCAGCACGGTCCCGGCGAGACGCTGCGCGCCCTGGTTGAGCCCGTCGAGCAGGCTCACGCGCGTTCGATCAGCTCGATCTTGTAACCATCGGGGTCCTCCACGAAGGCGATCACGGTGGTGCCGTGCTTGACCGGCCCGGCCTCCCGCACCACCCGGCCGCCGCCTTCGCGCAACGTCTCGCACGCGGCCGCCACGTCCGGCACGCCAACGGCCAAGTGGCCGAAGGCGGTACCAAGAGCGTACGGCTCAGTCTGGTCCCAGTTGTAGGTGAGCTCGATCTCCGCCTGGCCCTCGGCGTTGGTGGCATACCCCATGAAGGCCAGCGTGTAGCGGCCGGCTGGCACCTCGTTTCGGCGCAACTCGCGCATGCCGAGCAGGTCGCGGTAGAAGGCGGTGCTGGCGTCCAGGTCGCGCACGCGCAGCATCGTGTGCAGGAATTTACCCAATTTTCGCTCCGATCATGTCTGTCCGGGCTGCACATCGGCATCCAGGCCGACCAGGAACAGACCCAGCCGGTCGGCCTCGGCGATACAGCCCGCCTCGTCGGTCATCAGCGTGCCGCCCGCCTCCACCGCCACGCCGCGCAGCCCCGCCTGGAACGCGGCGGCCATGGTGCGTGGTCCGATCGTGGGCAGGTCGGCGCGGCGGTCCTGCCCCGGCTTGACCATCTTGACCAGCACCCCGCCGGGAGCCGGTCGGGCCAGACCCGCCGCGCGGGCCAGCATGGCGTCGGTGCCCTCGATGGCTTCGACGGCCAGCACGCAGCCCGATTGCACCACGCAGGCCTGCCCAACATCGGCTGCCCCCAAAGCACGCAACACCGCGGCACCACGCGCGATATCGGCCGAAGCGAGCGCGTCCGGCGCCACGCGGCTCAGCAGACCGCGCCTGGCCAGCCCGCCCTGCATCACCTCGATCGCCCCCAGAACGCGCAACCCCTCCGCGCCCCACCCCCCCCCCCCCGCC
>CAXUNK010000389.1:0-2608 GCA_964252425.1 uncultured Acetobacteraceae bacterium
TCGACATAGAGGGCGGGCTGCCGCTGGCGCTGGCACGCGCGGTGTCGGTCGCCGGGCTGGTCGCGGCCTCGGGCGGGCTTGTCTTTGCGCGGCTGGTCCGGCCGGCGGGGCTGCAGCCGCACCTGGCCGGGCAGTTGCGCGCCCTCTGTGCCTGGTCGCTGGCCGCCGCAATCGGCGGAGCGCTGCTGTGGCTGGCCGCGCAGACCGAGGACCTGGCCGGCAGCCTGCAGCCTGACGCGATCTGGTCGGTGCTGGGCACGCTGTTCGGCCGGCTGCTTGCGGCGCGGCTGGCGCTGCTGGCGCTGGCGGGCGGAGCGCTGTTCGCCGGCTTGCCCGGATTGGCGTCCGTGCTGGGAGTGGCCGCACTGGTGCTGCAGGCGGGGCACAGCCATGCCCTGGCCATGGGCGGCTCGCCCTGGCTGCTGGCGTCCTCCACGCTGCACATCCTGGCCGCCGGGCTGTGGCTGGGCGGGTTGCCCGGGCTGCTAGCCGTGATCGCCCGCGCGGAACCGGAGCAGGCGCGCCAAGCCGCGGAGCGGTTTTCTCGCCTGGGACTCGCCTGCGTGGCGACGCTGCTGGTGACGGCATCGGTCCAGGCCTGGGTGCTGGTCGCGAGCCTGCCCGGTCTGGTCGGCACCGCCTATGGCTGGATGGTCGGGGTGAAGGCCATGCTGTTCGCGCTGCTCGTCGCACTCGCGGCGCGCAACCGGCGGTATCTCACGCCCGCCTTGCCCGCCGCGGCGGCTCGGCGCGCGCTTGGGCGGGCGATCCTGCTGGAACTGGGGCTGGGCGCGGCAGTGCTGTTGGCGGCCGGGGTGCTGACCGAGTTGCAGCCGGCCATGCACAGCCAGGCGGTCTGGCCGTTCGCCTGGGTGCCGAGCCTGTCGGCGGCGCAAGAAGACGCCGACATCGCCCGTGAGGTGCTGCTGGCGGGCGGCGCACTGGCCTGCGCCTTGGTGCTGCTCGCCGCGGCCGTGTGGATGCGCCGCGGGCGGGGGCGTGCGGCGATCATCGCCGGCGTGTCGGGATGCGGGCTGGCCTGGGCGGCGGCGCCGCATTTCTCGCCGCTGCTGGTGCCGGCGGTGCCGACCGAGTTCTACCGCTCGCCGACTGGCTTTTCCGCCGACAGCGTGGCGCGCGGGGCGGCGCTGTACCCGGCCCATTGCGCCGCATGCCACGGCGCGGGCGGGCATGGCGACGGGCCGCTCGCCCGCACGCTGCCTGTGCCGCCCGCCGACCTCACCGCCGCGCATCTGTGGATGCATTCGGACGGGCAGATGTTCTGGTGGCTGTCCCACGGCATCGAGGGGCCGCGCGGCGGGCTTGTCATGCCCGGCTTCGCTGAGTTGGACGAGGATGAGCGCTGGGCGCTGATCGACTTCATCCAGGCGCGCAATGCCGGGCTGACCCTGGGTACGTCGGGGTGGGCGACGCCGCTGCTGGCACCCGATTTCCGCGTCACGTGCGGCGACGCGAGCCGCGAGGTGAGCGCGCTGCGCGGCCGTCCCGTGGGCATCACGCTGCGGCCGCGAGTGACGGTTCGCCTGGGTTCCGGCCGGGACTGCGACACCGACGACCCGGCCGTGGCCCAGGCCTATGCGGTGGCGGCGCCAGGCGCAGGCTCGGTACTGGTGGACGCGCATGGGTGGCTGCGCGCGGCCGCCCCCGGGCCGGTGCCGCCCGATGCATCTCTGGCCGCCCGACCGCTGCCAAGCACGCATCCTGTGATGGACATGCCGGCCGACATGAAGATGTGACCGGCGGTATGTTGCCCGTCTGACACTCCACACGACAGGAAATTACCCGCTCCGTGCCGATGCGCTCCCACTGAATCTTATTTCTGCGGTCGCGTTGTGCAAAGCGCGCGCCACCTCTAGCTCAGCCTGGGGACCGCCGGTTCGAAGGGTCCGTACTGACAGGAACGTGCCATGGATGCCGAGCGGGACTCGCGCGAGATCGTGCAGGAGATCAGCTCCAGCCCCGTCCGGCAGGCGGTGGCGCTGGACGACAAATATGCGCGCTTCGACGGCCGGGTGTTCCTGACCGGAATCCAGGCGCTGGTGCGTCTTCCTCTGCTGCAACGCCGCCGCGACCGGGCGGCCGGGCATAACACGGCCGGGTTCATCAGCGGCTATCGCGGGTCGCCGCTGGGCGGCTACGACATCGCGCTCTGGGCCGCGAAGAAGCACCTCGACAAGCACGACATCGTCTTCCAGCCCGGCATCAACGAGGATTTGGCGGCCACTGCCGTCTGGGGGTCGCAGCAGGTGGGCCTGCTGCCAGGCGCCAAGACGGATGGGGTGTTCGGCCTGTGGTACGGCAAGGGACCCGGCGTGGACCGGTCGGGCGACGTGCTGAAGCACGCGAGCTACGCCGGCACGCCGGCGCTGGGCGGCGCCATAGCGCTCTGCGGCGACGACCATGGCGCGCGCTCCTCGACGCTCGCGCATCAGAGCGATCTCGCTTTGATCCATTTCGGGATGCCGGTGTTCAATCCCAGCAACGTGCAGGAGCTGGTCGAATACGGGCTGGCCGCCTGGGCGGTCAGCCGCGACACCCGCGGCGGGGTAGGCATGAAGGCGCGGACCGCCCCGGTGGAGGGTGGGGC
>CAXUNK010000390.1:0-2605 GCA_964252425.1 uncultured Acetobacteraceae bacterium
GCCGGACGCCATCACCCGGCTGCCGCCCCCGCCCTGCCCGGCAAGCATGCGCATCACCGCAGATTTGCCGCTGCCCGAGGCGCCCAGCAGGACGGTCAGCGACCCAGGCGCCACCGTCAGGGCGAAGCCGGGTGCGCCGGCATCGCCATTCCCGGCGGTGGCCGGGGTACCTCGCGAAACGAACGCCATTCAGCGCGATCCTGTATGGCAACCGCCTCCGCAAGGTGGCGTTGCACGGCCTGTAACGCCGGGTGGTGTCTCCCTCCACCCTCAATCATGCAAGCAGGAGCATCTTCCATGGCCATGTCAGACTCGGCGCGCGACGAGATCCGTGATCTCCGTCGTCAGGTGAACCAGCTGATGGAGGACCGGGTCAGCCCCGTCCTGTCGGACGCCAGAAGCCGGGCCGGCGAGTATGCCAGCCGCGCGGGCGACTACGCGAAGAGCGCGCGCGCCTACACCGAGGACGGCGCCGACATGGTCGCCGACCAGGTGCGCGACCAGCCGCTGATCGCCATCGGCGTGGCCGCGGCTGTCGGCTTCCTGCTCGGCCGAATCACCAAGTAGGCCGTCCCACATGCGCACAGTCCGCCTCGCCCGGGTCGCCCTTCAGGCGGAAATCCTGCTGTTGCGCCGGATGCTGGCCGTCGCGATCCACCACGTCATCTTCGGCGTGGTGGCGGCGGTCTTCGCCATCGCCGTGCTGGTTCTGCTTCACGTGCTGGCGATCGAGGCGCTGGAGCAGTGGGCGCATCTCTCGCCGCTCGCCTCCACGGCCATCGTCTTCGCAGTCGATCTGGTCCTGGCCGGCGTGTTCGGCTTCATCGCGACCCGAAAGGTGACCGATACGGTGGCCGAGGAGGCCCGGCGTGTGCGCGACACCAGCATCGAGCAGGCACGCCAAAGCCTGACACTGGCGGCGATGATCGCGCCGGCCACACGCGTGGTGGCGCAGACGGGGCTTGTGCGCGTGGTGGCGCGGCTTTTGGGGTCGAGCCTGCGCCGCACTCGATAGAAAGGCGCGGCCCCTGGCTCAACTGCGCGCCAGCGCGCAGCCTGACATGGGGCCGTAAGCCTCCTCGGCATCGGTGGTGGTCAGCAGCCGGTACAGATCCCACGCGCCGGCGCTCTCGCCCGCTGTCTTGACCTGGAACAGGTAGGCCGGGACCATCGCCCGCCCGTCAGCCCTGATGCGCGCGCGGCCGAACGCATCGTCGTCGGTCGGCATCGCTTTCATGCGCGCGACCATGCCCGCCCCGTCCCGCCGGGCGGCCGCCGGGTCGCCGGCGACGACAGCCTTGAGATAGTGGAGCGCGCCGGCGTAGCAGCCGGCCTGGATCATGTCGGGATAGACGGCCGGCTTCTCCTGCGCCATCAGCCGGCCGGTGAACGCGCGCGTGCGCTCGTTCAGGTCCCAGTAGAAGCTTTCCGTCAGGATCAGACCGCCTGCCAGGTCGAGCCCGAGATGATAGACGTCCGGCAATTGCATCAGCAGGCAGGCCAGGCGCATCTGCCCGGCGAGCCCCATCGCCGCCGCACCCCTGATGCAGGCGGTGACGTCCGTGCCCGCATTGGCCAGACCGAGCACGGCCGCGCCGCTCTGCTGCGCCTCGCGCAGCACCGGCGTGAAATCGGTGGTACCCGGAAAGGGATAGGCGGCAGTGCCCTCGATCCGCCCGCCGGCCGCGATCACCTGGCGCGTCGTCTCCGCCTCCAACTGGCGGCCGAACGCGTAATCCGCGGTCACGAAAAACCAGGTGCTGCCGCCCGCCTGGGTGAACGCGCCGCCCGTCGAGCGCGCGAGCATCGTGGTGTCGAACGACCAGGCGACGGTGTTGGGCGAGCAATCGGCATGGGTCAGCTCGGTCAGACCGGCGCCGCACTCGATCAGCACGCGGTTGCGCTGCCGGACGGCGGCGCTGACCGCCAAGGCCACTTCGCTGTCAGGCACGTCCAGTATGGCGTCCACGCCCTGATCGTCGAGCCAGTGGGCGGCGATCTCCGCGCCGATCTTGGGATCGTTGCGATGGTCTGCGGAGATCACCTCGATGTCGAAGGCCGGGCTGGCATGGACGGCGAAGTCGCGCGCCGCCAGCCTGGTGCAGGCGACCGATCCCTGACCGGCGATACCGGCATAGGCGCCCGACAGATCCGTCAGCACGCCCAGAATGAGCTTAGGCCGTCGCGTCTGCGAACGGCCGATCAGCGGCATGGCGGCGGCACCCAGACCGCAGGCGACCAGTCGGCGTCGGCGCACGCGAACCATCCTCCCCGGGGTGGACGTGATGTGAACACTTGGCCACAGGGCGCGCAAGATAGCGACGACGTTTGCCGGGCCGCATGAAGCCCCGTAGAAGCTGGCCGCCCGCAGGACACGTCACGACCCCTCCCGATGCAGCCCTACCCACCCCGCCGGCGGTCCTTCGTGGCGCTGCTGACCTGCCTGACTGCCGCCGGTTGCGGCGTCGGGCCGACCTATCACCGGCCGGCCGCCGACATCCCGGCCGCCTACTCCTCCCGTCACGACACGCCGCCCGCACCCCCGCCCTCGACGGCGTGGTGGCGCGGCTTCGGTATCGCCGAGCTGGACCGGCTGATGGACCTG
>CAXUNK010000391.1:0-2596 GCA_964252425.1 uncultured Acetobacteraceae bacterium
TTCCCACACGGCGCGAAGCGCACCGGGCGCAGCCCGGCGCCGGACCCCCGAGCTGCATGGTCACGGCGCGAAGCGCGGCTGAGCGGCGTAGCCGCGCACCTGCGAGGGTGCGGCCGGTCGGTCAACCGGGATGGTAGGCGGAGGCCTGCGGCGGCCGACGTCGTGCTGGCGGTGCTCCGTCAGGTGGCGGTGGCAGCGCATCGAGGACCTGGCGCAGGGCCTCGTTCGGACGGACGCCTCTACGGTCAGCCTCGGCCGCCAGTCGTTGCGCCTGCGCCTCGGTGATCCGGACGCTCAGCGCCCTGGTCAGGGTGTTGGGGGTCAGCGCCACAGGCCGCTCCTGCCGCCGCGGTTCAGGACGTCGCGCTGGAACTGGCGCACCCGCCGGCGCCGGCGGTGGTCCTCCAGCCATCGGATGCACCGGTCGAGGATCGAGCGTTCGCGGACCTGCTGCATCTTGGCCTTCCTGGCGTGTGGTGGACCCAGGAATATAAACCTATGGTTGCTGCCGCTGTCTCGCGTCATCGAGCCGGTGCCATGTCCGCCGTAGCCGCTCCCCTGACCAGTCTGGACCACCGCTGGCGGCGATGCGTCGGGCGATCGTTTCCCAGGCGGCCGGCCGGTCCGCGGCGATCGCCGCCAGCCATGGTCCCAGTACTCGAGCTGACCGTTCGAGGGCGTGGGCCTGGCGCGTGGCTGCGAGCTGGCGCGTCGCCTCCGGATCCCTGGCCCGCAGTCCAGGATGGCCTGGCAGTCGGCCGGCGCGAGCCGCGGCCGCGACGCCAGCGCGGGTGCGCTCGATGATCAGGCTGCGCTCGAGTTCAGCAACCGCACCCAGGACCGTCGTCACGAAGCGGCCGCCGGCGGTGGTGGTGTCGATCGGGTCGCGCAGCGATCGCAGGCCGGCGCCTCGTGCGGTCAGCTGGTCGAGGACCTGCAGCAGGTGTGGGACGCTGCGGGCCAGGCGGTCGAGGCGTACGATGACGAGCGTCTCGCCGGTGGTGATGGTGGCGACCAAGCGCGCCAGCGCCGGCCGCCGGCGATCGGCGCCGGAGGCCGTCTCTGTGATGATCTGGGTGCAACCGGCTTGGCGGAGTTCCCAGACCTGGCCTGCACAATCCTGGTCATCCGTGCTGACCCGGGCATAGCCGATCAGCGTCGGGCTGCTGGCCTGGCGCTGGTCCAGTGTCCCCTCGTGCAATCGGTCGGTTGGAAGCAAGGCCCAAGTCTAGGCGGTGCAACAGCGACGCAGCTTGCAATGCTGCCTTAGTTAAACACGGGCTTTTAGGTTCAGGTGCCGGACGGCACCCTTTCCACCCGTGCAACCGACGGGATCGACGGGTTTTGCACTTGCTTGAGCTCGATCTCGGGCGGCGCCGGCTAGGTGGGTAGCTACCAGGGGCGAGACGTACACTGACACTCGACCAGGTCCTCGCATGCCGGCTACGCGCTGCCGGCTACGCGTGATTGCCCCTATGCGCTCCAGCTCGGATAGGATCTCGCTCACCTCCGCTGGTCGTGCCTCGACGCTGCTGGCCAGCTGGTCCCGGCTCAGCATCACCTCTCCGGTGTCGATCCGGAGCGCGCACAGCATCTCGGCCCATAGCTGGACGGCAATCCGCGGCCTGGTGCTGTGTCGGCCGAGCCATCGGACCACAGAGGCATTCTGGGCAGGCGACAACATCACGAAGGTCCATCCTCGGTTGCTGGCCGTTTGGCGGTCGATCGCTGCGACGATCTCGCGCACTGCCGGCTCGGGTAGGCCATCCAGTCCGAGCACCAGCTGCCGGACTTGGAATGCTTGGTCGGAGCGCAGTCGGTCGGGTCGAGTTCGGAGCCGGTGCAGTGAGGCGGGCATCCTGTGGACGGCTCCGTTTTAGGTCGCGCTCTGTGCGAGCATTGCGTCGCGCAGAGTGCGTCGTCAAGCCGAGGCGCCATGTACAAGGATCGCGCGCGCCGGCGCGCGCCCATCTGACTCGATAGAGATTCCTCCTTCGGGTGGCTTGGTCCCTGTACCGTCACTGGGGATAACCCTGATCGTCGGCGTGTTGCTGCTGGTGACCAAGCTGCTCAGGAGGCGTCGGGGTGCCCCGAAATCATCAATCAAGCGGGCAGCATGGTGGGGCTCGGCCGGGTGCTGGTCGTCCACCTGGTGCACGGGATCAGGCGGTGCTGGACCGGGAGGCGGCAATCGCGGAGGTGATCAGCCGCATTGACCTGGTAGACCTGCTCCGGCTGGGCCCTGGCGACGTGCTCCGCCTGGTGATGCTGCTGGCCCTCCGCCGCGGCGATCTCGACGCTGCGGCCGACTACGCCCGGCGGCTGCAGCCCCTTTACCAGCCGCACATGAGCAATCCGGACCCTGGCAACCGGCACCAGGCGCCGGTCCTCACCGTCAACAGGCTGGTGCGCGAGCTGCACGATCCCGAGGCGGAACCTGGCGGCCGCCTCATAGCTCCCGGCGGCGGCGCCGACGTTCCGCACGCGCCTCTGGCGTGCGTCGCGCCGCCTGGGTCTCGGGGGTCCGGGCATTCGCTGCCGGCGGCGCCGGCGGCAGCCGGTCCGGGATTTCCGCGCGAACCGCCGTCGGCGAAGA
>CAXUNK010000392.1:0-641 GCA_964252425.1 uncultured Acetobacteraceae bacterium
GGCTTGTCATGGATCGGGTCGTCCGCGGCCGCGTCCATCTCAGCTTCCGGCCGGCGCGGACGGCCCGGCCCCGTCGGCATGCGGCATGGGCGGCTCGCCGATCGGCGGCATCTCGGGCGCGGTGTCGGTCGTGATGCCGGGCGCCGGCGGCACCGGCTCGGCCGCGTGCACCTCCGGCACGTGCACCGGCTCCAGCGGCGTCATCACCGGTGCGACGGGATGCTCGCGGAACGGGTCGGCGAAGGCACGGCCGACCGCCCCGTCGGGGTCGATCGCGCGCTGCACCATCGATTTCGGGTTCAGGCTGCGCAACTCGTTGATCGAGTGCTTGACGTCGCCCAGATCGGCCTCGCGCAGCATCTCGTCCACATGGCCCTGGAACTCGCCGGCCATGCGGCGCAGCTTCTTCACCGTCTGCGCGATGCCGCGTATGGCCACCGGCATGTCCTTGGGGCCGATGGCGATCAGCGCCACCACCCCGATCAGGGCGATCTCGGACCAGGCAAAATCGAACATCGCGGTCTTCTAGCCTTTGCAGGGGGCAAGCGGAAGCATGGGTGCGCCCGCCCGCTCAACAAGCAGGCTCGCGCGCGGCCCAGCCTGCCCGCACGCTCGCGGCGAACGACGCGAGCCCGCCCGAG
>CAXUNK010000392.1:651-2586 GCA_964252425.1 uncultured Acetobacteraceae bacterium
CTCCACGATCGCCGCGCGCAGGCCGCGCATCAGCGACGGGTAGTAGGCGATGTTGTGCCAGGTCAGCAGCATCGGCCCCAGCATCTCCTCGCTGCGGAACAGATGGTGCAGATAGGCGCGGCTATGCCGCGTGCAGGCGGGGCACGCGCAACCGGGGTCGAGCGGCGCCGGGTCGGGCGCATGGCGCGCGTTGCGCAGGTTGAGCACGCCCACCGAGGTGAAGGCCCGTCCGGTGCGGCCGGCCCGCGTCGGCATCACGCAGTCGAACATGTCGATCCCCCTCGCCACCGCCCCCAGCAGGTCGTCCGGTGTGCCGACCCCCATCAGGTATCGCGGGGCGGCGGCCGGCAGATGCGGCACGGTGGCCTCCAGCGTGTCGAACATCGCCGCCTGCCCCTCGCCCACCGCCAGGCCGCCCACCGCGTAGCCCTCGAAGCCGATCTCCTGCAGCGCCTCGGCCGAGACACGTCGCAGATCCGCGAACACCCCGCCCTGCACGATGCCGAACAGCGCATAGCCCTCGCGCGCCACGAACGCTGGCCGGCACCGCGCCGCCCAGCGCATCGACAGCGCCATCGACGACTCCGCCTGCGCGTGCGTGGCGGGGAACGGCGTGCACTCGTCCAGCACCATGCTGATCGTGGCGTCCAGCGCGTGCTGGATGTCCATCGCCCGCTCCGGCGTCAGGCGGTGGGGCGAGCCGTCCAGATGCGACCGGAACGTCACCCCGCCCTCGTCCAGCGTGCGCAGCTTGCCGAGCGACATCACCTGGAACCCGCCGCTATCGGTCAGGATCGGCCCCGGCCAATCCATCATCCGGTGCAGCCCGCCCAGCGCCGCCACACGCTCGGCGCCCGGCCGAAGCATCAGGTGATAGGTGTTGGCCAGCACGATTCCGGCGCCGGTCGCCCGCACCGCGTCCGCCGTCATCGCTTTGACCGTGGCCGCCGTGCCCACCGGCATGAAGGTCGGCGTCGGCACGTCGCCATGCGCCGTGCGCAGCGTGCCGGCACGCGCCGCGCCGTCCACCGCCTCCCCGGTCCAGACGAACGCCGTCACCGGTCCGCACGCTCCAGCAAGGTCGCGTCGCCGTAGGAGTAGAAGCGGTAGCCCGCCTCGATCGCGTGGGCGTAGGCGGCCCTCATGCGTGCGGTGCCGGCAAAGGCGCAGACCAGCATGAACAGGGTCGAGCGCGGCAGATGGAAGTTGGTCAGCAGCAGGTCCGCGCCGCGTATCGTGCGGCCGGGCACGATGAAGATGTCGGTCTCGCCATCGAAGCCGTGCGTGCCCTGCGTGTCGGTCGCGGCTTCCAGCAGGCGCAGGCTGGTCGTGCCGACGGCCACGATCCGTCCGCCCGCGCCGCGGACCGCGTTGATGTGCGACGCCGCGTCCTGGGACAGAGTGCCGCGCTCGGCGTGCATCACGTGGTCGGCCACACGCTCCGACCGCATCGGCAGGAAGGTGCCGGCGCCCACATGCAGAGTCAGGCTCACCCGCCCCACCCCGCGCGCCGACAGCCTGTCCAGCAGCCCGTCCGAGAAATGCAGCCCGGCCGTCGGCGCGGCCACAGCGCCTGGCCGGGCGGCGAACACGGTCTGGTAGTCGCGCCTATCCTGCTCGGTTGGCCCGTGCGGACGATCGATATAGGGCGGCAGAGCCAGCGCGCCCGATGCGGCCAGCGCACTCTCGAACACGGCACCGGTGTGGTTGAAGCGCAGCGTCACGCTGCCGCCCTCAGCTGCGCCCACCAGCACGGCACGCAGGCCGGCCGGGCCGGAGAACACCAGCTCGTCGCCCGCGCGCAGCCGGCGCGCGTTGCGGGCCAGCGCGTGCCGCGGGTTCAATTGCGCGGCCTTCTCGCAGTGCCGGCGCGCCGCCGCCGCCCAGTAGTCGGAGGCCAGGCTCGGTGGCGCCGCGGCATCGCGGGGGGCGCGG
>CAXUNK010000393.1:0-2584 GCA_964252425.1 uncultured Acetobacteraceae bacterium
CGGCAGCACGGCCGCAGCGTTCGAGCTGGTGACCGCGTTGCGCGCCTGCGGGCTGGCCGGCTCGCCGCTGCCCCGCCCGCTGGAGCCCGCCGCCGGTTCGCCGGTCACGAAGGCGGTGCTGCAGTTCTGGGACAGCGCCAGCCCGCCGGACGACATCGCCATGCTGATGCGAAGCTGGGGCGCGCTCAATCCCGGCCATGCCTACAGGTGTTTCGATACGGCTGCCGCACGCGACTTCATCACGCGGACGTATGGTGCGCGTGCCGGCGCGGTGTTCGCCCGCGCCAGGGAGCCCGCGCAACAGGCCGATCTGTTCCGTCTGGGGTATCTGGCCGCACTCGGCGGCATCTATGCCGATGCGGATGACCGCTGCATCGCGCCCGTTTCAAGTATCCTGCCAAGCGATGCCGGGCTGGTGCTCTACATCGAGGACCTGGGCAGCATCGGAAACAATTTCATCGCGGCCGCACCCGGGCAGGAGGTTCTGGTAAGGGCGTTCGGGCTGGGCATGTCGGCGCTGGGCCGCGGCGACGAGGACAGCATCTGGCTTTCCACCGGCCCGGGGCTGCTGACCCGCGCGCTGGCCGAAACGCTGGCGCGCGCCGGGCCGAACTGGCGGGAGGCGCTGTCCGGCATCGCCATCCTGGCGCGCCGCGACGTCCATCAGGCGGTCGCCATCCATTGCGCGACCGCCTACAAGACGACCGGCGCCTATTGGGCCAGCAAGGCCGCCCGTCGTAGGGTTGGCTCGTAGGAGAAAGGAAGGTCTTCTTTTTCGAGAAAAAGAAGCAAAAAGCTTTTGCTCTGTTCGCCTGCACCACGGCTCGCAACGATTCTGCCAGATCGGTTCTCGCAGAACCTGCGCGAGCACTATTGCAGGCGTGGGAGACAGAAGTTTTTTGGTCCTTTTTTTCAAAAAAGGACTGCTTCCCCTACCCAGGCCCAGCCACCGCCAGATAAGCCAGCCGCTTGACCTCGCGCCGGCCTCGCCCGACCGAATCGAGGATCAACCCGCACGCCAGCGATAGGGAGGAGAGCGCGATCAGCGCGGCCGAGACGATCGCGGTGGGCAGTCGGGGCACGAGCCCGGTGCGCCAGAACTCCAGCACGATGGGGATACCCAGCAGCAGGCCCAGCGCGAACAGCCCCGCCGCGCAGATCGAGAAGAACGGCAGCGGCCGCTCGTCTTTGACCAGCAGCAGGATCAGACGCAGGATTCGCAGCCCGTCGGTGATGGTGCGCAGCTTGCTGGCCGAGCCGGGCGGCCGCTCGCGATAGGCCGACGGCAGCTCGCCCAGCGGCATGGCCAGTTGCAGCGCGTGCACGGTGAACTCCGTCTCGGTCTCGAACCCGCCGGCCAGTGCCGGGAACGTCTTGACGAAGCGGCGCGAGAACACGCGGTAGCCGCTCAGCATGTCGGAGACGCGGGCGCCGAACAGCCGCGCCACCAGCCCGGTCAGCACGATGTTGCCCGCCTTGTGGCCGCGGCGATGCGTGTGGTCCTCGCCCGACTGGCGGACGGCGGTGACCATGTCCAGCCGCTGTTCCTGCAGCAGCGCCACCAGAGCGGGGGCGCAGGCGGCGTCGTAGGTGTCGTCGCCATCGACCAGGACGTAGATGTCGGCCTCGACATCGGCGAACATGCGCCGGACCACGTGGCCCTTGCCCTGCAGCATCTCGCGGCCGACCACGGCGCCGGCCAGACGCGCGGCCTCGGCCGTGTTGTCGGTCGAGTTGTTGTCGTAGACGTGGATGGCGGCCCCGGGCAGCGCCGCCTTGAAGCCGGCCACCACGCGCGGGATCGCCACCGCCTCGTTGTAGCAGGGGATCAGCACGGCAACCTTGGGTGCGCTCATCGGAACACCAGGCGGCGCGAGAGGAAGAAGTTGACGAACATGCCGGCGATGCCGCCGGCGGCCACCGGCAGCACCAGGTAGGTCCTGCACAGCGGCACATGGGCGATCAGCAGCAGGTAGGTGCCGCGGTTGAGCACCAGCCCCACGGAGTTGGCGGCCAGGAACAGCGCCAGTTGCCGCCCGGCCGCCCCGTGGGCGATGTGCCGGTAGGTCCAGACCCGGTTCAGCGCCCAGTTGATCGAGGCGGCCACCACGTAGGAGACCATGCCGGCCCAGGTGGTGCCCAGCCGTGGCGCCAGCGCGTACACGATCAGGGTGTCCCACACGAAGCCCATCGTGCCGATGACGCCGAAGCGCAGGAACTGCCCGGCCAGCAGCCGGCGCTCCACCGGCACCCGGTCGAGATAGGGTGCCAGGCGATGCAGCAGACGGATGTCCATCGTCGCTCCGGACGGCGCAAGAAAAAAGCTGGGGAGCATGACCCCCCAGCCTGGCGTGAACGCGGTGACCGGAGCCGTCGGCCGGCGGCTAATGCAGGATGATCTCCACACGCCGGTTCTGCGGCTCGCGCACGCCCTTGGCGGTTGGCACCAGCGGGTTGCTCTCGCCGTAGCCGTGGATGCTGATCTCGCCGCGGGCCACGCCGTCACGCACCAGTTCGGCTTCCACGCTCTGCGCGCGGCGGACGGACAGGCGCTGGTTGTAGGCGGCCGTGCCGGAGAGGTCGG
>CAXUNK010000394.1:0-2568 GCA_964252425.1 uncultured Acetobacteraceae bacterium
GCTGAGCGTGGACGGGCTGCCGGTGGACGAGGTGGGCGACATCCTGGGCGTGCAATGGGGCAAGATGCTGCTGAACCTGAACAACGCGCTGAACGCGCTGTCCGGCGTGCCGCTGCGCGAGGAGCTGGGCAGCCGGACCTGGCGGCGCCTGCTGGCGGCACAGCAGGACGAGCTGCTGGGCCTGCTGCGCGCGGCGGGCATCCGTCCGCGTAGGAGCAGTGCCGTGCCCCCTGCCCTGCTGCCCGCCATGCTGCGCCTGCCGGATGGGCTGTTCCGGCTGGTGGCGGGGCGGTCGCTGCGCATCGATCCGCTCGCCAGGTCGTCGATGTGGGAGGATCTGGAGCGCGGCCGCCCGACCGAGATCGGCGAGCTGCAGGGGGCGGTGGTGGCGTTGGCCGAGCGGCTGGGGCGGAAGGCGCCGGCCTGTGAGGCGGTCATGCGCCTGGTGCGCCTGGCGGAGGGGCACGGCTCGCCTCATCTTTCGGCGTTCGAGGTGGCGGCGGCGCTCTAGGTGGGAGGAAGGAAGGCCTTCTTTTTCGAGAAAAAGAAGCAAAAAGCTTTTGTTCTGTTCGCCTGCACTAAGGCTCACGACAATTCTGCCAGAGCGGTTCTGGCAGAACCTGCGCGAGTATAAATGCAGGCGTCGGAGACAGAAGTTTTTTGGTCCTTTTTTTCGAAAAAGGACTGCTTTCTTCAAGTGTCACCCCCACGGTCTTGCCGGCCGCGGGAAAACTCATCATCACCCTGGCGCCGCAGCCCCTCTCGGTTGCCAGTCGAGAGGCCCCTGCCGATGAACCGCACGACCCGCCCTGGCCGCCACGGCGCATGACCATCGCCGGCGCGGTGCGCGCGATCCTGCCGCGGCTGGTGCATATGTGCAGTTGCCGACGCTTCGCGACCATGGTCGTGGCCGTTGTGCTGGCGGGCGGGAGTTTCTGGGCGGCGGCCAACCGTCTGGGCGTGACCACCGATACGAGCCGGATGTTCTCCGCCGCGCTGCCGTGGAAACAGCAGAGCGATGCGCTGGCCGCCGCCTTTCCGCAGAATGACGGGCTGCTGGTGGCCGTGGTCGGGGGCCGGGTGCCGGAGGAGGCCGAAGCGACGGCCAAATCCCTGGCCGCAGCGCTGTCCGCCGAGCCGCGATTGTTCACCCATGTCAGCCAGCCCGACAGCTCGCCCTACTTGCAGCGCAACGCCTTCCTGTTGATCGGCGCCGACGAGCTGACCGGCCTGCTCGACCGAACGGTGGATGCGCAGCCGTTCCTGGGCCAGCTGGTGGCCGACCCGTCGCTGCGCGGGCTGTTCGCGGCACTGTCCCTGGTGGCCGAGGGCGCGCGGCGCGGCATCGACAGCGGGGCGATCACGCCCGCGCTCGCGCAGTTCCACGCGGCGCTGAGGGCGGCGGCAGACGGGCATCCTCAGCCTTTGTCGTGGGAGAACCTGCTGGCCGGGCCGCTCGCCGAACAGGCCGGGCGCTTCAGGTTCGTGACCGCCAGGCCGGTGCTCGATTTCGGCGCGTTGCAGCCGGGCGGGGCGGCCAGTGCGGCGATGCGCGCGGCCGCGGCACGGCTGCCCTACGTCGCCGCCGGGCAGGCGAAGGTGCGGATCACCGGATCGGTCGCGCTGGACGACGAGGAGTTCTCGTCGGTGGCGCAGGGGGCGGAGATCGGGCTGGGCGGCAGCTTCCTGCTGGTCATGGTATGGCTGTTCGCCGCCGTACGGTCGTGGCGGCTGACGGTGCCGATCGCGCTGACGCTGGTGCTGGGGCTGCTGCTGACCACCGGCTTTGCCGCCCTTTCGGTGGGCACGCTGAACCTGATCTCGGTCGCGTTCGCGATCCTGTTCGTCGGCATCGCGGTGGATTTCGCCATCCAGTTCACCGTCCGCTTCCGCGAGCGGCGGCACAACCATCCGGAGCTGATCGACGCGCTGGCCGAGACCGGGCGGGGGTCAGGCGCGCAGATCCTGGTGGCCGCACTGGCCACGGCGTCCGGCTTCCTGGCCTTCACGCCGACCGATTTCGTGGGCGTGGCCCAACTGGGGGTGATCGCGGGCGGCGGCATGCTGATCGCCTTCCTGTGCACGCTGACGCTGCTGCCCGCGCTGCTGGTGCAGTTCCGGCCGCGCCGGGAGAAGAAGGAGGTCGGCGTGATGATGCTCCGCCGGCTGGAGCCGGTGGTCAAACCGCTGCACTGGCCCATCCTGGTGGTGTTCTCGGCACTGGCGCTGACCGGGCTGGCGCTCACCGCCTCCATCCCGTTCGACGGCGATCCGCTGCACACGAAGAACCAGCATACCGAGGCGGTGACCACGCTGCACGATCTGATGGACGATCCGGTGACCAACCCGTACACCGCCGAGGCGCTGCTGCCCTCACTCTCGGCGGTCCAGGCGGTCACGCCGCGCCTGCAACATCTGCCGAGCGTGCAGGACGTGCTCTCCCTCGCCTCGTTCATCCCGGACGACCAGCCGGCCAAGCTGGCGGCGATCGCGGATGCGGCGAGCATATTGGGCCCGACGCTTTCGCCGCCCGCGCGCACGCCGCCGGTGACCGCCGCCGATCTGCGG
>CAXUNK010000395.1:0-2567 GCA_964252425.1 uncultured Acetobacteraceae bacterium
ACCTGGGGGCAGGCGCTGGCCGCCATTCTTGACCGCCTGATCCCCCTCCTTCAGGAACGCGCCGCCCTATCTCTGGCGGCAGACCGCTGAAAGCTGACGACCCGAATGAGTGCGTTCTACGAGGAAAGAGTCCTGTCCGTGCATCATTGGACAGACAGCCTGTTCAGCTTCACCTGCACGCGCGACCCTGCGTTCCGCTTCGAGGCCGGGCAGTTCACCATGATCGGCCTGATGGTCGATGGCCGGCCGCTGCTGCGCGCCTACAGCATGGTGAGCGGCCATTGGGAGGAGACGCTGGAGTTCCTCAGCATCAAGGTCCAGGACGGACCGCTGACCTCGCGGTTGCAGCACATCACGCCGAGCGACACGGTGCTGATCGGCAAGAAACCGGTGGGCACGCTGCTGGCCCGCAGCTTGCTGCCCGGCCGCACGCTGTACATGGTGGGCACCGGCACCGGGCTCGCGCCGTTCATGAGCCTGATCAAGGACCCCGACACGTACGAGCCGTTCGAGCGCGTGGTGCTGGTGCATGGCTGCCGGACGGTGGCCGAGCTCGCCTACCAGGATGAGATCTCGCGCGGGCTGCACGTGCACGAACTGCTGGGCGAGTTCGCCCGCGACAAGCTGCTCTACTACCCGACCGTCACACGCGAACCGTTCCGCAACCAGGGCCGGGTCACCGAGCTGATGTTCTCGGGCAAGTTGCCGGCCGATCTGGGGCTGCCGCCGGTGGACCGCACGCAGGACAGGGTGATGCTCTGCGGCAGCCCGGCTTTGCTCGCCGATTTCTCGGCCTGGTTCGAACAGGGCGGCTGGCAGGAGGGCACCAACACACGGCAGGGCGACTATGTGATCGAGAAGGCGTTCGTCGAGAAGTAGCCGGCCGCGCGTGCGGGCCCGCACCCTTGCGCCGGTGCGCCGGCCGCACGATAGTCCTGCCCGGGAGGTCGGCGGCGGACGCACGCCCCGCCAACCCGGTCAGGTCCGGAAGGAAGCAGCCGCAGTGGGTCAACGTTCGGGTCGTTTGTTGGCCTCCCACCCCGTCTTCCGCCGCCGCGCGGCACCCTGGCCGTCCGGCTGCCGGACACGCTCCGCCGCCCATGTCTGAGGAGATGGACCAGGACCTGTTGCCGGAGCCGGAGCCGGACGGACCGGGCCTGTTCGGCGACCCCGCACCTTTGGCCGCGCCCGTCGGGCCGGCGGCGGCTCCGGACGCGGCACCCTACCGCGTGCTCGCGCGCAAATACCGGCCCACCAGCTTCGACGACCTGATCGGCCAGGACGCGATGGTGCGCATCCTGCGGCGTGCCTTCGAGCTGGGCCGGATCGCGCACGCCTTCATGCTGACCGGAGTGCGCGGCGTGGGCAAGACCACGACCGCCCGCATCCTGGCCCGCGCGCTCAACTGCGTCGGGCCGGACGGGCGCGGCGGCCCCACACCCGACCCGTGCGGCGTCTGCGACAATTGCCGGGCGATCCTGGCCGATCGGCACCCGGACGTGGTCGAGATGGATGCGGCCAGCCGCACCGGCGTGGACGACGTGCGCGAGATCATCGAAGCCACACGGTTCCGCCCCATGCAGGCGCGGACCAAGGTGTTCATCATCGACGAAGTCCACATGCTGAGCCGCAACGCGTTCAACGCGCTGCTCAAGACGCTGGAGGAGCCGCCGCCGCACGTGAAATTCGTCTTCGCGACGACGGAGATACGCAAGGTGCCGGTCACCGTGCTGTCGCGCTGCCAGCGTTTCGACCTTCGCCGAATCGAGGTGGCCCAGCTCGCGGCGCTGTACGGCAGGGTCGCGCGCGCCGAGCAGGTCGAGATCGAGCCCGAAGCGCTGGCCGCCATCGCGCGCGCGGCCGACGGCTCGGTGCGCGACGGCCTGTCGCTGCTCGACCAGGCGATCGCGATGGGTGAGGGCGGCGTCGTCACCAGCGGGGCGGTGGCCGAGATGCTCGGCATCGCCGACCGCGGCGCGGTGTTCGACCTGATGGAAGCGGCCATGGCCGGGCGGGCGGCCGATGCGCTGGCCATCACCGACAGGGCGTACGCGCAGGGCGCGGATTTCGGTCAGATGCTGGGCGACCTGCTGGATCTGACGCACACGCTGTCGCGGCTGAAATCGATCCCGGCGCTGCGCACCAGCCAGGAGCTGCCGGAAGCCGAGCGCACGCGCGGCGTGCTACTCGCCGACGCGTTGAGCATCCCGGTGCTGGGCCGGGCCTGGCAGATGCTGCTGAAGGGTGCGGCCGAGGTCGAGACCGCGTCCGATCGTCGGGCGGCGGCGGAGATGGTGCTGATCCGGCTCTGCCATGTTGCCGACCTGCCGCCGCCGGGCGAGCTGGTGCGCCGCCTGCAAGCCCAGGATTCGCGCGAACCCCAGCCGCAGGCCCAGACCTCGCCCCGCCCCGTGCCCCCACGCCAGGATGGTGGCGGCGCGGGCCGGGGCGGTGTCGGCATCGATGGCATGCAGACGCTCCCAGATCGCCGCCACGCGTTCCGGGGCCACATGGCCGTGCTCGGCGCGCTCGGCTTCGGCTGGCTGACCGACCGGGTCGGCCGCCGG
>CAXUNK010000396.1:0-2565 GCA_964252425.1 uncultured Acetobacteraceae bacterium
CCCCCCCCCCCCCCCCCCCCGCAACCCTCGCAAAAAGGTCAGACGCGCTTGACCCCAGACACAGCATCTTTTTTTCAAAAAAGGACTGCTTGCTTCGCCTGTCACTGTCTGGCGCAGGGATGGTCCTGAAGCTTCGCATCACGGGTCAGCAAATGCAGCTTCTCCTCCTGCGCCTGCACCAGCAGCAGCTCGTCGAACGGGTCCTTGTGGCCGATCGGGTGCGCCAGCACGGTCGTCGCATGGCGGGCCGTCAGCGCCAGGAACGGCCACTGCATCGCTTCGGCGAAGGTCACGACGTCGGCCGGAGACACCGTCCCCTTGCGCCCGCCCGTCACATGCAGGCTGTCCCACTTCAACCTGGTCTCCCAGACGGAGACGGCCGACACCACCAGTGCCTCGGCCGTCTCCATGTGGCGGCATTCCGACGGGCTCAGCCGGTCGGGGGTGAGCGCGGCCCAGATCAGGATATGCGTGTCGAGCAGCAGCCTCACGCGTCCAGGCCAAGCACCTGTGCGCTATAGGCCGGATCGTCGAACTCGGCCGGCAGGGTCAATGCCACCTGTTCCAGCCCAAGCTGACGCCGGATCTCCCCCGCCCTGTGGAAATCCATGCCCGCCGCCGGCCGGGCGGCGATCAGCTCGACAAACGGCCGGCCATGCTTGGTGACGACGACGCGCTCACCACGCGCGGCCGCCTGGGCCGCCTCTGTGAACGACGTCTTGGCGTTCCGGATAGAGAGATGCATGTGCGTCCCCGATAATCAGTCAATCTTGGGTATGACAGATAATGTGGTCGCGCGGCAACCACAAACGCGCAGGCGCGCCAGCTTGGCGCCCCACAACCCTAGCCGCACCTGCGCACTGCCGCTATGCCAGTCGCCCCACTGACCGAGACGCTCCATGGCCGGCCATAGCCACGCGAAGAACATCATGCATCGCAAGGGCGCGCAGGACGCCCGCCGCGCCCGGCAATTCGCCAAGCTGCTGCGCGAGATCGCGGTGGCCGCCCGCCAGGGCCTGCCCGACCCCGCCGCCAACGCCCGCCTGCGCGCCGCTGTCACCACCGCCTACAAGCAGAACATGACCCGCGACACCGTCGAGCGCGCGATCAAGAAGGCGTCCGGCGCGGCCGGCGGCGAGGATTTCTCCGAGGTCCGCTACGAGGGCTACGGGCCGTCCGGCGTGGCCGTCATCGTCGAGGCGTTGACCGACAACCGCAACCGCACCGCGTCCGACGTGCGCTCCGCCTTCAACAAGCACGGCGGCGCGCTCGGCGAGACGAACTCGGTCAGCTTCATGTTCTCCCGCCTCGGCGTCGTCGCCTACCCAGCGAACGCCGCCACGCCGGACGCCATGCTGGAGGCGGCCATCGACGCCGGGGCCGACGACGTGGCCAGCGGCGAGGACGGGCACGAGGTGGTGTGCGCCCCGGAAAACCTGTTCGCCGTGCGCGACGCGCTGGAGCAGCGTTTCGGCGCGCCGGAGGCAGCGCGCTTCGACTGGCGCCCGAGCACTGTCGTCACCCTCGACGAGGAGCGGGCCGCCTCGGTGCTCAAGCTGGTCGATGCGCTGGAAGAAAACGACGACGTGCAGACCGTGTTCGCCAATTACGACATACCGGACGATGTCCTCGCCCGCATCGCCGGCTAGGCGCCCGTGGCCCGGCTGCTCGGCATCGACCCTGGCCTGCGCTTCACCGGCTGGGGCCTGATCGAGAGCGACGGCAACCGGCTCCGCCACATCGATTGCGGGGTGATCGCGACGGACGGGGAGGCCGCCGTGCCGGACCGGCTGCGCGCCCTCCACGAAGCGCTGACCGAGCTGATCGCGCGGCATCGTCCCGACGAAGCGGCGGTGGAGGAAACCTACGTCAACCGCAACGGCGCGGCGACGCTGAAGCTGGGGTATGCGCGCGGCGTGTGCCTGCTGGCGCCCTCGCTGGCGGGCCTCCCCGTCGCGGAATACGCGGCCAAGACGGTCAAGAGCGCTGTGGTCGGCAACGGCAATGCGGAAAAGGCGCAGGTGGCGCACATGGTCGCACGCCTGTTGCCGGGCGCGGTGCTGCGCCGTGCGGATGCCGCCGATGCGTTGGCGGTCGCCATCTGCCACGCCCATCACCGATCGACGCGGCTGGCGGTCGCACGCTGCATGCCGGCATGATCGCGCTCTTGACCGGACGGGTGGACAGCCTGGACGCCGGCGGCTGCGTCATCGACGTCTCGGGCGTGGGCTACCTGGTCCAGGCCAGCACGCGCACCCTGGCCGCCCTGCCGCCACCGCCGGCCCAGGCGCGCGTGCTGGTGGAGACGGTGGTGCGCGAGGACGCCATCCTGCTCTACGGCTTCGCCGACGCCGCCGAGCGCGACTGGTTCCGGTTGCTGACCACCGTGCAGGGCGTCGGCGCCAAGGTGGCGCTGGCCGTGCTGTCGGCCTCTCGCCGCGGGATCTCGTGAGCGCGATCGCGGCCGGCGACCGGGCGAGCCTGACGCGCGTGGCCGGCGTGGGACCGAAACTGGCGGTGCGGCTGCTCACCGAGTTGCGGGATCGCGCGGGGGCGATGCCGTCC
>CAXUNK010000397.1:0-2552 GCA_964252425.1 uncultured Acetobacteraceae bacterium
GGATCGGCCAGCAACCGCGCCCCGTCCCTCGAAAAAATCTCCTCGGGCAAAGGCGACCCGCTCCATTGTGCGCTCACCCCGGCCGACGAGATCAGAGTTTCGGCCGCCCGCGCCCGGTTCGCCGGCACCAGCAGAACGCAGGTGCCCTTCCGCCCCGCCCGCCCGGTGCGCCCCGAGCGGTGCAGCAGGATTTCCTTGTTCGTGGGCAGGTCGGCATGGATCACCAGCCCCAGCTCCGGCAGATCGAGCCCGCGCGCGGCCACATCGGTCGCGACACACACGCGCGCCTGGCCGTCGCGCATCGCCTGCAGCGCGCGCGTGCGCTCGTTCTGCGTCAGCTCGCCCGACAGCGCCACGCTGGTGAAGCCACGCTCCTGCAACGAGGCGTGCAGGTGCCGCACGTTGTCGCGTGTCGCGCAAAACACCAGCGCGGTCGGCGCCTCGAAATAGCGCAGCACGTTGACCACCGCATGTTCGGTCTCGCGCGGCGGTATGCGCACGGCACGGTACTCGATATCGGCATGCGGCTGGTTGCGCACCAGAGTATCGATGCGCAGCGCGTTGGTCTGATATTTCCGTGCGAGCGCCGTGATCTCCTTGGCGATCGTGGCCGAGAACAGCAGCGTGCGCCTTGGGTCCGGCGTCGCGTCCAGCAGCGTGTCCAGCTCCTCCCGGAAGCCGAGGTCGAGCATCTCGTCGGCCTCGTCCAGCACCACGACCGACAGCTCGGCAAACCTCAGCCGTCCGCGCGCAAGATGGTCGCACAGCCGCCCCGGCGTGCCGACCACAATATGGCAGCCCGCCTCCAGCGCACGCGCCTCACGCTGCCCGTCCATGCCGCCGATGCAGGACAGGATGCGCGCGCCTGTCTGGGCATAGAGCCAGGTCAGCTCGCGATGCACCTGCATGGCGAGCTCGCGCGTCGGCGCGATGACCAGGGCTTTCGGATTGCCGGCGCGGTCGAACCGCTCGTCTTCGCCCAGCAGGGTGGTGGCGAAAGCCAGGCCGTAGGCGACCGTCTTGCCGGACCCTGTCTGCGCCGAGACCAGCAGGTCGCGCGCCTCGGCGCCGGGCGCCAGCACGGCCTCCTGCACCGGCGTCAGCTCGGTATAGCCGCGCTCGGTCAGCGCGCGCGCAAGGGCGGGGTTGGTGGCGAAGGTCATGGTTGGGAGTCCGGCAAGGCCGTCCACGCCGGGTACGACACGGGCTGGACAGCACAGGAAAAGGGTGTTTGGACCCCATATAGGGTGCGCGCGCCCGCTTGGGGAAGAAAACTGCTGGTCTGGGCCTTCCTGGCGTTCTCCGTGGCCGTGGCACTGGGCCTCGCCCTGCTGGCTGGACAGCCGCGCCGCGCCGCGCTCGTGCACGGCGCGATGGGGTTGGCCGGGCTGGCGCTGCTGGCCGTCTCGCTTTGGCGTGGCGCCCCGCGCGGCCCGTTCGCCTGGGACGCGCTGGCGCTCGCGTCTGCCGCCGCCTGTGGCGGTGCGCTCTTCCACGGGCTGGCACGCGCAGGCCGGAGGGCGCCAGCGCTGCTGATACCGCTGCACGCCACCGCCGGCGGACTGGCCTATCTGTTGCTGGCAGGCTTCGTATTCGGGCGGTAGATGCCCGCCATGTTTCAGAACTTCACCCTCGACTCCGCCAGCCACCTGATCCAGGTGGCGCTCACGCCGGTCTTTCTGCTCTCCGGCATCGCCGCCCTGCTCAACGTCTTCGCCGGCCGGCTCGCGCGGGTGGCCGACCGGCTCGAGGCGATGTCGGCCCCGCTCGGTGCAGAGCCGTCACGACCGGATCAGCGTGACGAGATCGCCCGCCTGCACAGGCGATCGGTGGTCCTCGACATCGCCGTGGTGCTGGGCACGCTCGGGGCGGCCGCCACCTGCATGGCGATCCTGACCCTGTTCCTGTTCGCGCTCAGCAACAAGGCGATTGCCGGCGTGCTGATCGGCTTCTTCGGCCTGGCGATCGTCTGCACGCTGATCTCGGTGGCAGCCTTCGGCCTGGAGATGCTGATGAGCAGCAAGGCGCTGCGCGAGCGCATGCGCCTGCACGTGCCGCGCCTGGTGTTCTGGCACCGGCCTCAGTAACCCGCTG
Source organism: uncultured Acetobacteraceae bacterium (assembly GCA_964252425.1). Lineage (GTDB taxonomy): Bacteria > Pseudomonadota > Alphaproteobacteria > Acetobacterales > Acetobacteraceae > BOG-908. The sequence goes on from CAXUNK010000397.1 coordinate 2,095, forward strand.
CCTGCCGCCCGCGCCGCGCCACCCCCGCCTTCACCGTGTTGTCGAGCAGGCAGGCAATGGTCATCGGCCCCACGCCGCCCGGCACCGGTGTGATCGAAGCCGCATGGTCCATGCACTCGGCCGCTGCCACGTCGCCCACCAGCCCGCCATCGGCCAGCCGGTTGATCCCGACATCGATCACCGTCGCCCCCGGCGCCACCCAGTCGCCCCGCACCATCTCTGGCCGCCCCACCGCCGCTACCAGGATCTCGGCCTGGCGGCACAGAGCAGGCAGGTCGTGCGTGCGCGAATGGGCGATGGTCACCGTGGCATTGGCCGCCAGCAGCAGGCTCGCCACCGGACGGCCGACGATGGAGGACCGCCCCAGCACCACTGCGCGCGCCCCGCCCACCGTCACGCCGGCCATCTCGAGCAGCCGCATGACGGCCAGCGGCGGGCAGGGGCCGAGGCCGGGGCGC
>CAXUNK010000398.1:0-2522 GCA_964252425.1 uncultured Acetobacteraceae bacterium
GCGGCGGCGCATGTGGCGGTCTCGAACAGGCCGGTCGAGACGTCCAGCCAGGCCGCGCCGAACGCATGCGCGGGGCCGGCGAGGGTCAGCAGCAGGTTGGGCCGGGCGCCGTCCAGCAGCGAGTCTTCGGTCAGCGTGCCGGGGGTGACCAGTCGCACGACCGCACGCTTCAGCGGTCCGCGGCCGGCGCGCGTGCCGGCCGCCTCCATCTGCTCGGCGATGGCGACGCGGAAGCCGCGCCGGATGAGCCGTGCGAGGTAGATGTCGGCATTGCCGACCGGCACCCCGCACATCTGGATCGGCACGCCGCCATGTTCGCCGCGATGGGTGAGCGCGATGTCGAGTGCCGAGGCGGCCGCATCGGCATCGGCGAAGAACATCTCGAAGAAATCGCCCATGCGGAAGAACAGCAGGGCGTCGGGGTGTTCCGCTTTCAGCGCGAACCACTGGGCGATGGCGGGGGACGCGCCCTCGGCATTGGCGACGGCCGCCAAGGGTGTCAGCGGCGCTTGAACATGAGCAGCATCAGGAATGCTGACCGATGAGCTGCATGCTGTTGTCCAGCGTCCCGATACAACGACGGCGCGTCTCTGGAGAAGCTAGGTGACAAGCAGGTTGGGTCGAGCGACCTTGGCTGCGATCGCGTCTATGTCGGCCTGGTTGAGCATGACAGCAGGATAGCGAAAATCCCTGTCATGGGAAGCGGAGCGACGGCGGCGTGGTGCCTAGCGCGAGCTCAGCAGCGCGGGTGGCCGCGATCGGCCAGCTCATGCACCCGCGGCACAAGCAGCAGCCCCACCAGCACCGACATCACGCACAACCCGCCGACACCCTCAAGCGGATGGGCCAGCAGCCAGGCAATCGCGCTATCGACCATGGTGACCTCCCGTCCAAATCCCGCCAGATCACATGACGATAACGAGCGGCACGCACAAAAGTCACGCCATTTATTGCGCTGCACCGCAGCAAAGTTTGCGAAAATTGCGCAGTCAGTGCGTCGCCGATTTCGGCCAGCGGCGATGCAGCCATAGCCAGCTTCCGGGGTCCGCGCGTATCCAGCGTTCCAGCACATCGTTGACCTGCTGCGTCAGCGACAGGATGTCGGCCGACCGGTTGCCGGTGGCGGGCGGCATCAAGGGCGGCTCCACCGCCAGCCGAAGGCGCGCGGGTCCTATCCGGTCGGCCCGCACCGGCACCAGCGGACAGCCGAAATGCAGGGCGAAGCTGGCCGGGCCCGGGGCGGTCATGGCAGGAAGGCCGAAGAGGCGCGCCTGCACGCCGTCGTTCAGCTTCTGATCGACGAGCATGGCCAGGCACCCGCCGGCGCGCAGATGCGCCACCGCTTGCCGAGCGCCCACCGCGCCCTTGGCGAACATCTTCTGGCCCGCGCCTGACGCAGGCTGGCGCAGCCGGCCGATGAGTGCATCGACCAGATCGTTGCCCGCGGCACGGTAGAGGCTCGCGACCGGCAAGCCGCAGGCCCGGGCGGCATGCGGCAGCACCTCCCAATTGCCGATATGGCCGGAAAAGAAGATCGCGGGACCGCCGCGCGCAGCGATGTCCGCCAGGATCTCCTCGCCCTCCAGTTGCCATCCCGGGCCGGAGGCCGTGTCGCGGGGAAGGCGCGCCATATGCGGGAACTCACCCACCGTTCGGCCGAGTTGCGACCAGACGCGGCGCACCACGCGGCGGCGGGCCGAGGCGTCGAGCGCCGGCAGCGCGGCGCGCAGGTTGGCATCGGCCACGCGCGAGACGGGCAGCATAGGACCGACCAGGCCCGCGAGAGCGCCGGCGAGGTTGGACGCGGTGGCCGGCGGCAGCCCGCCCGCCAATCGAGCCAACAGGCCCACCGCCCAGACCTCCAGCACATCGGCCCCGCTCAACCGCGCAGCACCCGGTCGAGCAGGGAGGCCACGTCCCGCTCGTCGGACCAGCGCAGGCGAACGCCGATGCGTGCGACGCGGCTGCGCCAGAGCGGGTCCAACCGGACGTGGTCCTTGGGCGTGGTCGCCAGCCGGGCGCCGAGCCGGTGCGCGTCGGCTTCCAGGCTGGCCAGCTCGCCTTGCCGGAAACGATGGTGGTCCGCAAACGGCACGGCCCGGACGAGCTGCACCCCGTGGGTCCTCAGCATGTCGAAGAACTTGTCCGGGCGGCCGATCCCGGCAAAGGCGAGCACCTTGGTGTGGCCGAGCTGCGCCAGTTCCTCGCCGGGCGCGAGATCGGCGGACAGGACCGGCAGACCGGGCGGAAGCTGCCCGATGGCGCCCGCACGATCGGGACCGATCAGCACGGCGGCCGCGCACCGGGTGGCGGCGGCATGCACAGGCTCGCGCAGCGGCCCGGCCGGCAGCACGCGGCCATTGCCGAATCCGTACGCGCCGTCGATGACCAGCAGGCTCGGCGATTTTTCCAGTGTCGGGTTCTGCAGCCCGTCATCCATGATAAAAACCTGCGCGCCCCGATCGACCGCCAGCCCAGCCGTCGCACCACGGTCGGCGCCGACCCAGGCGGGTGCGCAGGCC
>CAXUNK010000399.1:0-2507 GCA_964252425.1 uncultured Acetobacteraceae bacterium
CCGCCGGCTGGAGCCGCTGGCGCCGCGTTTCGTCTCGGTCACGTACGGCGCGGGCGGCAGCACCCAGGCCCGCACGCACGCCACCGTCAGCCGCATCGTGCGCGAGACCACGCTGACCCCGGCGGCCCACCTCACCTGCGTGGGCGCCGAGCGTGGGGCGGTGGACGACGTGGCGCGCGCCTACTGGGCGGAGGGTGTGCGCCACATCGTGGCTCTGCGCGGCGACGTGCCCGGCGACGCGCCCTATGCGCCCCACCCCGACGGCTACGCCTATGCCAGCGACCTGGTGGCCGGCCTGCGCCGTGTCGCCGATTTCGAGATCACCGTCGCCGCCTATCCCGAGATGCATCCGACTGCCGAGAATGCGGGCGCCGACCTCGACCACCTCAAGCGCAAGCTGGACGCGGGTGCGGCGCGCGCCATCACCCAGTATTTCTTCGACGCCGACGTGTTCCTGCGCTTTCTCGACCGCGCGCTGGCCGCCGGCATCACAGCGCCGATCGTGCCGGGCATCATGCCCGTCTCCAACTTCGCGCAGGCCAAGAAATTCAGCGCGTCCTGCGGCGCCAGCGTGCCCGACTGGATGGCCCGCCTGTTCGAGGGCACCGAGGACGACCCGGACACACGACGCATCGTGGCCGCTGTCATCGCCGCCGAGCAGGTCCGCGTGCTGCAGGCCAACGGCGTGGACGAGTTTCATTTCTACACGCTGAACCGCCCCGATCTGACATACGCGATCGCGCACATCCTGGGCGTGCGGCCCCGTTTGCCGGGCTGAAGCGGTGGATGCCGAGGCGGGTCCGGAAGCCGTGCGTCTGGTCGTCTGGGATCTCGACGATACGTTCTGGGACGGCACCCTGTCGGAAGCGGGCATAGGCTGGCGGCCGGACCACGCCGAGATCGTCCGCACGCTGTCGCGCCGCGGCATCGTCAACTCCATCTGCTCGAAGAACGATTTCGCCCGTGCCGAGGCCGTCTTGCGCCAGCACGCGATGTGGGACTTCTTCGTCTTCCCCAGCATCTCCTGGGACCCGAAAGGCCCGCGTCTGCGCGAGCTGGTCGATGCGGTCCAGTTGCGCGCCGAGACCGTGCTGTTCATCGACGATAATCCGATGAACCTGGGCGAGGCCGCCTATTTCGTGGCAGGACTGCAAACCGCCGAGCACACGGCAGTGCCCGATCTGCTGCATGATCCCAGGCTGGCCGGCAAACCGGACCCGGAGATGCGGCGCCTGGCGCAATACAAGCTGCTCGAACGACGCCAGACAGAGCTGCGCGCCGCCGGCGACACCGCTGCCTTCCTGCATGACAGCTCCATCACCGTGGAGATCGAATACGATGTGGCAGCCCAAGCGAACCGTGCGATCGAACTGATCAACCGGACCAACCAGCTCAATTTCACCAAGCGCCGCCTGCCTGAAGACCTGCACGAGGCTCGCGCCGCACTGCGAAGCCTGCTGGCGCGGCACACGGTGCAGGCCGGTCTGTTGCGCGTGCGCGACCGATACGGCGATTACGGCTATTGCGGCCTGTATGTGCAAGCCAGCGACCAGAGCAACCCGCGCCCCTATCTGCTGCATTTCGCTTTCTCGTGCCGCATCCTGGGCATGGGCATCGAAACCTGGCTCTACCACCGCCTGGGCCGGCCCATCCTGAACGTGCAGGGCGAGGTGGTGACCGACCCGGTGCGCGATCCTCGCATTGTCGATTGGATCGGCACCGTCTCCGGTGGCCAGACAGGGTCGGCGCGGGACCGGCCGCTCGCCTACACCCTGGTGCGCGGCGGATGCGACATGCGCGCGCTCGCCCACTATTGTTCGGGCATCTCGGACCGCATCATCGACGAGGCGGCGGCCGTCCGCGACAGCGCGGTGCGTCTGACCTGCAGCGTCTTGTTCGCCGGCCACGCCCTGCGCGGCGCACCCGCTTGCCTGGTGCGAGACGCCGCCCCGTTCGGCTTCCTGCCCGAAGATTTCACCTCGACCATCGCCCACCCGCCGGACACGGGCGGCCGCCCAGCCGCCTGGCTGCTGAACCTGCATTTCGAGCAGCCGATCCCAGTGCTCCGCCATCGCGAGACCGGCGGCCTGATCCCGGCCAGCATCGCCGGCGCGACCGCCCAACAGATGAACCGGCTGATGCGCGCGCCGGAGACCAGCGGCTTGGACCAGGACCTGCTCGACCACATACGCACGAAATTCGAAGTGTTGGGCCTGTTGCCCGACGACATCTTTCGTGACCACCTGACCGCCATCCTGGCCGCGTCCCCGCCGAATGTGCGGGTCGTCATCGTGCTGGCCAACGACCAGGCGCGCGGTCAGGCGCTCGCCCCGATGCGTCATCGCAACGAAGTGTCGGCCGAGGTGGCGCGCGGCTTCGACCATGTCCAGGTCATCGGGCCGGCGGACTTCATGTCCGCCGCCGAGATAGCGGCGCTGGAGACGCCGGATCATTTTGATAGGCTGGCCTATTATAGGTTGTTGAAGGTAGTAGAGAAGAAAGTTGTT
>CAXUNK010000400.1:0-2451 GCA_964252425.1 uncultured Acetobacteraceae bacterium
GTCTGGTCTCGCCCGGCCTGCGACGCGCGGTCGAGCCGTGCACCGCCCGCACGCCGAACCGTGCCATGACGGATGCGATGAGCTGGCCGTCCCGATGCCGGCTGGCGAGCGTCGCGATCGGGCGGCCAGGATTGCGCGGGCGCGCGCGTAGCCAGAAGGCGGGCAGCAGCGGCAGGCGCTCATGCCAGCAGGCGATGACGACCGCGCCCTGCGACAGATAGGGCGCCAGGATCGCGCCGCCCTCCACCGTCCAGCGCGTGCTGCGCAACACGAGGGAGAGATACATGCCCAGGCAGCTTGCGGCGGCACGCAGCACCGCCGGCTGCCTCAGCAGGCGGGAGAACATGGGACAGCCCGGGACACGGGCCCGTGATAGCACGCGGCCGTGCCGCCCACCAACGGCCGGCGCCGCGGGTCAGACGGGCGGCTGCGTGGGGGCGCTGTTAGGCAGGCGGCGATGCAACTCGCCCACCAGATGATCCAGCGTGGCCGTGCGGCTCAGCTTGACCGCCTCCTCCTGCTCGCCGGGATCGATGCCCAGCTTCTGCCCGATCCGGTCCAGCATCTGGATGGTGAGCGAGGCCTCCTGTTCGGCCAGCAGGTTGACCTGCAGATCCAGGTGGTCGCGCCGGTCGGCGATGCAGGACATGCGGTTCTGCTTCATCAGCACGAAGGCCGACAGGACCACCGCCTCACACGACGCGAAGGTGGAGAGCAGGTTGAACGGGTATGGGTCGAAACGCGGCAGCAAATGGAGCCAGCCGATATTCGTCGTGATCCACACGACGATCAGCACCAGGTGGATCAGGACGAACCACAACGTGCTGACGAAGCCGCCCAGCGCCTCGCTGACGATCTCGGACAGGCTTCGGTTGCGCGCGACGTGTTCCTCGATCGCGAGGACGCGGTCGATGTTGCGCCCGACCAGATCGGCCGGCTGACTCTTCCTGGATCTGGGCGGCCTCTGAGCCGAGGCCGCCATTCGGCTCGCTGCGTTCATCCGGTTCAAGTCAGCAGGTTCACGCCCGTGACGGCGAGTATGACGAACAGGAGAAAGATGGCGATGGCGATGAAGAAGAAGATCTTGGCGATGCCGGCGGTGGCCGCCGACACGCCGCTGAACCCGAGGAAGCCGGCGATCAGCGAGATGACGGCGAATATGAGGGCGTAACGCAACATCGCGAAATTCCTTGATAGGGGCGGCGCCCTGAATGGAGTGCTGCTGCCTCAACGCACCTGGCCGGCTTGCGTTCGCCCCTGGGCGTCATGCGCGCACCACTCTCCGCGGACAGGCGGCCGATCTATCGGGCAGCCGTCATGGTCACGCCGGGCGGCCGGAGCGTGAAGCTGTTCAAGCCGGAGCGGACGATCTGGCTGGGCGAGACACCGTCCTGTGCCAGATCCTGCATCAGGTTGCGCCAGCGCGCGGCCGACAGGGCGGCGCCATACGCGGTGGCCCGACCCATGCCGTCGGCCGCCAGCAGCACGACCTGCGTCGCATGGCCGCTCGCGGCCGCCGAGCCTGCGTCGGCCAGGATGGCCCGGGCATGCACGCTGAGGTCCGGCTGGTCCCAGTCGAAGAACACGATCGAGGCCTGCACCGGCCGGTCTTCGGGCGTGGCGGCCAGGGCATAGGCCACGGCCGCATCGACGACGAACGGCACGGCGATCAGCAGGAGGAGGCGCAGCATTGGAAGCTCTCCGGTTCGTTTCACAGCGTAATCACTGCGGAACCGTAATATCTGCTGCCGGTGTACGAACTCTTAACCGAGCGATCCCACGCGCTTTTTGCCAACCGCCCAGCGCGATGGCATGGATGGTGCGGTCCCCTCGCGGAGCGTTGCCGTGACGTTCATCCTGAACCTGATCTGGGTCGTGCTGGGCGGTTGGGTCATGGCGGCCGCCTGGTTCCTGGCCGGGCTGCTGGCCGCGCTCAGCATCATCGGCCTGCCCTGGGCGCGGGCCTGTTTCAACATCTCGCTCTTCTCGCTGTGGCCGTTCGGACGCGAGGCGGTGCCGCGGCATGTGCTGACCGGGCGTGAAGACCTGGGGACCGGACCATGGGGGCTGATCGGCAACGTCGTCTGGGCACTACTTTTCGGCGTGTGGCTCGCCATCGGCCACCTGACCGCGGCGGTGGCCTGCGGCATCACCATCATCGGCATCCCGTTCGCGTTTCAACACGTGAAACTGGCGGGCATCAGCCTGATGCCGGTCGGCATGGCCGTCGTGGACAGCGACGCGCTGTATCGGCGCGGGTGGAGTTATACCGGCCGGTTTTAGGAGTGAGGCTCGAAGAAAGTAGTCCTTTTTTGAAAAAAAGGACCAAAAAACTTCTGTCTTCCTCGCTTGCAATAGTGCTCGCGCAGGTTCTGCCAGAAACGCGTTGGCAAAACTATTGCGAGCCGTGGTGCAGGCGAACAGAGCAAAAGCTTTTTGCTTCTTTTTCTC
>CAXUNK010000401.1:0-2427 GCA_964252425.1 uncultured Acetobacteraceae bacterium
GGATGACGGCGCCCACCTGCGCCGCGGCCACGCCCGCCCGGGCCAGCGCGGCCTCGGCGGCCCGGATCGCCATGAAGGCGCAGGTCTCGTGCGCGCCGGCGAGGCGGCGTTCGCGTATGCCGGTCCTGGAGAAGATCCACTCGTCCGAGGTATCGACGGTGCGGGCCAGGTCGTCGTTGGTGACGATCCGCTCGGGCAGGTAGCCGCCTACCCCGGTGATGCGCGCGCGAACCATGCGAGCCCTAATGCGTGGCGGCGAGCGCCGGCCCGATCGCGGCGATGCCGGGGCTGGCCTGCAGGACCTGGCCCAGCCGGCCCAGCCCCTCGCCGATGCGATCGTTGAAACGGTGCACGACCATGTCCACCGCCACGTCTATCGCGTGGGCAAAGCCTTCCGCGTCGGTGCCGCCATGCGATTTCACGACGACGCCGTTCAGGCCCAGCATGATCGCGCCGTTGTAGCGCCGCGGGTCGAGCCAGACGCGGCGCATCTGGTCCAGACCGGGCTTGGCCAGAAGGTAGCCGAGCTTGGAGGTCAGGCTGCTGGAGAACACCTGGCGGAGCAGGTCGCCCACCAGCTTCATCGCCCCCTCGCCCATCTTCAGTGCCACGTTGCCGGTGAACCCGTCGGTCACGACCACGTCGGTGGTCCCGGCCGCGATGTCGTGGCCCTCGACGAAGCCGTGGAACTGCGCGCCGATATGGCTGGCGCGGATGATCTCGGCGGCCGCGCGAAGCTGGTCGTGTCCCTTGCCGTCCTCCGAGCCGACATTGAGCACGCCGATGCTGGGGCCGGTCAGGCCGAGCACGGTGCGGGCGAACATGTCGCCCATCAGCGCGAACTCGACGAGGTTGCGGCTGTCGCAGGAGAGGTTGGCGCCGAGGTCGAGCATGACCACGTCGCCCCGGGCCGAGGGCATGATGGCGGCCATGGCGGGACGGTCGATGCCCGGCAGCGTCTTGAGCACGATCTTGGACAGCGCCAGCAGCGCGCCGGTGTTGCCGGCGGAGACGACGCCGTGGGCCTGTCGCTGTGCAACCGCATCGATCGCCAGACGCATGCTGGATTGGCGCAGGCGGAGTGCGGCCGTGGGCTTGCAGTGCCCGCTGACCGCGTCGCTGGCGTGGCGCAGCGTGCAGCAAGCGCGGGCGCGCGCGCAGTTCGCGAGCAGCGGCGTCAGCCGGCTCTCGTCGCCCACCAGCAGGAAGCGCGCGTCCGGATGGCGTTCGGCGGCCAGGCCCAGGCCGGTCACCACACAGTCCGGGGCGTGGTCGCCGCCCATCGCATCGACCGCCAGGGTGTAGGGCTCGGCCTGCAATGGCGCCGGCTCGCTCACCTTCCCCATCCGGCCCGCATGATCAGACGCGAACGGTGCCCTTGAGCGCGCGGCCTGCCGTGGAGACCTCGCGCCCGTCGTAATGGCCGCAATGCGAGCAGATGTGATGCGGGCGCTTCAGCTCGCCGCAATTGCTGCACTCGGCATGGGCCTGGACCGGCAGCGCCTGATGGCTGCGGCGCATGCCGCGGCGGCTCGGCGAGGTCTTGCGCTTCGGGACGGCCATGACGCGTAGTCTCCACAAACTGGCCGGTGAAGCCGCGGGGCAGTCTTCGCCACAGCATTCACGCAACACGAAATATCAGGCAGGTCGCGCGCTCTAGCAGAGGCGACCCGTGCTCGCAAGCGAGCGCGCGGCGATCGGGGTCAGTGCGGCGGCAGGAGTTTGGAGAGTGCCGCGAACGCGCCGCCCGCTTGCGGACCGTCCGCGTCCGGCAGCTCGGCGCCGGGCTTGCGCGGGAACGGGTCCAGGGCCAGGGCGAGCTGTTCGCAGGCCGCCTCGCCCAGATCGATCGTGCCGCCCTGGTAGGCGATCTCGTCCTCGGCCTCGAGGTCCAGATCGTCCGCCTCGGTGCCGAGCGGCACGAAGCGGACGGCGAAATCCTCGGTGATCTCGGCGTCGAACGGGTCGAGGGTGACGACGCAGCCCTGCCTTACCCTGGCGCGCAGCCGGCCGCTGGCGGTGATCGCCCCTGCTTCGCCTCCTGCTTCACAGCGCCGCAGGTCGAAATCGCAGACCAGGCTGTGCACCGCCTCCAGACCCATGCGGGCGGCGACCGCCTTGGCCTCGCCGGGGCGCATTTCGACTCGCATGTGCAGCCCGGCGCCGATGCGGCCGACCGGGACCGGCCTGGGCATCTCTGCCGCAGGCCGCTCGGGCGGGGGCGGCTCGGGGTGATCCGATGCGCCGCTCATGGGGTTGTGGCCTCGGCCAGGGCACGGCCGGCCGGCAGGAAGCTCACCTGCCCAAGCTGGAACAGCTCGAGCGGCTGTGTGGCCAGATGGCGGTCCTGGGCGAGTGCGGCGCGGGCCAGGGCGGGTGCCGCGTCGTCGGGGGGCTCGCCGCGCCAGACGTTGCGCGCCAGCGCTG
>CAXUNK010000402.1:0-2421 GCA_964252425.1 uncultured Acetobacteraceae bacterium
GCCCCACGCTCGGCGCGCGCGACCTGGTGCCGATCGCCAGCTACGCGGCCCTGCGCGGACGCTGCCGGTTCTGCGGGGCGCCGATCGCGCCGTTCCACCTGCTGATCGAGCTGTGCGCCCTTGCCGTGGCGCTCAGCGCGGCGGCGTCCGGTGAGCGGGACGGGCTGCTCTGGGCCGGCTGCGTGCTGGGCTGGTCCCTGCTGACCCTCGGCTGGATCGATGCCGTCTGCCTGCGCCTGCCGGACGTGCTGACCCTGCCGCTGATCCTGGCGGGGCTGGCCGAGGCGGTCTGGCTCGAACCGGAGGCGGTGACCGATCGCGCCGTGGGTGCGGCCTTGGGGTACGCCGCATTTCGAGCGCTGTCCTGGTCCTATCGCAGGCTGCGCGGGCGTGAGGGGCTGGGCCAAGGCGACGCAAAGCTGCTGGCGGCCACCGGCGCCTGGGTCGGGGCCGCCGCGCTGCCGACCGTGCTGCTGGTAGCGGCGCTGATTGGGCTGGGATGGGCATGCCGCCGCGGCTGGCCGGATCCGCACGCGCGCTTGCCGTTCGGGCCGTTCCTTGCCCTGGCAAGCTGGCTTGCCTGGTTGAGGATGTAGGCTAGTTTCAGCCATGGACGAACCCGATCTCGACCAGGTGGCGGCGGCTTTGAGGCAGGTTTCGGCTTCGGGCGGCTTTAACGCGCTGCTTGGCTGCACGCTGGTCGCGGTGCGCCGCGGCGAAGTGGACATCGCGCTCGACCTGCGCCCCGAGCTGACCCAGCACCACGGCTTCGCCCATGGCGGCGTGATCGGCGCGCTGGCCGACATCGCCTGCGCCTGGGCCGCAGCCACCGTGCTCGGGGACGTCGTCACCTCGGGCTATTCGTTGCAGCTCCTCGCGCCCGCCAGGGGGCGGCACTTGCGCGCGACAGGCATGGTGCTGCGCGCCGGGCGGCGCCAGGCGACGGTGGAGGCGCGCATCTACGCCCAGGCAGCCGACGCGGACCCGGTTTTCGTGGCGGTAGCGCTGGGCTCGGTCTCGGCGGTGGGCGACCGCTGACGAACCCTACACGCTGATGTCGCGCGGCGCCTCGCCTTCGGCCTTGGCGACCACCACCATGGCCGGCCGAAGCAGCCGGCCGTTCAGCGTCCAGCCGCGGCTCCAGGCCTGCACCACCGTGCCGGGCGGATGCTCGGCGGTCGCCTGCTCGGCCATCGCCTGGTGCAGGTTCGCGTCAAACGGCTTGCCGGCCGGGTCCTCGGGCACGATGCCGTTGCGTTCCAGCAATGCCACGAAACTGCGCTCCACACCCTCGAAACCGTCGCGCAGCTTGGCCACAATCTCCGGCTCGCCTTGTGCGGCCGCGGGCAGGCTGGCCAAGCCGCGGCGCAGGTTTTCAGCAGCTTCCACCACATCCTTGGCGAATTTCTGCACCGCATATTGCCGCGTCTCGTCCACCTCGCGCCGGCTGCGCGCGCGCACGTTCTGGGTCTCAGCCTCGGCGCGCATCCAGCGGTCGCGATAGTCATCGCGCTCAGCCTCGAGCTCGGCGATGCGTCGCGCGGCCTCGGCCATCAGCGCGTCGGGCTGCTCACCCTCCACGGCGGCATCGGAAGTTTCAATATCGTCGCTCATGGCGGCGGAGGTAGGCGATCCGCCTTGGCCGAACAAGAGCGGAGCGGTTCGAGCCGGCAGCACGGCAGGTGACCGGCGCTGTCTTGGTTGCCTGGCTCGCTCAGCCGGCGCCCGGCACGCCGGGGCCATCGACCAGGACCGCCAGGCTGGCGCGCAACGCCTCCAGGCCGGCGCCGCCCCGGGCGCTGGTGGCGATCACCTCCGGAAAGGCGGCGGGGTGCGTCTTGACCACCGCCTGCACCTCGGCGGTCTTGCGCGCCAGGCGGTCGGGTCTGACGCTGTCGGATTTCGTCAGCACGCATCCGAAATTGACCGCGGCGCGATCGAACAGCTCCATCACCGCGTGGTCGGACGCTTTCAGCTCGATCCGCGCATCGAGCAGCAACACCACGCGGCGCAGCGTGACGCGGCCGCGGAGATAGTCGAACATCAGCCCCTGCCAATCCTCCTTCACCGCGCGGGCCGCCTGGGCGTAGCCGTAGCCCGGCATGTCCACCAGCACGAGCCGGCCGCCGAGATCGAAGAAGTTCAGTTGCTTGGTGCGCCCTGGCTCGCTGGAGGCGCGGGCCAGGGCCTTGTGACCGGTCAGGGCGTTGATCAGCGAGGACTTGCCGACGTTCGAGCGGCCGGCAAACGCTACCTCCGGCCCGCGCGCCTCCGGAAGCTGGTCGATGCGCTGGGCGGCGTAGAAAAACCTGCATTCGGCGGCAAACAATAGCCGCCCCGCCTCTTGGCGGGCGGCTTCTTCGTCGTCGGGGGTCATGGTGGGGGAGGAAGGCCAGGGGGCGCCGCCCCCTGGACCCCCCC
>CAXUNK010000403.1:0-2410 GCA_964252425.1 uncultured Acetobacteraceae bacterium
TATTTATAAACTTTTTAGTTACACAAATTTAGCCCCAACTTCCCGGCCGTTTGGCTATCGGGTCTGTTCGGACGTTGCTCTAGCGCCGCATGAATGCCGGCTGCCGCCCACTCGAAGCCGCCCTGAACGCTACCGAGCGCATCGATAAAGGCGGCGAAGCGGCGGCCGCAATCGCGCAAGGCAGGCAGCAGGTCCTTGTAAGGCAGCACGATACTGGCGCCACGAAGGTCGGAGAGGTCGACCTCCTCGCCGCGACGGACAAGCCGCCAGGCGTTAGGCGTGTCCACCAGGGTGACGGTTGCCGCCCCGTCACGCTCCAGCAAAGCGGGGGCCGCCGCACACAAATCGGGCGCCAGGAAGAGCAGGTCGTCCTTGATGCTGATGCACGCGCCATCCGTTCGCTGCAGGACCACGGTGCCATAGACATGGTCCTCGCTGCTCGGCGCCTGCCCGCTCGCCACGGCGGCCAGAGAGGCCGCCTCGTCACCGTAATCGAGTGTGGTAAAGCTGATCAGCATTGCCGTCCCTCGCCATCGCGATCGCAACCGAAAAGAGTTTTTGGTCCGCTTGTACATCCTCTTTGAAGAGGACTGCGTGCTTACTTGGTCGCGAGCCCGATTGCACGCATCGCGGCCGTGTCGAACAGCGGCGTCTCCAACGGGTCGCCGGGCAGTGGCGGCGGCGCAAGCCCCGGTGGATCGTCGTGCGCTCTCACATGCGGCGTGAAATGCGTCACCTTGCCGCCGCCGACGGCGATCTCGACCAGGAAGCCGCCGACATTGACCTTCTTCTTGCCATCGGCCTTGCCGACCGGCCACGCAGCACGCAACGCCAGATCGATCAACGGGCCTATGTCGGTGTCCGGCGGAAATTGCGAGTGCACATCGCCTTTCGCAAAATTGTCTTCGCTGAACACATAGTTCTCTGGCTTGTGCCGTTGTTTGAGCGAGAAAGCGCGCGTATCCACGGATCTTTCGCTCATTGCGGATGTCTTTCCGGCCCAGGCATGGTCGGTGCGGCGATCGCAATGCGGACCAAAGCGGTAGGCCTGCTTTTTCAGCGTCGGATCGGCGATGGTATCGATGTTGGCCGCGAAGGTGGATTGCAGGCGGGAGACGTTGCCGTTCAGGTGGGCCGGCCCCAGCAGTCGCCTGATCTTGTCGCCTGGCTTGCGGCTTGCCTCGGGTGCAAAGGGGTTCGGGTCGCCGTTCCAGGAATCCATCATGCCCTTGCACTGCGCGGCATGGGGGGCGGTATCGCCGAACGCGTCGGTGAAGCGCTTGAGCCTGCCGGAGTCGCCTTCCAAGCCATCGACGAAAACCTTTGCCAGCGTATCGGGATATTCAAATTGCCGCGCTGGCTGGGCAGGGTCGGCGTCCCCGCTCAATCCGCCCGTATCGAGCAACGTTTTCAGACGCGCCCGGTCCTGTGTCGGCTCGAACGTGCGGCCGAGCTGCTTGAGGGTCTCGGCGCCGTCGCGCATGTCGCCCTGGCCGATTCGGGCGACCAGCGGTGCGAAAGCGCGTGGCCGTTCGGCGAAGCCACCCTGCGTCACCAGCCCGGACAGCCGGGCCCGGTCCAGATCGCCTTGCGGACCGGCATCTGCGTAGCTGTCTGCGAGCGTGCGCAGCTTTGATGCGTCGCCGCCCAAGCCGCCCTCGCCCTGCAGCAATTCGGCGATCATGCCGGGCCTGGGCGGTGCACCGGGCCCGGGCTGGCCAAGGCGGCAATCGACCAACAGCGTTTCCGCGCGCGCCGGACCGTCGGCGTCGCCGAAGGCCAGCGCGAAAGCCTTGATCTGGCCGACATTGCCGGCGCGCCGCGCGGCTTCTTGTCCCACGGGCGCGGCGGCCACGCCGTAGCTCAGCATGTCGTCCAGCACCGTCGGGGATCGGGCAAGGCCGCCGCCCTGCACCAGGGCGCGCAGCCGGGTGCGGTCCGCGGCCGCGTCGTCGCCGCCCAGGCCGTCGGCCAGGGCCAGCAGCGTTTCGGCATTGCCGCTGCGCAGCAAGCCGGTCAGCACGCCGCCATCGGCGCCGAACGCCTCCTCCACCAGCCTGCCGAGCGCATTCTTCTGCGCCCCGGTCGCGGCCTTGATGGACCGGCCGAGCGTTTCCAGCGCGCCGGGCTGCAAACCTGCGATCACGTCGGGGCCGACCAGGTCGTAGATCGCCGTCTGGTCCGGGCCGGACAGCGCGGCCGTATCGACGGTCACACCGCCCAGCGTGCCCATCGCCGCGACTTTCTTCGTGCCCTCCTGTTCGATGCGATCGAGCCAGCCGATCAGCGCGTCGCACATCGAGGCGGCGGCCGGCAGGTCGCTGGCCTGCGCCTCGGCCTGGCCGGCTGCCAGGATGGCCGCGCGGCGCGCCTCCAACGCGCCTCGGACAGGAGGCCGCGCGGCATCGCG
>CAXUNK010000404.1:0-2403 GCA_964252425.1 uncultured Acetobacteraceae bacterium
CTCGATCGCAGAGAGAACTGTGGCACCGTAACGAGCCTAATGGTTGCTACTTGCTGATCGGCGAGGAAGCCCCTCAGCCAGGTCCTGGCAAGCGGGGGCCGGTTTCACGCGTTCAGCAGCAGCTCGAACGAATCCAAGCCCTGCCGCGCGCACGGCAAAAATTCTTTAGCGATATGATCGAAGCAGCCCTACAAAATGCCGCCCCTTCGGGAAGGGCTGAACTGAGCAACTAAATAGAAATCAGTTTGTATTTTTCGAGTATAGCTCGATTTGGGTTGTTATATCTTTAATTGCTCGCGATACAACCGGCTCTCCGTCCTTTATAAAATCAAAGTTTCCTAGGCAACATCTTGCATATACCTCATCAAGTGCAATACGCGCACTGAACAAACCATCATTTAGCAAGGGATCATCGAGCTTCGCCAAAAACTGCTCGATTCTCATTATGAGAGATCGCAAAGAAACTTTGCCCGTTTGATAATCCGATATCACTCCAATCATCAGATCGGCGTGATGCTGTTTTTCAACATCTATCATTTTGTGATTACGGTAATGACTTGTCCGTTTGACCCAGTCACAGCTGCAACTCCATCACCAGTGTATACTGTTGTTCCAGGTGTATTGCCTGGTGCTGGCGTGCCGTTTTGTATTGCATTTTCTACAGGCGTTGGCGTTACCCCTCTGCCCTGCATCTGGTCAAGTGCGTGTTCAGTGTAATCACGACCACCAATGTTAGAGGGTTGGTTTGTGCCGCGTGGAACGTCCATCGGATTTCCACGACGCCCGGTCGGAGTACTAGCTGGCTTATCTCCAGGATCTGAGCAAACTGCCCCTGGCGGACAATTCGGCGGTGGCGGACCAGCAGCTGGTGTCGGCACAGATGGCGGCGTTGCTGGTGGGAAGTCCGGAAGCTGACAACCACCGGCCAGTCTGCAAAGGCCAAAGCCGAGCGGAATCACCAAACACTGGGGACAATTGCCACTCGGGTCAGTCAGATTGAGCGGATCATTTCCTGCGTATGCGTAGATTCTCCGACCCGACGCATCCCCATCGGACCGGCAGCATTTTTCCGGTGGCGTTTCAAACGCTTGCGGCCTGCCGCCGCCGATACGCTTGCGGTCTCCTGAGAAAAAATCCCTGACGCGATGTTGGCCTGCGGCGGGCGCGGCGGGCAAGCGGAATCGTCAGTTCGTGCTGGAGCCGAACCCGCGGCGATCCTGGCCCGGACCGTAGACCCGCAGCACGCGCACGTCGCCTGCGGTCTCGTCGCGTCCTGTGTCGGGATCGACTTCGTAGAACGCGCGCCAGCCGCCGGCGCAGAGACGCTCGCGCACGCCGGAGTGCCGGCCCTGCGGCCAGCGGCAGGGGTGGGCGCGCAGCCCCTCGATCGCGCTCACGATCGCATCGAACTTGGCCCAGGCGGCCGTTCCCGAGCCGTGCTGCCTCAGCCAGGTCTCGGCTGCTTCGAGATCGGCGAGGGCTTTGTCGGTGTAGCTGAGCGTGCGCGGCACGCGGCCGATCGATCAGCTTCCGGCGTAGGGGACCGGCAGCGGTTTGTCGGTGCGCAGGCTATCGACCCAGGCTCTCACCTGGGCGGCGTCGACCAGTCGACCGGCTGCCACATCGGCCCGCGCCTCGGCGATGCCTTCGGCTTCCCACGCGAGACGGTCCCGCCGCTCGGCTTCGGTCTCGGGGCTGGGCGTCTCAGTGACGTCGGTGTTCATAGTGTCCATGGCATGCAACATAGTCGATGAGGCAACCGGCTGCCAGGATTCCAACGTTTTCTGGCAAAGCTGCGGCGAGCAGGGCGGCGGGATCGTGGTCCCGCCATGCGGGCATATGCGCAGGCTCGCACAGGGCGGCCGAATGGGGGTGGTCGGGCCCGGCCGAACGCCCGCCGATGGCACCGTTTTCGGTTCCATGGCACCGCGGCCGTGCCGCCGGCGCCACGGGTGCATTGGTCCATTTCCTCCGTATCCACCGCCGCCGCCATGGTTTCCACCGCCACGTTTTCCTCCCTGGCCAGGAGCCTTTTTACATACTGTGTTTCCGGAGCAGGGATCTGGTGGTCCACCAGGACCTGCCGCTGGAGGCGCGCCTGGTCCAGGCCCCGCTGTGGGCTGGGCGGGTGGTGTTATTCCGCAAGCGGCTGGGTGAGTTGCGCAATAGCCGAGTCCAGCACCAAACGCCGCGCCCGCCGCCCCTCCTAGAGGACCGAGTAGACTGCCAGCTTCGCCCCCCTCCGCCGCGCCACCAGCAGCCCCCCCAAGTCCACCCCAAGGTATTGCCCGATTGCCGCTCGGGTCAGTGAAGTTGATAGGGTCGTTCCCCACATATGCGTATATATCTCGGCGTGACGGTGGGCTGAAGCCCACCCTTGTAATAGCCACCCCTGCTATATTC
>CAXUNK010000405.1:0-2402 GCA_964252425.1 uncultured Acetobacteraceae bacterium
CCGACCTCTCCGGCACGGCCGCCTACAACCAGCGCCTGTCCGTCCGCCGCGCGCAAAGCGTGGAAGCCGAGTTGGTGCGCGATGGCGTCTCGCGCGGCGAGATCAGCATCCACGGCTTCGGCGAGAGCAACCCGCTGGTGCAGACCGCGGCCGGCGTGCGGGAGCCGCAGAACCGTCGCGTCGAAATCGTCTTGAGATAGACGCCGGACAATCCCCGACGCCCAACCCCGCGCAGGAGGTTCTGCTGACATGCCGCGCTCACTTCCGCCGCTGGCCATGATCCTTGGCGCGGCCGGCATCCTGCCGTTCGCGCTGCTGGGCGTGGCCTCCCTCGGCGGCAACGCCGATTCGTCGCTGACCGCGGTGCGCGGCCTGGCCGGCTACGGTGCCGTGATCCTGGCGTTCCTGGGCGGGGTGCATTGGGGTTTTGCGCTCGAAGAGCAGAGCGACGGGCGTGCCGTGCGCGAACGGTTGGGCCTGGGCGTCGTGCCCTCGCTGATCGGCTGGGCGGCGATCTTCAGCAGCTTCGCGGCCAGCCCCGTGCTCAGCCTCGCCATCCTCATCGCGGGCTTCATCACCGTCGTTGTCACCGAGTGGCACGCCCACCGCAAAGGCCTCGTGCCGGGCGGCTACATGATCATGCGCTGGGTCATCTCGGTCATCGTGGTGGCGCTGTTGACGACCGTGCTGGTGCTGCGGCTGGCCGGCGCTCACGTACTTATGTGAGAAATGTCTTTAAAATTGGAACAAGATGTGATTTAGCTGTTCAGGCATTTTAAAGGATTTCGATTGTGCCCGATGCGACCGTCATTCCGTTTCCACGCACAGTGCCCGCCGGCGGGCAGGAGCGTCTGCGGCGCGCGATGGAACGCCTGCAGGCCGCTCTGGGTGCGCAGCGCGAGGCGTTGAGCGATTGGCACTTCGCGATGACGGAGCTGGGCGTGGGCATGGCGGGACTGTCGCACGCCCTGGCCTGCTACCAGGACAGCCTGTCCGGCACCGAATCCGAACTGACGTCGCTTCGCGCCGAAAGCGCCGGTTTTGCCGCGTCGGTCGCTTCTCACCGCACGTCCAAGCCGAGCGCCGCTTCATGATCAAAGGCGCCGCTCCACGCGGCGCACGATGACAAACAGCGCGAGCAGGCTGATGGCCGAGGTGCCGGCCATATAAAGGCCGGGAATGGCGCGGTTGCCCGTGAGCTCGATCAGCCACTCCAGCGCCAACTGCGCGAAGCCGCCGAAGACCACCACGCCCAGCGTGTAGCCCAACGACATGCCGCCGGCACGCACGCGCACGGGAAAGATCTCGGCCAGCAGCGTGGCCGATGGCGCCACATAGCCGGCCCGCAGCACGCTGATGCCGACCAGCATGATCGTGAGCATCGCGGGCGTGGGATGCGCCTCGATCGCCAGAAAAGCCGGGTAGGCGCCTACACAGAGCAGCCCGGCCATCACGAACATGATCGGCGTCCGACCCCAGTGGTCGGACACATGCGCCGCCACAGGCGTCACGAACAGCGGCGCCAGCGAGGCCGCGAAGGTGACGCCGAAGCTGCTCGACTGGGCCATGTGCAGATGCCGGTGCGCGTAGGTCGGCAGATAGATGTTCAGATACGTGCCGGCAGTGCCGGCAGCGATCACCCCGGCGGCCAAAGCCACACGCCCGCCATGCTCGCGGGCGAGTTCGCGCAGCGGCGCCTCCGTCCGGCGCCCGGCCGCATACGCCGGCGACTCGGCCACGTGCCGGCGCACATAGAACCCGACCGGCCCGATCAGCAGCCCAAGCAGGAACGGCAGCCGGAACCCCCATGCGTCCAGCGATGCTGCCGGCAGGATGGACGACAACCCCCAGGCCACTCCCGATCCGAGGATCGCCGACACCGCCTGGCTGGTGAACTGAAAGCTGCCGAAAAACCCCGGCCGCCGCGCCGCATGCTCGATCATGAACGCGGTGGCGCCGCCGAACTCGCCGCCGGCCGACACCCCCTGGATGAGCCGCGCGCCGAGTATGCCGAGCGGCGCCCAGACGCCGATCGAGGCGTAGCCGGGCATGACCGCCATCAACGCCGTGCCCAGCGTCATCAGCAGGATCGAGGCGGACAGCGCCGCCCGTCGCCCTCGCCGGTCCGCGTAGCTGCCCAGCCAGGCCGCGCCGACCGGCCTGGCCAGGAAGGAGACGCCATAGGTGCCGAACGTCAGCAACAACCCGGTCGCCGGATCGGCCTTGGGGAAGAAATTGGCGGCGATCTGGGAGGCGAAATAGCCGAAAACGCTGAAGTCGTACCACTCCAACGCATTGCCGGCCGAGGCGGCGAGAACGACGCGGGTTAGGGGGCGCATTGGTGGGAGGAAGGGGGGGGGGGGGGGGGGGGGGGGGGCGCGCCCCCCCCCCCCCGGCGGGGG
>CAXUNK010000406.1:0-2388 GCA_964252425.1 uncultured Acetobacteraceae bacterium
GCGCTGCTCGGCGCGCGTCTCCTCCAGCACGGCGCGGCGGCTGACGACGATGTTGCCGCGAGCCCGATCCATCTTGAGGATCTGGAACGGCTGCAGCATGCCCATCAGCGGGCCCACGTCGCGCACCGGGCGGATATCGACCTGGCTGCCAGGCAGGAAGGCCACGGCGCCGCCGAGATCGACGGTGAAGCCGCCCTTCACGCGCCCGTAGATGGTGCCGTTGACGCGCGTGTTGGCCTCGAACTGCCGCTCGAGCAGCGTCCAGGCCTCTTCACGCCGGGCCTTCTCGCGGGACAGGATGATGGAGCCGTCGCGGTCCTCGTAGCGCTCGACGAACAGCTCGATCATGTCGCCGGGCTTGATTTCCGGCTTCTGGCCGGGGACGGAGAACTCCTTGAGCGCTACACGCCCTTCGGATTTCAGGCCGACATCGACAATGGCGAACTCGTCGGTCAGGCGTATGACACGGCCGGTGACGACGGACCCGTCGAAGCCGGTATCCCGGCCAAGGGTCTCGTCGAGCAGGTCGGCGAAATTTTCTTCGGTGCGCGGACGTTCTAGGACGGCGGTGCTTGCCATGTGGCGGGGTGGTTCCTGTGTGAGCGGCCCTGCGCGGGCTCGGTCATTTGCATGCGCGGCTCATCGAGAGCGACGGCTTGGCCGCCTGAGGCGGCCCCGGGTTGAACGAAAACAGGCCCGAGCCGGGCGGCTGGACCTTTCCACTATGTATTAGAAGAGCCTGCATCAGAGTCAATCCCGAAAGCCTCTGCCCTAGGGAGTTTTAGCTTCCTTGGTTGCAGGCGCGCCGATCAGGGACAGCAGGGTATTTTGCAGGTTCAACACCTTGCTTCCAACAGCAAAGGCGAGGGCTCCAAGCTGGGCGGCAGAGGCCGCGATCAGCGACATAATTACCCCGGATGTCACAAGCCGGGCATGCGCCGCGGAGCCGAACCACAGATCAAGGCTGTCGGAGATCCAGATAATCAGAACGAAGCCAAGAACCACGCCGTTGAACCAGTAGAAGACCGCAAGAAGCCGCCGTAGTTCGTTGCGGATGAAGCCCTGGTTGGTGACGAACTCCTGGAGAGTTTGGCTCTCGACGGGGGTGATCGGAACGGTGATCGACTTCGTACTGGATCGTCGAGGCGATCGGGGCTGCCCGGTGGGCGCCACATCATCAACGTGGATGGTCTGCCGGCGTTTCTTGCCGCCGGCCAGGGGGGCTTCTGTCAAGCTGCTCGAGGTATCGGATCTACGCTCGGCTCCCGGGCGACCACAATATCAACAAGCTGGTCATCCTCGTCTTCCGTCGCGTTCGGGTCGAGCACGGTCAGTTTGCCATCCCTGAGATATTGGCTGGCGACACGCGCCAATCCGATAGAGCGAGCGACGGTGGCTCCGATCTCTGTTTCACCGAACTTCTGCATCAGAGCCAGCAGGGCATCTACGGTCTCCGGCGTTAACTCGATGTAGCGGCTGCGTGTCATGAGAGAACACCTCCCTGTTTGCGAGCGACCCCGCGCATAATCTATGGGCACGACTCGGGGCAAGAATCTCATTTATTTCACATTGTCTCCTCACCCGGCAAGTCTTTTACGGGTGGGATATGCGGTGTCAGTGAGACAGTTTTGCGGCGTCGCCAACCCACAGGTAGCGGTATTCCGGCGTGGAGCAGCACTGCTCTCACCTCGGCATACTGACTCAACATATCCTCCTTGGCGGTTCTGACCCAACTTGAGTCAAACGCCGAGAGAGCAAAGATGCGACGCCTCGGCGGACTTTTCAGCAAGCCGGCTCTGAGAAGCGTCTTCAATCCTCGCGTATTCAAGCCCAAAGCAGCCGCAGCATCGCGTACGCCAAACGCTTCGCCGCGGTCCCGACGCTCATAACGGTCGATGTCTTTCAACCCCGTCGGCTCCGAATGCATGGTCCTGCTCTTCTATCGTCATGCGTGCCGGTGACCGCGCAAGCGAAATCATGCCGTTGGTTGAGCGCGCAGGGGTAGCAGCCATTCAGATTGGCAACACGGTTTTCAGGTGGTTCATCGCTGCGGCAAATACCTGCTCTGCATCCATCTCCGTCGTATCGAGCACAAAAGCACTCTGGGCCGCACACAGCGGCGCAGCCGAGCGCGACGCATCAGCGGCGTCGCGAGCCTCCATATCCTCGCGAACCGTATGCAGCGACGCGTCCACCCCTCTCTGGCGCAGCTCCAGCCAGCGCCGGCGGGCACGCGCCTCCACACTCGCCGTCACGAACAGCTTGGCGCGCGCGTCCGGGAAGATGATCGTGCCGATGTCGCGCCCGTCGAGCACCGCCCCGTGCGCCGCGCCGAAGCCGCGCTGGAACGCCAGCAGTGCCGCACGCACGCCGGGGATCGAGGCGACC
>CAXUNK010000407.1:0-2387 GCA_964252425.1 uncultured Acetobacteraceae bacterium
GATCTGCGCAGCCTGCAACTGCTGCTCGGCCATGCCGACATTGCGACGACACAGATCTACACCCATGTGCAGGCCGAGCATCTGCAGAAACTCGTCCATGCGCATCACCCGTTGGCGAGCGCCGATCCCGGCTGACGCAGGCGGGCGTCCGATGTGCTAGACGCGCGCCGATGGACACCGATCTGACCCAACTCGGCCAGCCCACGCCGTGGCCGGCCACGCCCGAGCAGGCGAGACTGGAGCGGGTGCCGGCGCCCGCACCCGACCAGCGCTATCTGGTCCGGTTCACCGCGCCCGAGTTCACCTCTCTGTGCCCGATCACCGGCCAGCCGGATTTCGCGCATATCGTGCTCGACTACGTGCCGGGCGAATGGCTGGTAGAAAGCAAGTCCCTCAAGCTGTTCCTTGGCAGTTTCCGCAATCACGGCGCGTTCCACGAGGCCTGCACCATGCAGATCGCCGGCCGGCTCGTGGAGCTGCTCGCCCCCGTCTGGCTGCGCATCGGCGCCTACTGGTATCCGCGCGGCGGCATCCCGATCGACGTGTTCTGGCAGACGGGCAGCCCGCCGGAAGGGGTGTGGCTGCCCGATCAGGGCGTGCCCGCCTATCGCGGCCGTGGCTGACCCGGCCAGCCCCGAGGCGCGCATCCGCGACCACGCGATCGGGCTGGGGTTCGACGCGGTGGGGTTTGCGCCGGCCAGGCTCGGCCCGGAGGCGCGCGCCCGCCTGGCCGCGTTCCTCGCCGCCGGCCACCATGGCGAGATGGGCTGGCTGGCCGAGCGGGCGGAGCAACGCGCCGACCCCGCCGCGCTGTGGCCGGAGGCGGGCACGGTCATCGCACTCGGCCTGTCCTACGCGCCGGAGGGCGATCCGCTGGCCGCCCTGTCCCGGCCGGAGTGTGGCAACATCTCCGTCTACGCGCGCCACCGCGACTATCACGACGTGATCCGCGGCAAGCTCAAGCACCTGGCGCAATTCGTCGTCAGCCGGTTTGGCGGCGACGTCAAAGTCTTCGTCGATACCGCGCCTGTCATGGAGAAGCCGCTGGCGGAACGGGCCGGCCTGGGGTGGCAGGGCAAGCACACGAATCTGGTGTCACGCGGCCATGGATCGTGGCTGTTCCTGGGCGAGATTTTCACCACCCTGGTGCTGGAGCCGGCCGTTCCGCCCGCCGGCCAGTGCGGCAGTTGCACGCGCTGCCTGGAGGCCTGTCCCACCGACGCGTTCCCCGCGCCGTACCGCCTGGATGCCACGCGCTGCATCTCCTATCTCACGATCGAGCATCCTGGTCCGATCCCGCACGCGCTGCGGCCGGCGATCGGCAACCGCATCTACGGGTGCGACGACTGCCTGGCGGTGTGCCCGTGGAACAAGTTCGCCCGCGCGGGGCGCGAGGCGAAGCTGACCGCACGGCCCGAGCTGGATGCGCCGGCGCTGGCCGAGTTGGCGGCGCTCGACGACGCCGCGTTTCGCGTCCGCTTCGCCGGCTCGCCCGTCAAGCGCACCGGCCGCGACCGGTTCGTCCGCAACGTGGCGGTCGCCATCGGCAACTCCGCCGACCGCTCGCTTCTGCCGGTGGCGGCGGGATTGACCGGCGATGCCGATGCGGTGGTGCGCGAGGCGGCGCGCTGGGCGTGCGAAAGCCTCGCGGCATGCTGAGCAAGCGCAGCTTCTCGCTGGCCGGGCACCGCACCAGCGTGGCGCTGGAACCGGCTTTCTGGGCGGTGCTGGAGGCGGCGGCCAAGCATGACGGTGTAAGCCTCGCGTCGCTGGTGACCGGGATCGATCGCGACAGGGCATCGGGCCATGCGCTCGCATCGGCGTTGCGTATCTATGCTCTGACGCAGGCAGGACGTTTCAATCTGCGGACGTTAAGTGTTGTGCAATGATCTGCCTGCAAAGTCGGCTCACCCAAAACCGGGTCCGACTGAGCGGAGAATTCGCCATGCTATCGATCACCGACCACGTACTGCCGACCGTCAGCCCGCTGATGCTGGCCGACCGCATCCTCAGCTTGGCCGCCGATGCCGACCGCGCCGGGCTGCACCGGCCGGCGGCGCGGCTGCTGCGCCTGGCCTACGCCGTCTATGACGAGAAGCCGGCCCAGAACTGAGTCGTTTGCGCTCGCCCTGGCCGGGATCGTCCTGCTGTGCGGGGCAGGTTCCGCGCCCGTCCCGGCCCATGTCACTTTGGGGGACACGGTGTTGCCGCGCGGCGTGCTGCCTGCCGCCCGCCGCTCCTGGATGGCGCGGCAATCGGCACTCTGCCTGGGTGCGATCGCCGAGGCGTCCGCCCCCCCCCGGGGGGCGGCCCGGCGGGGGGGGGGGGGGGGCCCGGGGGCGGCGGGGCGCCCCCGGCCGGGGGCCCGCGCCCGCCCCCCCGCGGCG
>CAXUNK010000408.1:0-2374 GCA_964252425.1 uncultured Acetobacteraceae bacterium
GCCCCGGCCTGGCCCAGGCGCTGGCGGTCGCCGCGGCCCGCGAGCTGACCGAGGAGGTGGGCCTTTCCCTGGGCGACCCGCCGGCGCTGGACGGGCTCGACTATCTGTGCCGGGCCGTGACACCGCCGGACCGCCCCATCCGCTTCGACGCGCGCTTTTTCGTCGTCGATGCGGCCCGGGTCGCCGGCGAGGCCTCGCCCAGCCACGAGCTGGAGGCGCCGGGCTGGTACACGGTGCAGGGCGCGCTGACACAGGAGATCGCGCTGGCGACCCGGGCCGTTCTCGGCTGCTTGCAAACCTGGCTGGTGACCCGCGACCGGCACGGTCCGGTGCCGGTGCTGCAAAATCGTATCTGGTCCTGCGAATAGACGCGGGAGCCGCGCACAAGCCGTTTCGCGGCCAGTCGAAATTATTGCTTTGACGTTTCTACTTTTTGAGCTAGCGTGTGTTTTCTGGTTTAGATACACGTCAAGGTAGAAGCATGCGTTTGGGTGATGTCCTGCTGATGCGCGGCCTGGTCCGCAGCACCGATATCGACAGTGCCCTCGAACGCCAGCGTGAGCAGGGCGGACGGCTGGGCGATAACCTGGTGGCGTTGGGCTTCATGACGACCGAACAATTGTTCACCGTCATGAACGAGACCCCGTTCATGCCGCGCAGCGTGGCCGAAACCGGCGTCTCGCGCGGGTTGCTGCTCGGGCTGCTGCTCAAGTTCATGCGCGTCGTCTCCTGTGAGACGTTGCCCGAGCTGTCCGCCCGGCTCTGCGTGCCGCACAGCGTCGTGCAGGAACTTATCGACGAGGCCGTCTCCCAGAAGCTCGTGCACGTGCTGGGGTCGATCAACAGCGGCATCGTCCGCTATATCCGCTACGCCCTCAGCGACCAGGGACGGGATGCGGCCGGCGACGCGCTCTCTCAGGCGCAGTATCTCGGTCCCGCCCCGGTCAGCCTCGCTGCCTTTCAGGCGCAGGTCGCCAAGCAGAAGATCACCAATGAGAGGCTGGACCTGGAGACACTGCGGCAGGCTTTGTCCGGCCTGATCCTCTCCGACCACACGATCAACCGGCTGCTGCCCGCGGTGAGCGCCGGCCGCACGCTGCTGCTCTACGGCCCCCCCGGCAACGGCAAGACCAGCATAGGCACCCGCATCGCCGACCTGTTTGCCGGGCCGGTCTTCATCCCCTACGCGATCGAAGTCAGCGGCCAGATCATCAAGATGTACGACGAAAGCCTGCACCGGCCGTTCCTGGAAGCCGGACCCGACAGCGCCGCGTCCAGCAACGCAGGCGTGCAGATCGAGGCGTTCGATGGCCGCTGGGTCGCCTGCCGCCGCCCGGTGGCCACGGCCGGCGGCGAGATGACGGTGGACATGCTCGACCTGCGCTGGGACCCGCAGACCAAATGCTACGACGCCCCGCTGCACATGAAGGCGCTGAACGGCGTGTTCCTGATCGACGATTTCGGCCGGCAGCGCGTGGACCCAGCCGAACTGCTGAACCGCTGGATCATACCGCTGGAAAATCGGTACGACTTCCTGAAGCTGAACACCGGCATCACCTTCAAGCTGCCCTTCGACGAGCTGGTCATCTTCTCCACCAACCTCGAGCCGGCCGATTTGATGGACCCGGCGTTCCTCCGCCGCATCCCCTACAAGATGCAGATGCTGGGGCCGTCGCCGGCCGAATACCGCCAGATTTTCGAGCGCGCCGCCTCGGCCGAGGGCCTGGGCTTTTCGCAAGCGGCGTTCGACTACGTGGTCGAACGGCTGAACGGAGACGGGCGCTACCAACTGGCGTCGTTCCAGCCGAAATTCATCTGCGAACAGGCGGCGCAGGTGTGCCGCTGCTTCAATCTTGAACCGGAACTGACCGTGGAGCTGGTGACTGACGCTCTGGAGAACCTCTACGTTGGCATCAGCGGGAAAGGGTAGGGAGGGCGTGCTTATCTAAGGCACCCAGCAGACTCTTTGCTCGGCCGCGAACCCGCTCGGCACCTCGCGGCAACGCTATCCTCTACGCCACGTCCGGCGGATCATCGGGCCGATGCAACGCCCGCGTCACCAGTGCCGCCAGCACCGCTCCCAAGATCGGCGCCACCCAGAACAACCATAACTGCCCCAGATAGGGTCCGCCCGCGAAGATCGCCTGGCCCGTGCTGCGCGCCGGGTTGACCGAGGTGTTGGTCACCGGGATCGAGATCAGATGGATCAGCGTCAATGCAAAACCGATGGGGATCGGCCCGAACCCGTCCGGCACGCGCGAGGATTTCACCCCGAAAATCACCATCAGGAAAAAGAAGGTGCAAGCTATCTCGCAGACCGGTAGTGTCTCAGTTTGAAATCCGCCCCTGATCCGGTGGCCTAGCCCGCCCCGGC
>CAXUNK010000409.1:0-2356 GCA_964252425.1 uncultured Acetobacteraceae bacterium
ATCGAGCACGCGGCGGCCCACCGCGCGGTAGAGCAGCCCGGTGTCCAGGTAGGGAAGTCCCAGCGCGGCCGCGAGGCGGCGGGCCAGCGTGCCCTTGCCGGCGGCCGCCGGCCCGTCGATAGCCACGATGCGGTTCATGCCAGGCGGCAGCCCAGCCCCTTCATCAGCGCGACGAAACCCGGAAAGCTCGTGTCGATGAAGGCCGTGTCGTCCACCTGGACAGGGGCGCGGGTGCCGCACCCCATGACGAGCGCACTCATCGCCAGGCGGTGATCCATGTGGGTGGCCACACGGCCGCCGCCGGGCGGCGGCCCGCCCACGCCGTGGATCAGCAGATCGTCACCCTCGATTTCGCAGCGCACGCCGTTCGCGTGCAGCAGCGAGGCGGTGGCGGTCAGCCGGTCGCTTTCCTTGACGCGCAGCTCGCCCAAGCCCCGCAGCCGGCTGGTGCCGCGCGCGGCGGCACAGGCGACGGCCAGGATGGGGAACTCGTCGATCATGCTCGGCACGATATCGTCCGACGTCTCGGCCGCGTCCAGCGGACCGGCCTCGGCGGTCAGGTCGCCCACCGCTTCGCCGCCTTCCACCCGCACCGCGCTCACAGACAGGCGCGCGCCCATCTCCCGCAACACGTCGAACAGGCCGATACGCAACGGGTTGAGGCCCACGCCGCGCACCGTGACACGCGAGCCCTCGGTGAGCAGGGCGGCCACCAGCGGAAAAGCGGCCGAGGACGGGTCGCCGGGCACGGCCACATCGGCCGCACGCAACTCCGGCTGGCCGTCCAGGGTGATGACCCGGCCCTCGGGCGCGCCCTCCACCGTCAGCGCCGCACCGAAATGGACCAGCATGCGTTCCGTGTGGTCCCGCGTCCGCACCGGCTCTTCGACCCGGGTCTGGCCGCGCGCGTTCAGGCCGGCGAGAAGGATGGCCGATTTGACCTGCGCACTGGCCACCGTCATGCGGTGCTCCAGCGGCATCGCCTGGCCAGTGCCGGCCACCGCCAGCGGCAGCCGGCCGCCCTCGCGCGCGAAGAACCGCGCCCCTGTGGCGCAGAGCGGCCCGGTCACCCGCGCCATGGGCCGACGCCGCAGGCTGGCATCGCCGGTGATAACGGAGAAGATCGGGTGGGTCGCGAGCAGCCCGGTCAGCAGCCGCGCCGCGGTCCCGGAGTTGCCCATGTCGAGCACGTCCTCCGGCTCGGCCAAGCCGCCGATCCCCACCCCGGCGACATGCCACATGCCTGGGCTGTCACGCACCACGTCGGCACCCAGAGCGCGCATCGCGGCCGCGGTCCGCCGCACATCCTCACCCTCCAGCAGGCCCTCGATCCGGGTCTGGCCGATGGCCAGGGACGCGAACATCAGCGCGCGGTGGGAGATGGATTTGTCGCCCGGAACGGCGACGTCGCCGGCAAGCGGGCCGGCGCGGTGCGCGGTCATGGGGCGTGGCTGCATGCCGGCGCGGTAGCACGCGCCCAGCGGCGGAGGCTACTCCGCCTCGCCTGCCGCCGCCCATTCGGCCACCCGCGCCAACTGCGCGTAGTCCGAAAAGCGCGGCGCGGCCCCCGGGGAGGGCTGCGACAGATAGGCACGCCCTGGATCGTCGAACGCCGCCACAAGCGCGCACAGGCTCTGGCCGGCCTGCTCCGCCGCCGCCCCGGTCAGCGACGCGTCGCCTTTCAACAGCACGTGGACGCGCCCCGGCTCGAACCCGCCCGAGATCTGCCAGTAGGCGAGTTCGCCCACCTCACCCACCGGTATGTCGGCGAACCCGCCGTGCCGGAGCATGGCCGCTTCCAGCAGCAGCTGCGGCGCCAGCCCGTCGGCGATGGCGCGGCCGCTGGGCGGGATGCCGGTCTTGTAGTCCAGTATGGCCAGCCTGCCCTCCGGCCGACGCTCGATGCGGTCGGCCCGTCCGTGCAGCATGAAGGGGCCGGCCGGCGCGTCCAGCGTCCAGCTCCCCGTCTGCTCGCACCACAGGGCGGATGGTTGCCCGCCGGCGCGCCGTGCCGCCTCGGCCTCGGCGATCCAGGCGGCGATGCGGTGCAGACGCGGACGCCACCAGGCGGCCAGCGCCGGACGCATGCAGGCGGTCCTCAACGCCTCGTCCATCTCACGGGCGAGCTGTGCGGCGGAATCGGGCGGAAGGACGGTGCCGACACGCTGGAAAAACCGGGCAAGGCCTTCGTGGACGATCGTGCCGTAATCGGCGGCGTCGGCTGACTGTTCCAGAGGGTCGAGTTTCTTCAGCCGCAGCACGTGCCGCGCATAGATCGCGTAGGGGTCGCGCAGAAACACCTCGATCTGTGTGACGCTCAGCCGGCGGGGCCGCCAGGCCACGGGCGGCGTGGGCG
>CAXUNK010000410.1:0-2304 GCA_964252425.1 uncultured Acetobacteraceae bacterium
CGGCCGGCAGCATCGGGTTGTAGCTGCCCACCTTCTCGATGAAGCGGCCGTCGCGGGGGCTGCGGCTGTCGGCCACCACGATGTGGTAATAGGGACGCTTCTTGGCGCCGGCGCGGGCAAGTCGGATCTTCAGGCTCATGAATCAGTTTCCAGTTGTCAGTCGTCAGTTGTCAGAAAGCGGCTAGAAGCCGCGCGGGCGTTGTTGCGATATGCCTTTGGGCATGAGCGCGCCGATGCCTTGGCGCATCAGGCCCTTCTGGCCGAGCTTGCCCATGCGTTTCATCATCGTGCTCATGTCGTCGAACTGCTTGAGCAGCTTGTTGACGTCCTGCACGGTGGTGCCGCTGCCCGCCGCGATGCGCTTCTTGCGGCTGGCCTTGATGATGTCGGGCGCGCGGCGTTCCTTCACCGTCATCGAGCCTATGATCGCCTGCTGGCGCTTGAACACGGTCGTGTCGATGTTGGCGTTCTCGATCTGCGCCTTCATCTGGCCCATGCCGGGCAGCATGCCGAGAATGTTGCTGATCGAGCCCATCTTGCTGATCTGGCGCAGCTGTGCGGCGTAGTCCTCGAGCGTGAACTGGCCGCGCATCATGCGCTTGGCGACGCGCTCCGCCTCGTCCTGGTCGATCGTTTCGCTCGCGCGTTCGACCAGGCCCACGATGTCGCCCAGGCCCAGGATGCGGCCGGCCACGCGCTCGGGGTGGAATTCCTCCAGCGCGTCGATCTTCTCGCCGCTGCCGGAGAATTTGATGGGCGCGCCGGTGACGTGGCGCATGGAGAGGGCCGCACCGCCGCGTGCGTCGCCATCCATGCGGGTCAGCACGATGCCGGTGACGCCCACCGCGTCGTTGAAAGCCTGGGCGGTCTGCACCGCGTCCTGACCAGTCATCGCATCGACGACGAGCAGCGTTTCGACCGGGTTGGTGGCCGCGCGTATCTCGCGCACCTCGTCCATCAGCGCCTGGTCGATGGAGAGGCGGCCGGCCGTGTCGAGGATGACGACGTCGAAGCCTTCGCGCCGTCCCGTCTCCATCGCGCGCCGGGCGATCTGCACGGGGGTTTGGCCGGCCACGATCGGCAGGCTGGGGACGCCGGCGCGTTCGGCGAGCTGGGCCAGTTGGAGCTGGGCCGCGGGGCGCTGCGTGTCCAGGCTGGCGAGCAGGACGCGGCGCTTCTCGCGCCCGGCCAGGCGCAGCGCCAGCTTGCCGGACGTCGTGGTCTTGCCGGAGCCTTGCAGGCCGACCATCAGGATCGGCGCGGGCGGGGTGGTGGCGAGGTTGAGCGGCACGGCGCCGGCACCGCCGAGCGCTTCGACCAGCGCGTCGTTGACGATTTTCGCGACCTGCTGGCCCGGGGAGACGGCGGACAGCACCTCGGCGCCGACGGCCCGTTCGCGGACACGCGCGACGAAGTCCTTGACCACCGGCAGCGCCACGTCGGCATCCAGCATGGCCAGGCGCACTTCGCGCAGCGCCTCGGTCACGTCGCCTTCGCTCAGCGCTCCCCTTTTGCGGAGGCCGTCGAAGATGCCGGTGAACTTGTCCGACAGCGCGTCGAACATGGGTGGAAAACCCTCCAAAACGTTTTACGCCGCTGCGCGAACACTCGCGGAGCGGCGTGACCCCCGCATGTGGCGAGGCCGGATGCCCTTGGGCGGACCGGAGGGAATGCTGTGCACCCGCCCTTGGCCGCTCGTCAAGGTCGGCAACGCGCGGTTACGTCCGTTCAGCTATTCGGAGTGCCGGCGGGATGCGACTGAACTCGGCGCGGCCCTGTGCGATGCCATTCAAGGGGGAACCGAGAGGAGTGCAGGATATGACCGCATTGCCGAAAAAGGGTGATCACGTGAGCTGGGGCACGTCCCAGGGCAAGACGGAGGGGGTGGTCGAGAAGATCGTGACCTCGCCCACCAAGGTGAAGGGGTTTACCGCCAAGGCGAGCAAGGAGCACCCCGAGGTGATGGTGAAGAGCGTCAAATCCGGCAAGGCGGCGGTGCACAAGCCGGAGGAGCTGAAAAAATCATG
Organism: uncultured Acetobacteraceae bacterium; assembly: GCA_964252425.1. Classification (GTDB taxonomy): domain Bacteria; phylum Pseudomonadota; class Alphaproteobacteria; order Acetobacterales; family Acetobacteraceae; genus BOG-908. Next base: position 2,028 of record CAXUNK010000410.1, read on the forward strand.
AGCCGGCACGCGCTGCCGGCGGCTGGTCTGGCGCTGATCGCGATGCTGGGGCCGGCCGGTGCACAACCGGCCCCGTCGCCTACGCCGGTGACGCCGCCTGCCTCCCGGAACGACTCCCAGGGTGCCGCCCAGAGCACTCCCGGAAGCGCTTCCGTCATCAAGCCGCCTGCCAGCGTGGACCCGGGCATGAAGGTCACACCCAAATCCACGCCGCATCTGCCGACCCCGGTCATTCACCCGCAGGTGCAGCAGGGCAACACGGTCGTCGTGCCGAAAT
>CAXUNK010000411.1:0-2300 GCA_964252425.1 uncultured Acetobacteraceae bacterium
AGACGGGCAGGGGGTGGTGGCGGGTCTGGCCGCCGCGCGCGCCGCCGGCCAGCGACTGTTCGTGGCCGACGTGCCGGCCGACCTGCTGCTTCGCTTGGCCGATGCGGCGGGGGGCGACAGCATCATCCTCGACGCGGGCACGCAGGATGACCGGCTGCGCGGTGCGGATTGCCGACGCAACGTGCTGCATGTGCTGCCCAGCCGCGCCATGCTGGCCGATGCGCTCATGCAGTACCTGGTGCGCAAGGATTGGCGGCGTATCATGCTGCTGACCGGCCGGGATGCGGGATCGAGGCTCTACGCCGACGCCATCCGCCGGGCCGCCGACAAGTTTCAGGTCACGATCGGGGCGGACCGTGCCTGGACCTTCAACCCGGCCGCGCAGCAGGCCGATACCGGGCATTTTCAGGTGAACGACGAAGTGGCGCAAGCCACGCAGGGTGCCCGCTACGACGTGCTGGTGGTGGCCGACGAGGCCGAGACCTTCGGCGCGCAACTGGCCTACCGGACCGAGCAGCCGCGGCCGGTCGCCGGCACGCAGGGCCTGGTGCCGGCGGCCTGGTCGCCGGTGATGGACGAGTATGCCAGCACCCAGTTGCAGTTGCGCTTTCGCAGTACCGCCGGCCACGCGATGACCGTGCCGGAATACGGCGCCTGGCTCGCGGTACGCGCCCTGGGCGAGGCGGCCACGCGCGGCGGCAGCTCGGACCCGGCCCGTATCATCGCCTATCTCCGCGGCCCGGATTTCGCGATATCGGGCTATAAGGGGCCGGAGTTCAGCTTCCGGCCCTGGGACGGTCAGTTGCGGCAGCCCGTGCTGCTGTCGGATGCGAGTTCGCTGGTGTCGGTCTCGCCGCAGCCGGGGTTCCTGCACGAGAAGAACGACCTGGACTCCCTGGGCGTCGATGAGCCGGAAACCGCATGTCATTTTCAGTGAAGACGTTCCTTCTTGAAAGAAGGAACCAAAGAACTTTGGCTCTCTGCGCCGGGCTTCTGACGGCGCATCCGGCCCTGGCCTACCGGATCTTCGTCTCCAACGAGAAGGACAACACGATCACAGTGCTGGATGGCGGCTCGCTGCAGATCGTGCATACCGTAGAGGTGGGCGCGCGTCCGCGCGGCATGGCGCTGTCGCGCGACGGCCGCCTGCTCTACATCTGCACGTCGGACGCCGACCATATCGAGGTGCTCGACCTGTCCTCGCTGAGCGTGACGCGCACGCTGCCCAGCAACCCGGACCCCGAGTACATGGCGCTCAGCCATGACGGCCGCACGCTCTACGTCGCCAACGAGAACAACAGCCAGGTCTCGGTGCTCGATGTGGCCGATGGCCGGATCACCTCGGAGATACCGGTGGGCGTCGAACCCGAAGGCATGGCGGTCAGCCCGGACGACGCGACCGTGCTGTGCACGTCCGAGACCACCAGCATGGCGCATTTCATCGACGTCGCCACCCATAGCGTGACCGCGAGCGTGCTGGTCGGCACACGCCCGCGCTTCGCCGTCTTCACCGCCGATGGCCGACGGGTGTGGGTGTCGTCCGAAGTGGCCGGGACCGTGGCTGTGATCGACACGGCCACGCACCAGGTGCTCCACACGATCCACTTCGATCTGCCGGAGGTGCCCGCGGCCTCGATCCAGGCGGTCGGCATCAACCTCACGCGCGACGGCAAGCACGCCTTCGTCGATCTCGGTCCGGCCAACCGCGTGGCCGTCGTCGATCCCGCGACGTTTGAGGTAGAGAAATACCTGCTGGTCGGGCAGCGCGTCTGGCATGGCGATTTCTCGCCCGACCAGAAATTCCTCTACACCGCCAACGGCATCAGCAACGACATGTCGGTCATCGACGTGGACCGGCTCGAGGTGACGCAATCCGTGCCGGTGGGCCAGTCGCCCTGGGGCGTCGTCGTTGCGCCCTGATCAGTTCGGTCCCGACCTGTCGCGCCCTGACCTGGCGCTCGCGGTGCGCGGCCTCAGCCACGGTTTCGGCGCCCGCCCTGTGCTGTGCGACGTGTCGTTCGGCATCGGCGCCGGCGAGCGCTGCGTGCTGCTGGGCTTGAACGGAGCAGGCAAGACGACGCTGTTCGCGCTTGCGACCGGGCTCTACGCGGCGCGCACCGGGGGGGTGGAGGTGTTCGGCCACAGCGTGGCGCGCGAGCCGCGGGCGGCGCTGGCGCGCATGGGCGTGGTGTTCCAGCAGCCCACCTTGGACCTCGATCTGACCGTGGGGCAGAACCTCGCCTATCACGCGGCCCTGCACGGCATGGCGCCATCCCTGGCGCGCGCGCGTGCGGCGGAGG
>CAXUNK010000412.1:0-2299 GCA_964252425.1 uncultured Acetobacteraceae bacterium
GGGCCGGACGCTGCCCGAACCCGTCGTGAGAGCTGCCGCGCCGCTGCCGGACCGTCCCGATCTGCGCTTCGCCGGCGTGTCTTTCGCGTGGGCGGCCGACCAGCCGCCCGTCTTCCAGGGCCTGACGCTGGAGATCCCGGCTGGCAGCCGGGTGGCCGTGCTGGGCCCGTCCGGGTCAGGCAAATCCACCCTCGCCGCGCTCGCATTGAAGGCCGTCAGCCCGCAGAGCGGCCGCGTGACGCTGGGCGGCGTCGACCTGGCCGATCTGGCCGATGCCGACGTGCACCGCACCACAGCCTGGCTCAGCCAGCGGACGCATCTGTTCGACGATACCGTGCGCAACAACCTGCTGCTCGGCCGTCCGGGCGCCAGCGACGGCGAGTTGTGGGATGCGCTGGACCGCGCGGCGCTCGGCGGCATGGTGCGCGCACTGCCGGACCGGCTCGACAGTTTCGTGGGGGAAGGCGGCGCCCGCCTGTCGGGAGGTCAGGCGCGGCGCATCGCACTCGCGCGAACCCTGTTGCAGCGCGCGCCCATCCTGATCCTGGACGAGCCCTGCGCCGGGCTGGACGCGGACACCGAGCGCGAGTTCCTCGGCACGCTGTTCGCACAGACCACGGGGCAGACCGTCATCCTGATCGCCCATCGCCTGACCGGCGCCGAACGGCTGGATCGCATCTGGCGCCTTTCCTGCGGACATGCCGTTGCCGCCGCTGCTTGAAGGGCTGGAGCAGCCCGAGGACGTCCTGCATCGCGTCTTCGGCTTCTCCAGCTTTCGCGGCCTTCAGAAACCAGCCGTCGAGGCGGTCGTCGCCGGCCGGGACGCGCTGGTGCTGATGCCGACGGGCGGCGGCAAAAGCGTATGCTACCAGATACCGGCGCTGGTCCGGCCGGGTACGGCGCTGGTGATCTCTCCGCTGATCGCGCTGATGGACGACCAGATCGCCGCCTTGCGCCAACTGGGCGTGTCGGCGGGCGCGCTGCATTCGGAGCTCGAGCCTGGCGAAGTCTCGCGCGTGTCCGGTCTGCTGGAACGTGGCGAGCTCGATCTGCTGTACGTCTCGCCCGAACGTCTGCTCTCCCAGGGCACGCTGGAACGGCTCGGCCGCCGCACTCTTTCGCTGATCGCGATCGACGAGGCACATTGCGTCAGCGCCTGGGGCCATGAGTTTCGCCCGGAATATCGCGCGCTGCGCCGCCTGGCACAGATCTTTCCGGGTGTGCCGCGTGTGGCGTTGACGGCGACCGCCGACCCGCGCACCCGCGACGACATCCTCTCCTCGCTCGACATGCCGCACGCACAGGTTTTCGCCGCCAGCTTTCATCGTGAAAACCTGCATATCGCGGCGTCGCCCAAGGACAGCGAGATGTCGCAATTGGCGGCGTTCCTGCAAAAACATGCAGGCCAGGCCGGCATAGTCTATTGCGGCAGCCGCGCCAAGACGGAGCGGGTGGCGGAGAAATTGCGTGCGCAGAAACTGACGGCGCTCGCCTTCCACGCCGGCATCAGCCCGCTGGAAAAACGCGCGGCACTGGCGCGGTTTCGCAGCGGCGAGGCGGTGATCATGGTCGCAACCATCGCGTTCGGCATGGGGATCGACCGGCCGGACGTGCGGTTCGTGGTGCATCTGGACATGCCGGACAGCCCGGAAGCCTACTACCAGCAGATCGGCCGGGCGGGACGGGACGGCGAGCGTGCCGACCTGCTGCTGCTGTATGGCGGCGAGGATTTCGCCCGCGCCCGCTACTGGTTGGCGCAAAGCACGGCACCCGAGGCGCAGCAGGCGGTGATGCGGGCGCGGCTGGAATCGATGATCGGGCTGGCGGAATGCACGTCGTGCCGCACGCGCACGCTTCTGGCATGCTTCGGTGAGACGCTTGCGCAGGATTGCGGGCATTGCGACACGTGCAGGTCGCCGGCGGCCGTGTTCGACGGGACGAAGGTGGCGCAGCAGGCGTTGTCTGCCGTGTACCGGACCGGCCAGATGTTCGGCGCGCAGTATCTGGTCGATGTTCTGCGTGGCGAGCGGAACGAGCGGATCGAGCGCAACGGCCACACGAAACTTGCTCTGTTCGGCATCGGGCGAGACCGGCCGAAGGATTTTTGGCGCGGCGTGCTGCGCCAACTGGTGGCGCATGGCGCGTTGCGCACCGGCGAGGGGGAGCACCCGGGATTGGCGTTGACCGAGGAGGCGCGGCCGATCCTGCGCGGCGAGACGTCGGTCATGCTGCGTCAGGACGCGCCGGCTGCACCCCGCAGCCGCACCGCGGCGCGGCCCGCGCCGGTCGGGGCCGCGCT
>CAXUNK010000413.1:0-2298 GCA_964252425.1 uncultured Acetobacteraceae bacterium
GCGCTGGACCGCGCCGGCCTGCGCTGGGGCGTGCCGCAGCACAGCGCCACCGACGGCCGGCTGGACCGACGCCTGGACTACCGCCTGCAATGCGACAGCCCGGACACGCCCGACCTGCTGTGGATGTTCTACCCGAGGCAGCTCCACGACGGCCGGCCTACGGGTTGCGGTTTGGTTCGACAGTAAGAAAGGCCTTCTTTTTCGAGAAAAAGAAGCAAAAAGCTTCTGTCTCTTGCGCCTGCACGACGGATCGCACCAGTTCTGCCAAAGCGAGTCTGGCAGAACGTGGGCGGGCCGTCGTGCAGGCGCAGAAGACAGAAGTTTTTTGGTCCTTTTTTCAAAAAAGGACTGCTTGCTTCAAGCGTCACTCTCCACGATTCCTATCGCATCGCCTCTGGCACGAAATCCTCTCTTGGCAGACCCCAGACCGTCATTAGCCTTTCGGTGGGTAGTTTGACGGTGATGCCGGTATCGCCGAGTGCGATATCCTCGACCGAGCCGTTCAGCCCAGCCATTGCGTCGCCTCGAACGGAGGCACCGAGGGCTGCGAAACCGATGGCCAAGCCCTCGCCCATGCTTCCCGTCCAACGCCCGACCAGCACGTTCGGCAGTTGGTCCCGGTGCTTGCCTGGGCGCGGCAGCACCTGTTCCACCCATTGATGTGGAATGCCGGTCGATCGTTCTTCTTCCGGCCGATTGTGAACCTGGTAGTTCCGCGCGCGGTCAACGAACCATCCCATGATGGCCCGTGCGACAACCGTGTTGCCGCCGGAGGGCGTGTTGCGCAGATCCAGTATCAGCCTGTTGGCGGGCGGGATGGTCGACATGGCTGTGTCGAATGACGAGATAGTTGCATCATCGCCCAGGCTGTTGTTGAAACGCAGGCTTGTCTCGCCGTGCGAAACCGAGACGGAAAGCGCCGGCTCCTCGGGCGCGTTTCTGTAGAGCGACGGAAGCGCCACCGTTCGAACTGCCCCGCCGTTGCCTTGTATGCCGAGCTCGCGATCGCGATCGCGCCGTCCGGCGGCAAGCACGCGGGCTGCGTAGGCGTCGCGCCGCTGGGTCCCGGTCAGCCCCAGATCGCTCCAGAATGCCGCTACTGCCGAAGCCGTCTCTGTTCCGCCGATGCTGGCCAGTCGGTCGCCACGTTTGATCCCGGCGGCGGCGGATGGACTGTCTGCGCGCACTGCGTCGATCACGTATGCGCCGCCACGCTTGACGATCCACAGATCCGCGTAGGTCGGGACGATCGCCCAGTCATCCGAGAAGGAGCTGCCGGTAATGGCATGATGATCGGCGAGTGAGGCGACCCTATGCTCCGCATATCGTAGCAGGCTTGTCCGGTCCGCCACACGATCGCGTTCGGCGTCGAGCTTGCCGGAGCGTGGGAGCGTACGGCCGGGCAGTTTTTCCAGATACGCGTATTTTTGGAGGATTACGGCATCGAGGCCGCGCGCGGCTGATCGATAGTCAGGTGCAGCGCCGAGCAGCACGAACGCTGTGAGCAAACTCGCGGCTCGCCCAGCAAACTTGTGAGTCGAAATAGCCTGCAAACGCCGCTCCCATCGTGCTGAAATCGGCTCAGTTGCGCGTCCGGCGACATGAGATTGCGTGATTAACACGATATCGTCGTGACAAAAGCCGCACCAGCCTAATGATCCGTGGCGGCGAACGCGTACGCACCGCCTTTCTGGAGCGCCGCCTGGTAGGCCGGACGCGCTTGAATCTTGGTGAGCCATTCCGAGAGGCGCGCGTGGCCGCCCAGGCCGATGCGGCTTTGCGCGGCTTCGACAGGGAAACTCATCATCACGTCGGCGGCGGTGAACGCGTCGCCGGCGAACCAGCCGCCGCGGGCGAGTTCGCTGTCCATCAGCGCCTGCTGCGCCTCGATGTTGGGCTTGAGGAAGCTGCTGGTCACGGTGGCGCCGATCATCCGGGCCACAGGCCGGACGAAGAACGGGGCACGTTTGGGGATCTCGCCGAACAGCAGCGTCATGACGAGTGGCGGCATGGCGGAGCCTTCGGCAAAATGCAGCCAGTAGGTGTAGCGGAACCGCTCCTCCGTGCCGGACGGCGGGATCAGGCGGCCCTGGCCGTATTCGTCGAGGATGTACTCGACGATCGCGCCGGTCTCGGCGACCGTGCGGCTGCCCTCGGTGATCACCGGCGACTTGCCGAGCGGATGGATGGCGCGCAACTCCGCAGGCGCCAGCATGGTTTTCGCATCGCGCTCGTAGCGGCGCACCTCGTAGGGCACGCCCAGCTCCTCCAGCAGCCACAGGATGCGCTGCGAGCGGG
>CAXUNK010000414.1:0-2277 GCA_964252425.1 uncultured Acetobacteraceae bacterium
CCTCGGGACAGGCGGCGATCTGGCCGTCCACGGCGCGCATCGCCCCGCCCAGCAGCCCGGCCAGCGCCGCGGCCGAGGGCACGCCGTCGATCTGCGCGCTCAGGCGTGCAAGCTGCAACCGCTTCATCGTCAGGCGCAGCCGCAGCGTGTCCCACCAGCCGATATCGGTGCGCCCGTCCGTGTCGTAGCCGACCCAGCTTGCCAGCACGATGGGGCGGGGCCGGACCTGCCACCAGCGATCCGGCCATATGCGCCGGGCCTCGCCCAGCAGCGCGCTTGTGAGCGCGTCGAGCGCGTCGCGGCCCTGCGTGATGGCGTGCCGCGCCGCCTCGAACTCCTCGGCCAGGCTCGGCCGGTCCGGGCGATGGCTGATGAAGCTCGTCTCGGCCGCGCGCCCGCTTGCCGCCTCCGCCAGCGCTCGGAAGACGGGTTGCGGCAGGGCGAAGGTCGGGTGGGCGGTGAAGACGGCCGCGAAACGTGTGCGCTCGACGGCGCGCGCGAAACTGTTGAACGGGACGGGGCTGTCGTCCGGATCGGGGCGCACCAGCCGTGCCGCCAAAATGGCCAGTTCGCCGGCGACGCAGGACGGGTCGGTGCCGCCGACATAGGCGGCCAGGCGTGCGGCGCGCGCGGCAAACGCCTCGTCGCGCAGGTGCCGGACCAGGGCGGCGATACCGGGGCGCGACAGGACGCCCTCATCGGTCAGACGCGTGATGGCCAGCGCTGTCGCGAGCACCGGGTTGCCGAACGGATCCTCCTCGGCCCGCGCGCGGGCGCGCTCGGTCAATCCCAGCAAATCGTCCGCTAGTGTGAGCGGCAGGTCGGCGTCGTTCGGCATGCCGTGTTGTGTAGCATCATGCGTGCCAGAACAGGCCGCTCATGCGCGCACCGGGCGACCGATGGGGCGGGAAGATGGCCGGCGAGCTTGACGGCCGGCGTCAGGCTTCGTCGATGTCGGCCAGCGGGTCCGCGATCAGGCCGAGCGCGACGGCTACCGCCTGCGCGCGCACGCCGGCCCGGTCGCCATCGAACACAAGGCGCGACGCGATCGTCGGGCGATCGCGTGTGGCGCAGCCGAACCACACCAGGCCCACAGGTTTTTCGGCGCTGCCGCCGCCCGGCCCGGCGATGCCGGTGACCGAGACGGCGATGTGCGCCCTCGAGCGGGCCAGCGCGCCCTCCGCCATGGCGCGCGCGACCGCCTCGCTGACCGCACCATGCGCCTCGATCAGGCTTGCCGGCACGCCCAGCAGCTCGGTCTTCGACGCGTTCGAGTAGGTCACCCACCCGCGATCGACGGCGTCGGAAGAGCCTGCCACATGGGTCAGCGCGGCCGCGATCAGGCCGCCGGTGCAGCTCTCGGCGGTGGCCAGCCGCCAGCCGCGCGACCGGCACAGATCCAGCAGGCGGGCGGCTTGGTCCAGCGTCGCCTGGGGGAGCATCAGGACCTGCCGGCAAGCAGGGCGGAGGCAGCGAGCAGCACGATGGCTGCGGAGACGCCGGCCAGCACATCGTCGGCCATGATCCCCACGACCCCGCCCTGGCGGTCGGCCCAGCCGATCGGGCCTGGCTTGGCGATGTCGAACAGGCGGAACAGGGCGAAGGCGGCCAGCAGCCAGACGGGCGACACGCGCGGTGCTGCAAGTAAGGTCAGCATCTGGCCTGCCACCTCGTCGATCACGATCCAGCCGGGGTCGTCATGCGGGCCGCGCGCCCCGCGCCAGGCTTGCGCGGTGGCCCGGCGTATCGCCCAAAGCCCGGCGGCGGTGGCGAGCAGGGTGCCGGCCAGCAGCAGCAGCCGGGAGTGCAGGAGCAGGCCGGCGCCCACGCCCAGCCCGAGCAGCGAACCCACCGTGCCGGGCGCGCGCGGCGCCCATCCGGTGCCCAGACCCGCGGCCAGCAGCCGGGCGAAGCTCACCCCGCACCTTTGGCGGGTGCCGCCAGGCGCGCGCGATAGACGGCCTCGTTCTCGAGCACGCGCTGCACGTAGTTGCGGGTTTCGGCGAACGGGATCAGCTCGATCCAGTCGATGAGCGCGCCTGGGTCCCGGTCGGCGAACGGGCTCGCCGCCACCCAGTCATGCGCGCGGTGCGGGCCGGCATTGTAGGCGGCCACGGCGAAGGCTTCGGTGCCGCCGAACTGGGCCAGCAGGCCGCCGAGATAGGCGGCGCCCAGCTGGGTGTTGACCGACGCGTCCTCCAGTGGCCCGGGCGGCGTGCCCAGACCGCGCGCGACCTGGGCGGCGGTGGCCGGCATCAGCTGCATCAAGCCCTGCGC
>CAXUNK010000415.1:0-2264 GCA_964252425.1 uncultured Acetobacteraceae bacterium
CATCCTCCCAGGGCTCGCCGGGCCGAAATCGGGCGCCGGCCGAGGCGGCCAAGGCCGGCGCGTCGTCCAGCGTGCCGAGCAGGTCGGCGCCGGCATGCGTCGCGAACGCGTCCGCCATGGTCAGGCGCTCGAATGCCGCGAGGCTCGTGGTGACGCCGCGGCAGGTGACGATGGGCGGAAGGCTCGCGCGGAGCAGACGCTCCGTCTCGTCCATCAGCGCCTCCAGCGTGGCCCCCGGACGATACCATTCAAGCATGGTGAACTCGGCCGAATGGGTGTCGCCGGCCTCGCCGTTGCGCCAGACGCGGGCGAGCTGGAAGATCGGGCCGGCGCCCGCCACCAGCAGGCGCTTCATGGCGAATTCCGGGCTGGTGTGTAGATGCAGCGATCGGCGCTCGCCTGAGGGGGAGACGCCCAGAGTGGCGAAGCTTTGCAGGTGCACCTCCTCGCCCGGCGCGGGGACGGCGTAGGGGGTCTCCACCTCGGCATAGCCGCGCTGGTGAAAAAACGCGCGGGTGGCCTGGGTGAGCAGCGCGCGCCGTCGCAGGAAAGGCAGCCGGTCGGCCAGGGAGGCAGGGTGCCAGGCGGGGCGCATGACGGCTTCCGTAGGCGATTCCTGTGGAGACGCCGAGCACATTCGCGGCAGCGGCGAACGGGCCGGCGTGCGCAAGGCGGCAGTGACCGCGATCCCGGTCCAACCCTTGACAACGTTACGTATCTGCACTGAATTGCGCCCGGTTGAAATTTGCAGCCGACTACAACCGTAATCCGCAGCTAAGGATCAGACCCATGCGCCCACATCTTGCGACGATCGTCTTCTGTGCGGCGGGGGTGAGCCACGCGCTCGCCGCGCCCGTCGAGCAGCCTGTCTATACGTTCCAGGACGGCATCGATGGCGGGCTGCCCGGCGCGGGACTTGTCGCCGACAAGGCTGGCAACCTGTACGGCACGGCTATGAGCGGCGGGGTGAGCGGCCAGGGCGTCGTCTTCGAGCTCTCGCCGCCGGTCGCCGGCGCCACGGGCTGGACACAGACCGTGCTGTATTCCTTTACCGGCGGCGCTGATGGCGGCGTTCCCCAGGCGCGACTGACCCTGGGCAGAAAGGGTGTGCTGTACGGCACGGCCACCCAGGGCGGCGGCGGGCAGGGCGTCGTCTTCAGCCTGTCACCGCCGAAGAAGAAAGGGCCGTGGGTCGAGACGGTGCTCTACGCCTTTACCGGCGGCGCCGATGGCGGTGCGCCGCAATCCACGCTGATCGCCGACGCGTCCGGCAACATAGAAGGCACGGCAGCCCAGGGCGGGGCCGGCTCGGCGGGGGTGGTGTTCAGGCTGTCGCCGCCGGTGGACGGCACGACCTGGCTCGAGACGGTGCTCCACAGTTTCACCGGCGGACCTGACGGCGCCACGCCGTATGGCGGCCTGGTGCTGGGCGGCGACGGCGCGATGTACGGCACGGCGTCGAGTGGCGGGCAGTACGGATACGGCACGATCTACCGCCTGGTGCCCGCCAACGCGATCGCCTGGACCTTTCAACCACTTTACGCGTTCGCGGGCGGCGCGGACGGATCGACGCCGCGCGACGGCATGATCGCCGGTCCGAACGGCAGCTTCTATGGGACGACCGCCGGATCGGGCACCAGCCAGGGCACCGTGTTCCAGCTCACCCCGCCCGTCTCCGGCGGGAGCTGGACGGAGACGCCGCTCTATACCTTCACCGGAGCGGCGGGGCTGGGCCCGTGGGCGACAGTGACCGCCAGCAAGACCGGCACGCTGTACGGAACCGCGCTCAGCGACGGCCAGGCGCCGTATGGCGAGATCTTCGCGCTCAGCCAGGCGAAAGGCGTCTGGACGCCCACGATACTGCACGCGTTCCAGGGCGGCGCCGACGGGGAATGGCCGTACTCGACGGTCCTGCTCGGGACGCATGGCGCGCTGTACGGCACGGCCGCCGGCGCCGGGCACGGCGGATCCTCGCCTGGCGTGATCTGGCAGGCGACCGGCGGCCTTTAGCAGGCTGCCAGGAAAGGCCAGGGGCTCTGCCCCTGGACCCCGCTGGGGTTTGAAACCCCAGACCCCCAACTTCGGCAGGCCTGGCTGCGCGGTTGAACGGTCTGGACGCGCGGGCTAGAGGGCTCGCGCTCTGATCGCGCCCTCTCTTCCTGGAACGCCCCCCACACCATGCCGGACGGCACGCTGCGCACACCCGACGCCCTGATCGGCGCCGGCCTCCTCGATCACGCCGATCGCGGGGCGGCGGCCCGGGT
>CAXUNK010000416.1:0-1919 GCA_964252425.1 uncultured Acetobacteraceae bacterium
CGCCAGCGCCCAGCGGCGCAGGTCGCCAGCGAGGTAGCCCTGCAGCACGAACAGCCCGGCCAGCGGCGCGCCATCATGGGCCGCGCGCGACACGGCCAGGCACCCCAGGGCCGCGGCGAAATTCAACGCGGCCGGGACCCAGGCGCGGTGCGCGGCGAGGTAGATCGCACCCCAGAGGGCGCCGGACCAGGAGAACCCCTCCGGGATCAGCACGGGGGCTTCATCCCCGCGCCTGTGGCTGGAAAACACCTTCATAGCGCGCCCTTCGTCGATGGGATGCCGGCCACACGGGGGTCGAGCGCCACCGCCATGCGCAGCGAGCGCGCCACCGCCTTGAAGCAGGATTCGGCCACATGATGGGCGTTGGTGCCGGCGCGCCGTGTCACGTGCAGCGTGATCAGCGCATGGGCGGCCAGCGCGCGGAAGAATTCTTCCACGAGCTGCGTGTCCATCGACCCCAGCATCGGGCGTTCGAACGCCACGTTCCAGGCCAGGTAGGCGCGCCCCGAGATGTCGATGGCCGCCTCGGCCAGCGCCTCGTCCATCGGCACCAGGGCATGACCGAAGCGGGTGATGCCGCGCATGTCGCCCAGCGCCTCACGCAGTGCCGCGCCCAGCACGATGCCAACATCCTCGACCGTGTGGTGCGCGTCGATCTGCAGATCGCCCACCGCTTTCACCTCGAGGTCGAAGCCGGCATGGCGGGCCAGCGCCGTCAGCATGTGGTCGAAGAAGCCCACGCCCGTGGCAACGCTCGCCTGGCCGGCGCCGTCCAGGCACAGCGTGAGCGTGATGTCGGTCTCGCCGGTGGTGCGTGTGCGTGTGACGGTTCGGGTCATCGGGGCGCGATATAGGCGGGTCGCGCCGGCCGCGCCATGGCGCCGGTCAGGCGAAGACGCGGTCATCCTCCAGCACCGCCTCGATCGGGATGTCGGCGGCGGTCGCGAGCTCGCCGTAGAGCGGACCGAAATCCGTGCCCTGCGTTGCGTCCAGCAGCGCCTGCAGCGAGGGGATGACGAAATAGACCGATTGCAGGTAGTCGATCCGGTAGGGCGTGCGCATCACACGGGCCAGATCGAAGGCCAGGCGATGCGGCCGGGGATCGTGCAAGGCGTAGCGGGATTCGGTGGCCGAGGAGACGATGCCGGCGCCGAAGATGCGCAGGCCAGCCGGCGTCTGCAACAGGCCGAATTCGACCGTGTACCAGTAGAGCCGTGCAAGGTTGTGCAGCCGGCCCAGGCCCAAGGCGCGTCGGCCACCCTCGCCATAGGCCTGCATGTAGTCGGCGAAGACCGGGTCGGTCAGCATCGGCACGTGGCCGAACACGTCATGGAAGACGTCCGGCTCCTCAAGGTAGTCGAGCTGGTCGGGGCGGCGGATGAAACGCCCGGCGGGAAAGCGGCGGTTCGCCAGATGGTCGTAGAACACCGCGTCCGGGACCAGCCCGGGCACCGCGACCACACGCCAGCCGGTGAGCGAGGCGAGCCGGTCGGACAGCGCGCCGAATTCCGGTATGCCGCCGGCGAACTCCAGGTTCCGCACGCCCTGCAGGAACTGCTCGCAGGCGAGGCCGGGCAGCAGCGCCGTCTGCCGTTCGTAGAGGGTGCGCCAGACCTGGTGTTCCTCCTCCGTATAGCTGTCCCAGGCTTGCGGGACGGTGTGGTCGGGTGCGTTCGGCATTTTTGGCGTCTCCGACGATGTGGCGCGGATCATAACGGCGCGGCGCGGGCCGCGGCCACGCCCTTGCGCATCACCGTTGGCAGAGCCTGCGCCTCCAGCTCTTCGAGGCCGCAGAGGAACCCGTCCGCCTGGATGGCGGGCACGCGCGCGGCCAGCACATCCAACCGCAGCTCGAAATGGGTGAAGACGTGGCGCACCTGGCCGGCCGCGTAGCGCAGCGAAATCGGCTCCGCCCGCAC
>CAXUNK010000416.1:1929-2225 GCA_964252425.1 uncultured Acetobacteraceae bacterium
GGGCACGCGCCCGGCCACCACCCCCAACCGCAGCTCGAAAGGGGTGACGCCGGGGCGCACCGGGCCGGCCGGGCGCCACTCGGCCCGCATCGGGCCGGAGGCGAGGAGCTCGACCTCGGTCCACGGATCCTCGCGCCACGCCGTGCCGGGCAGTTCGGTCATCCCGCCCAGCAGACCGGCCGGCGGGCGGCGGCGGAGCAGCACGCGCTGTGCGGAGTCGGTCAGCCAGTAGAGCGCGCCGTGGCGGATCGGGCGCGCGATCTTGGGCGCGCGCCGCGGCAGGCTCTCCGCGATGC
>CAXUNK010000417.1:0-2197 GCA_964252425.1 uncultured Acetobacteraceae bacterium
GCGGCCATCCGGTGGCGCTGCGCACCGCCGAGTTCGCCGACGGACAGCTGGGCGAGATCAGCCTGAGCCTGCCGCGGGAGACGGCCGCGGTGCGCGGCCTGGCCGAGTGTTTCGCCCAGGCGGTCAGCCTCGGCCTGCAGCACGGCGTGCCGCTCGAAAGCTTCGTGGAGGCGTTCACCCTGACCCGTTTCGGTCCGTCCGGGGCGGTGGACGGCGATCCTGAGGTGGAGCGGGCAACGTCGGTGCTGGATTACATGTTCCGCGCGCTGTCGGCCACGTATCTGCACCAGACGCTGCCGCCTGTGCCGGCCGAGGAGCAGGTGGCGCCTCTGCTGCCGCTTGATCTGCCGCCTGCGCCTTCTCGGCGGCGTGGGTTGCGGTTGGTTGCTTGAAGGCAAGCAAGAATCTTCTTTTCTGAAGAAAAGAAGCAAAAGACTTCTGCTTGGCTGCCGCAGACTCGATGGTTGAGGGCCGGGTCTGGAGTTGCCCGGCCCTGACGGCTTATCCGAAGGTTTTGTGCAGGGTGGCCACGGAGACATGTGGCCAACTGAGAACCGGGGCCGCGTTGGGCGCGCCCAGGATCGGGAAGTTCAGCAGCACCATCTGCGCGTATTGCAGCTGCAAGAAACTCTCGCGCCGCTGCTTGTGGCTTACCCGCTCGATCCAGAACGTTGCATAGACGAGCGCCGATGTCGCGTTGGTCTTGAGGAAATCAATGTTCTCGATACCCCCGTCCGCGTCCGGTACAGCGACGGTGACGGTCGGCGCCTGCGCGTTCTCCACCGTGCCGAACACCACCGAGGCCTGGGAGGAGATGTTGATCGCGACCCCCTCGAAGGTGAAACCATCCGCCACCTGCCGATTAATATGGGCCTGCAACAGCCGGATCGGGTCGTTGACCACATCCTGCATCGCAACACCGTTGATCGATGCCGGCAGCGGCACCGCCGGCACGTTGCCGAACGGGGTGCGCGGGTTCGTGGCCGTGGCCGGGTTCGAGAGGGTGTAGTGCGTGAAGCCGTGCGCCGGGGCGGGGGGAGCGACGGGCACGTCGAACTCCGCCGTGCCAGCCGCGAAGATGGCGCCGCCCACCGCGAAGGGCGTGCTGTTGAACGAGGGGAATACGGAGCCGTTGTAGACGGCGCCGCCCGTGCTGGCCGCCAGCGTCGGCGCACCGGTGAACGGCACGGCCGCGCCCTGCGCCAGGATGGAATTGCCGTGCGGGATCGAGCCCATGCGGGCGACGATCTGGCCGCCGCTGGGCGGGTTCTGCGACGGCGCCGTGGTGCCGGGCTGCGTCACCCAGATGCCGGGCTCGATATGCAGCGCACCCCCGGTGATCCGGTCGCTGATCTTCTGCAGGTAGGTCAGGCCGTAGAGTTCGATATCGTCCTGCTGGAAGCCGCGATTGGGAATCGACGAGCCGATCGCGTCGAATTTCAGCGTCTCCTCCGTCTGGTTCAGCTCCAGAAACAGCGGCGAGTTCCCCTCTTTATCCGGCCGGGCGACCAGGTTGAAGCCCTGACCAGTCCAGCTGCCTTCCAGGTCGGCCAGCAGGCCGAGATCCTGGCGGATCGTATCGGCGGGAGGCACCGGGCGGATGGAGGGAATGCGGAGTTCGGCTAGAGGGCTGGGCGCCGCAGCAGGGCGCTTGTCGAGAACTTCGGACATGTGGGGCGTTCCATGCATTCGGGTTGCGGCGCGCAACGGGCGGCAGGCTCGCGGCGAGGCTGCGGCCCGCACTCGGCTCCCAAGTCGCCGGCCCGCCAAGTAAATCGACATGAAAAGATGTGATCCGGTCTTAATTGTTTCGGATCAGGACGTTATTGGCGGCTCATGTCGAGTGGCGCGACCAGACCGAGCCGGACGAACAGATCGATCAGCACCAGGGCGACGTTGAACTTGAACGCGTCGGTGTCGCGTACGGTCTGCAGCACGCGCTCGATCTGCCAGAGCTCGAAGCCGGTCACCTCGCCGTCGCAAGGCCGTGGCTGCACATGCTCGGGCAGATCGAGCTCGTAGCAGTGCAGCCGGTCGCGGCGCAGACCTTCGGGGCGCAGCGCGGCGTAGCTGACCATGCCCACGGGCTGCGCCTGGCGCATGATCGCCTCACCGAGACCGGCTTCCTCCGCGCCCTCCTTGATCAGCGTCTGTTCGGCCGTCAGGCCGGCGGGGATGCCGCCCGCGACGAGGTGGT
>CAXUNK010000418.1:0-2192 GCA_964252425.1 uncultured Acetobacteraceae bacterium
GGTGGCTGATCGCCTTCCGGGTCATCCAGGGCATGGGCGCGGCCGCCGGCATGGGGGCCGACGCGGCCGCCGGTTGACGACGCGCATCGATATCGGCGCGTACTATGCGGCCGTTCGGTCCGCTTCCCTTGACCGACGAAAGATCGATGCCCGCCTGCTGCGCCATCCGCCGCGCAAGCGGCGATGCAAAGACCCGATCCTCTCGCCCGTGTGCCGCGTCATGACCATTGGCGACCACGGCGCGTGGCGGAGCCGATTGCGAACCGGGCAGGGCGGCGGCCACTTCGCCCGCCTCCTGTTGCGGTGGCGCGGGCGTCGGCGTGTGCACGAGCGGGGGCGCGGATGCGGCGCCTTCGCCATCCAGCACGGCGATCGGATCGTTGACGCGCACGCCTTGCGTGCCGTCCGGCACCAGGATCTTGCCGAGCACGCCTTCATCGACGGCTTCGACCTCCATGGTCGCCTTGTCCGTCTCGATCTCCGCGATCACGTCGCCCGCGCGTATCGTGTCGCCTTCCTTTTTCAGCCAGCGCGCCAGCGTGCCCTCCGTCATGGTGGGCGAGAGCGCGGGCATCAGGATGTTGGTTGGCATCAGAAGCCTTTCGTCAGCCGAAACGATGGCGTCGCCCTGCTGCGACGTAAACACGTGACCGTGTCAGACATGGTCGATCATCCTGCTGAAGCCCGCAGTGCTGAAGCCGGCTTCGCCTGTATAGACCTTGTCGCGATAGATGAAGGTGGGCGTCGAGTTGATGGTGTAGCGTCTTTCCGCTTCGGCTTGCGCGTCCAGGATGGCGGTCCTCAGTCCAGTGTCGGCCACCACCCGATCGAAGGTCTCGCGCGGCATGCCGGCCAGGGCTGCCATTTTCGCGAGCTCTTCCTTGGAGTCCACGGTCTGATCGAAGGCCCAGTGCGATTGGGTTGCCAGCAGCGCATCCTTGAACGGCTCATAGCGCGTCGGCGGCAGGGCGCGCGCAACCATCGCGGCCATCAAGTCCACCTGGTCGCGAGGATATTCGTTGAACACCAGGCGCAACTCTCCTGTGTCGATGTATTTGGCCTTGATCTGCGGATAGATGTCGGCGGCGAAATGCGCACAGAAATGGCATGTGAAGCTGAACCATTCGGTGACCGTCTTTGGGGCGGAGGCGGCGCCGCTGGCCCGGTCTGCCATGCGCGGATGGGCGCTGCCGGCTGCGCGCGCCGTCGTGTCGGCCAATCTCACGCCGGCGGGGATGACGGCCTGGGCGGCGGCGCCGGACAGGAGCAGTCTTCGGGTCGGCTGCATGTGACCTCCTGACGTCGTCGTCAACGACACAAATATTTCCGCTGATACGGGACCAGGTCTCAGACGATCTTGCGCACGGCATCGACGACCCATTGCGGCTGCGGCAGTGCCAGCTTTTCCAGATTGGCCGCATAGGGCAGCGGCACGTCGGCGCCGCACACACGCACCGGCGGCGCGTCCAGCCAGTCGAACGCGTGTTCCATCACCTGCATCGCCACTTCCGACCCGATCCCTGCATAGGGCCAACCCTCCTCCACCGTCACCAGCCGGCTCGTGCGTTTCACGCTTTCGACCACCGTGTCGGTGTCGAGCGGCCGCAACGTGCGCAGGTTGATCACCTCCGCCTCCACCCCTTGCTCGGCCAGCGCGTCGGCCGCGCGCAGCGCGACACCGACCATGACGGAGTAGGCGACGATGGTCACATCGCGCCCCGCGCGCTCGATCTTCGCGCGGCCGATCGGCAGCACGAAATCCTCCGCGCTCGGCAAATCGAACGTCTGCCCGTACAGGATTTCGTTCTCGAGGAAGATCACCGGGTTCGGGTCGCGGATCGAGGCGCGCAGCAAACCGTGCGCGTCGGCCGCCGAATACGGCGCCACGACCTTCAACCCCGGGCAGTGCGCATACCAGCTCGCATAATCCTGGCTGTGCTGTGCGGCCACGCGCGAGGCCGCACCGTTCGGCCCGCGGAACACGATCGGGCAGCCCATCTGCCCGCCCGACATGTACAGCGTTTTCGCTGCGGAATTGATGATCTGGTCGATCGCCTGCATGGCGAAGTTGAAGGTCATGAACTCGACGATCGGCCGCAGCCCCGCCATCGCCGCACCCACCGCCATGCCGGTGAAACCATGCTCGGTGATCGGCATGTCCACGACGCGGCGCGGGCCGAACTCGTCCAGCA
>CAXUNK010000419.1:0-2185 GCA_964252425.1 uncultured Acetobacteraceae bacterium
GCAACGGAGGGACTTGACAGCGACACAGTATCTTTTTCTCGAAAAAGAAGGCCTTTCTTTCTCTTACGACGTGTCAGCCTCGCGCCCGATTACTATCACCGAGGCCAACCTAAAAAATGGCCGGTTCGGGTGAACCGGCCATGGTCGCAGTTCAGGCGGCCTGTGCCAGGCGCCGTTCGGCAACCTGGGTGCGCATCGCTTTCTGCAGCTTCTCGAACGCACGCACCTCGATCTGCCGCACACGCTCGCGCGAAATGTTGTATTGCTGTGACAGCTCCTCCAGCGTCGTTGGGTTGTCCTTCAGCCGGCGCTCGATGAGGATGTGGCGCTCGCGGTCGTTCAGGCTCGTCAGTGCGCCGCCCAGCAGCGCCTTGCGGCCGGACATTTCCTCACGTTCGGCGAGTTCCGTCTCCTGGTTCTCACCCTCATCGACGAGCCAGTCCTGCCACTCGCCCTCGCTATCGGCGCGGACGGGGGCGTTCAGGCTGTGGTCGGGTGCCGCCAGTCGGCGGTTCATGCTGACCACGTCCTGCTCGGGCACGCCGAGCGTGGTGGCGATCTTGGCGACATGCTCCGGCCGCAGGTCGCCGTCCTCGATCGCCTGCATCTGGCCCTTGAGGCGGCGCAGGTTGAAGAAAAGCTTCTTCTGCGCGGCCGTGGTGCCCATCTTCACCAGCGACCAGCTGTGCAGGATGTATTCCTGGATGGCGGCGCGTATCCACCACATGGCGTAGGTCGCCAGGCGGAACCCGCGATCGGGGTCGAAGCGCTTGACGGCCTGCATCATGCCGACATTGCCCTCGCTGATCAGCTCGCCGACGGGCAGGCCGTAGCCGCGATAGCCCATGGCGATCTTGGCGACGAGGCGGAGATGCGACGTCACCAGCTTGTGGGCGGCCGACATGTCCTCGCGATCACGCCACGCATGGGAGAGCGACAGCTCCTCCTCAGGCGTCAGCATGGGAAACTTGCGTATCTCCTGCAGGTAGCGGGAGAGGTTGCCCTCTGGGGCGACGTTGACGAAAGCAGAGGCCACGAGACGGCTCCTTGAAGTCCGGTGAAGGCAACCAGTGTCTGCCCATGACGGCGCAGAGGGTGTGCGGTTCCGGCGCGGAAAGTGGAGCGCGGTAAGTTTATCGCGGCGCCCGTATCCCCTGGCAGGCAGCAGGATTCGGACGAGGATAACTGGCCCGGCACGCCCGCCAGGCCAACATCCGCGTTGATACAGGACCGCCTAGGTACTGTCAAAGGAAACTGTGCGGCGCAGCACGCGTCTCACGAGCGTGTGATCGTGGCGTCTCCCGAGACGCTAGCCAGGAGTTCGAGAAAATCGGGCGGCGGCTGACGCTCGAACCGCATGGCGCGGCCGGTGACGGGGTGCGCGAAGCCGAGCGTGGCCGCGTGCAGCGCCTGCCGGGGGAAATCGAGCAGCCTGACGCGCGCCGGCTCCGGCACCGCCCGGCTGATTGCCGGAAGACGACGCAGATAGACCGGATCGCCCACCACGGGATGGCCGCGCGCGGCGAGGTGGACGCGTATCTGGTGCGTCCGCCCCGTCGCCAGACGGCATGTCAGCAGGCTGGCCGCGGCGTAAAACACGCGGGTGGTTGCGTACCGCGTCAGCGCCGGCTTGCCGCCGCGCGCCACCAGCGCCATGCGCTTGCGGTCGCGCGGGTCCCGCCCGATCGCGCCCTCTATCTCGCCCGAAGCCGGTGCCGGCACGCCCCAGACGAGCGCGGTGTAGGCGCGTTCTATGTCGCGCGACGCGAAGGCCGCCGAGAGCCTGGCGAGCGCGTCCTCGGTCTTGGCGGCCACCATGATGCCCGAGGTGTCGCGGTCCAGCCGGTGCACGATGCCCGGCCGGCGCTCGCCGCCGATGCCGGGCAGCGTGTCGCCGCAATGGGCCAGCAGCGCGTTGACCAGCGTGCTGTCCTGGTTGCCAGGGGCGGGATGCACGACCAGCCCGGCCGGCTTGTCGAGCACGATCAGGGCGTCGTCCTCGTACAGGATCTCGAACGGGATCGCCTGCGGTTGCGGCACGGCCGGGACCGGGTCGGGCTGGGTCAGCTCGTAGGCGGCGCCGGCGCGCACCGGGTCGGCGGGCTGGGTGAAGACGCGGCCGTCCCGGGAGGCGCGGCCTTCCTCGATCAACGTTTTCACGCGCGATCTCGACAGCGTGCCCGAC
>CAXUNK010000420.1:0-2182 GCA_964252425.1 uncultured Acetobacteraceae bacterium
GCTGCGCGCGGCAGGGGGACAGCTCGCGCGCGAGCGGTTCGGAGATGGCGGCCGCCGGCGCCAGGCGCGGCTCGCGCTCGAACAGGTCGAGCGAGGCGCAGGCGGCGGCGCAGGCCAGCGGGTTGGCCATGTAAGTGGGGCCGTGCATCAGCGCGTGCGACGGATCGTCCGACAGGAACGCCTCGAAGATGTGCGTGCGGGCGATCGCGGCCGACAGCGCCATGGTGCCGCCGGTCAGCGCCTTGGACAGGGTGATGATGTCGGGCACCACGCCCGCCTGCTCGCAGGCGAACAGCGTTCCGGTCCGGCCGAAACCGGTGAAGATCTCGTCGAAGATGAGCGGCAGGCCGTGCGCGTCGGCGGCGTGGCGCAGGTGTCGCAGCACGGCGGGTTCGTGGAAGACCATGCCGCCCGCGCCCTGCGCCAGCGGTTCGACCAGGATGCCGGCCAGCGTGTGTGCGTGGCCGTCGAGAAATCGGTCGAGCGCGTCCCGGCCGGCGGCGTCGCGCGGCAAGGGCAGGATCGCGTGGTCGGCCAGCAGCCCGCGGTAGAGCGCGTGCATCCCCTCCTCTGGGTCGCACACGGCCATGGTGGCCAGGGTGTCGCCATGATAGCCGCCGGCGAAGGCCAGGAAGCGGGTGCGGGTGCGTATCCCCTGGTTCAGCCAGTACTGCGCGGCCATCTTCATGGCGACCTCGACGGCCACGGACCCGCTCTCGGCGAAGAAGACGTGGTCGAGGTCGCCTGGGAGCAGGGCGGCCAGGCGCGCGGCGAGGCGTTCGGCGGGGGAGTGGGTGAGGCCGCCGAACATGACATGCGGCATGCAGGCGAGCTGGCCGGCCACGGCCTCGCGTATGTGCGGATGGTTGTAGCCGTGGCAGGCCGTCCACCAGGAGGCGATGCCGTCGGTCAGGCGGCGGCCGTCTTCGAGGATGATGGTGCAGCCTTCGGTGGCGACCGCGCGCAGTGGGGCCGCCGCGCGCGCCATCTGGGTGTAGGGGCGCCAGAGGTGCCCGTGGCCCGCGGCGGACAGGGTGTCGGCCGCGTGCGGGTGGTGACTGTCCAGGGCTAGGCCGCCTGCAACCCCAGCCGGGAGAGGAGCGTGCGGTCCCGGTCGGCATCAGGGTTGGGGGTGGTGAGCAGGCGGGGGCCGTAGAAGATGGAGTTGGCACCCGCCAGGAAGCACAGCGCCTGCGCCTCGTCCGTCATCGCCTCGCGGCCCGCTGACAGGCGCACGTAGGAGGTGGGCATGGTGATCCGGGCGGCGGCGACCACGCGCACGAAGTCGATCGCGTCGATCGGGGCGGCATGGGCGAGCGGGGTGCCGGCGACGCGGACGAGCGCGTTGATGGGCACGCTTTCGGGGTGCTTGGGCAGGCTGGCCAGCGTCGCGATCAGGCCCGCGCGGTCCGACGCCTGCTCGCCCATGCCGACGATGCCGCCGCAGCACACATTGATGCCCGCGTCCCGCACATGGGCCAGCGTGTCCAGCCGCTCCTGATAGGCGCGGGTGGTGATGATGGCGCCGTAATACTCGGGCGAGGTGTCGAGGTTGTGGTTGTAGTAGTCGAGGCCCGCCGCGCGCAGGCGGCCGGCCTGGGGCGCGGTCAGCATGCCGAGCGTGACGCAGCTCTCCAACCCCAGCGCGCGCACGCCTTCCACCATGGCGCAGACCGCGTCCAGATCGCGGTCCTTTGGCGAGCGCCAGGCCGCACCCATGCAGAAGCGCGTGGCCCCGGCCTCACGCGCTGCCCGCGCCTCGGCCAGCACGGCGCCCACGTCCATGAGCTTGCCCGCCGGCACGCCGGCTTCGTAGGAGGCCGATTGCGGGCAGTAGGCGCAATCCTCCGGGCAGCCGCCCGTCTTGATCGAGAGCAGCGTGCTGATCTGGATTTTGGCCGGGTCGTGATGCGCGCGGTGGGTGGCGGCGGCGCGGAACACCAGCTCGGTAAACGGGGTGTCCAGCAGCGCCTGGACGGCAGCCTGGGTCCAGGATGGGGTGGTGATGGCGTTCATGGCCGCCAGCGTATCGCAGCGGCCGTGTGTCGGCCAACTGGGCTGGGGTCAGTCGGGCGGCTTGGGCGCGCGGGTTTTCTCGAAAGCGAGGACGGAGCGTTCCAGGGCGGTGAGCGGCATGGCTGGGCCGGGCGGGATTTTGGGGATTTCGCGGCGGCGGTAGGGG
>CAXUNK010000421.1:0-884 GCA_964252425.1 uncultured Acetobacteraceae bacterium
GCTCAAGGCTCGCGCAGCGACCGCCGAAGGCGGCTTGGCCTTGAGCAGGCCGAACGGTCGAATGACACTCGCGTGTCGAAGGCAGCAGCCGCGTTCGCCCGGGTGTTCGCTCCCAAACTTGAATCCGCCACCGCTTTCTTTCTGCGCAAGCCTGCGCCATCACCCTGCACCAATGCAGCGCGTCCTCTCCGGCATCCAGCCCTCCGGCATCCCGACCCTGGGCAACTATTTGGGCGCCATCCGCAACTGGGTCGCGCTGCAGGACGGGCATGACTGCCTCTACTGCGTGGTCGATCTGCACGCGCTGACCAATTTCGTCGATCCGGCCCAACTGCGCGCGCAGACGCTGGAGATGGCGGCGACCCTGCTCGCCTGCGGCATCGACCCTGCCCGCGGCGTGCTGTTCGTGCAGTCCTCGGTCACCGCGCATGCGAGGCTGGCCTGGGTGTTCAACTGCGTGGCGAGGCTGGGCTGGCTGAACCGGATGACGCAGTTCAAGGACAAGGCGGGGCGCGACCGCGAGGCTGCGTCGGCCGGCCTGTACGTGTATCCAAACCTGATGGCGGCCGACATCCACGCCTATCACGCGACGCGCGTGCCGGTGGGCGACGACCAGCGCCAGCATGTGGAGCTGGCCAACGACATCGCGGAAAAATTCAACCACGATTACGGGGTGGCGTTTTTCCCCCGTGTCGAGCCGCTGATCTTCGCGGGCGAGACGGCCCGGGTCATGAGCCTGCGCGACGGCTCGAAGAAGATGTCGAAATCCGATCCGTCCGATCAGAGCCGGATCAACCTGACCGACGATGCCGATGCGATCGCGCAGAAGATCCGCCGCGCCAAGACCGATCCGGAGCCTCTGCCGGCCGAGCCCGCAGGGCTGG
>CAXUNK010000421.1:894-2172 GCA_964252425.1 uncultured Acetobacteraceae bacterium
CGCGCGCGGCGGCGCCGCCCGCGCCCGGGCGCGCCGCGCCCCCCCGGCCGGAGGCGCGCAACTTGGTCGGAATCTACGCGGCGCTGTCGGGCACGGACGCGGCCGGCGTGCTGGCGCAGCATGGCGGCGGCGGCTTCGGTCCGTTCAAGGAGGCGCTGGCCGGGCTGCTGGTGGAGCGTCTGGCGCCGATCGCAGCCGAGACGCGGCGCTGGCTTGGCGACAGGACGGAGCTGGCCCGCGTGTTGCAAGCGGGTGCCGCCCGGGCCGAGGCGGTGGCCGAGCCGATCGTGGCCGAGGCCGAACGGATCGTGGGGCTGTTCGGCCCGGCTCCGACGGCGAGTAGCGGCCAAAGGCTCTCTACATAATCGAGCGGGCCGCCTATATCCTGGGTGTGCCTGCGGTGGCGTGTCGCGGTGCGTGGGCCGTCCGTCAACAGCGCACCTAGGATTCCTGCCATCTCAGACGTCTCGGCCACCTCGCCGGTGGATGCGGCCGCTCCGCTTCATGCGGCCCGGTTCGATAGCGCGCGCCTGCATCTGCTGATCGCCGGCAGCAGGCTGGTCCGTTCGATGTCGATCGGCCTGCTCGCCCGGCTCGAATTGGCGTTCCTGGCCGGCCACAAGGAGCCTGACGTGCTGGCCCGCATCCGCACCGCGCGGCGCGGCCGCGAATCGCTGCTGAGCGGCAACGAGGCCTTCACGCTCTACTCGCTCGCGCGCGCCCAGGCGGCGCTGGGGGGCGAGATGGCGGAAGTGGGCGTCTATCAGGGGTGCTCGGCGCGCATCATCAGCGAGGCCAGCGGCGGCGCCACGCTGCATCTGTTCGACACCTTCGCCGGCCTGCCCGCGCCGGACGCCGACGAGCATGACCGCATGCGCCAGGGCCACTACGCCGCCTCACTCGGCTCGGTGCAGGCCTATCTGGCCGACCGGGAGGATGTGGCGTTCTATCCTGGGCTGTTCCCGAAGACGGCGGCGCCGATTGCCGACCGAAAATTCTCGTTCGTGCATCTCGACGTCGATCTGAAGTCGAGCACGCTGGGCTGTCTCGCGTTTTTCTACGAGCGCATGTTGCCGGGCGGCGTCATCCTCACCCACGACTACTCGTATCTCGACGGCGTGCGCGCGGCGTTCACCGAGTTCCTGGCCGACAAGCGGGAGCGCGCGATCGAGCTGCCGACGTCGCAGGCAATGCTGGTAAAGTTATGAGTAGAAGGGACGAGTAAGCAGTCCTTTTTTGAAAAAAAGGACCAAAAAACTGGGCACCTCTATCAAACCT
>CAXUNK010000422.1:0-2172 GCA_964252425.1 uncultured Acetobacteraceae bacterium
CCCCGACCCGGCACCGCCCGCGCCGCCGCCCGCGAGCGCCGCGCCGGACCAGGTGTCGCAGGCGTTCGCCCAGCAGCTCCAGCAGCGCCCGACTATCACTCCCTCCCCCGGCAGCCCTCCGCCCTCGGTCGGCACGCCGGCGGCCAAACCGTTCGGCCTCGAGGACTGAGCCATGGCCATTGCGCGCCAGATTGTCGGACCGCAGGCGCAATTCGAGCGGTCCGGCGCGCAAAGCCTGCGCGACATTCGGCCGCTCACCACGCGCCTTTCCGAAAGTCTGCGCGGCTCCGCCAGCTTTCTGGTGCTCGGATGCGCCGCGGTCGCGACATGGTTCGAACCGGCCGTGATCGACCTGACCGTGCCGGCCTCCCTGCTGTATGCGACCTGGGTCCTGACCCGTCGCCCAAGCCTGCCAATTCGGCTGCCGCGCTCGGCTGATTGCCTCGACTACGGCAACCCCCAACCCGGCTCGCGCAAGCCGCAGCGCGCGAAGGGCGACATCTTCATCGGCTGGTCGGTCGACGGCCAGGAGCTGTGGGTGACCGCCGAGGACGCCCGCCAGCATATCTCGATCCCCGGCACGACCGGCGCCGGTAAGACCACGGCCATCCTGAGCCTGCTGTCGAACGCGCTCGCGCAAGGCTCGGGCTTCGTCCTGGTGGACGGCAAGGCCCATCGCGACCTGTTCGGCAAGGTGCTGGCACTGGCTCGCCGCTTCGGCCGCGAGGACGATGTGCGCGTGCTGAATTTCATGGTGGCGTCCGGGGTGAAGGACAGCGACCGCTTCAACCCGTTCGCGATCGGCAACGCCGACGCGATCCGCGAACTTCTGGCGAGCCAGCTGGGCGATCAGGCGCAGAACGATGCAAACGGCGTGTTCCGCGAGCGCGCCGTCGCACTCGTCGGCACGATCGCGCCCGTGCTGGTCTGGCTCCGCGATCACAAGGGCATCTCGCTCAACATCGAGATCATCCGTGCCAGCATCGAACTGCGTTGGATCTGGAAACTCGCAATCGAGAAGAAGGTGCTGCTGCGGAACCCGGACGATGGCAGCGAGCGCGAGCTCGATGTCAGCGGCGAGATCCCGGAGGACGTCACCTGGCCGTTGCGCGCCTATTTGGGCGAGCTGCCGGGCTACGACCCCACGGTGCCGCTCAGCGCGCAAAAGGGCGACGAGCCCTCGAAGCAGCACGGCTTCGCGCAGTTCTATTTCACGGCGACCTTCACCCAGCTTGCCGTCAGCCTCGGCCACATCTTCCGGGTCGAGAACGGCGAGATCGACATGCGCGATATCGTCCTCAACCGCCGCATTCTCGTGGTCAACCTGCCCGCGCTGGAAAATTCCGATGCGACGCTTGCCGCCCTCGGCAAGCTGGTCGTGGCTTCGTTGCGCGGCATGATGGCGCAACTCCTGGGCGCCTCTCTCGAGGGCGACTACAGCGAGGCGGACAAGCCCGGCATGGGCTCCGCCCCCTTCCCCGTCGTCCTCGACGAGCTCGCCTACTACGCCACGAGCGGCCTCGACCGGATGCTGGCGATGGGCCGCGGCCTCAACATCTCGTTCATGCTCGGCTTCCAGGAGACCTCGGGCATCTGGGCGCGGCTCGGCGAGAAGACCGCCTCGCTTCTCGGCAATGCGAACTTCACCATCGCCATGCGCCAGCAGGATTCCGGTCGCACGCGCGAGTGGCTGCAGAAGACCGCCGGCGAGACCTTCGTCACGCAGGCGACCTCCTACCAGGGCTCGGAGGATGGCGCTTACCGCGAGGCGCGCCATGCCGAGGTGCGGCCCGTCTCGCGCGTCGATTGGCAGGACCTGACCTCGCTGATCGAGGGCGAGGCCATCGTGCTGTTCGGCGGCCGGCGGGTTTATGCGCGCGTGTTCCACGCCGTCATTGACGACAGCGGACCGAAGCGGCTCGGCCGGTGCCTCATGTTGCGTGAGCCCGACCCCACTCTCGTCCGCGAGCGTGCAGCCCACATTGCCAGGATCACCGAGACGATCGCCCGCGGGTCGCTTGGGCTTGGGCAGGAAGAGGCGCTCAGCGCCACGCTCGCAGCCATGCTGAGGGGCTTCCAGGGGGCGCTGAACGCAGGCAAGGACCTCGGCGCCTGCGCGCGCGAGGCGCTGCTGGCGACCAGCCTCATCCACCCCAACGTCGTCACCACGTT
>CAXUNK010000423.1:0-2172 GCA_964252425.1 uncultured Acetobacteraceae bacterium
GCCTGGGCGAAAGCTGGCGCATCCGGCTGCTGATCGGCACGGGCGCCGAGTTGATCCTGCGCCGGCCCGGGACCGTCGGGTTGCGCGGCGCGGGGCCGGGTGCGGCGGTGTCGATCGCCTGGCAGCCGCATCACGCGCGGGCCTTGCCGCCCGGGTCCTGATGCGTGCCGCGCCTTGCTGCGGGACCGGGGATGGAAGATAGCTGCGCGGCGGCCTCTCCTGACACTGACCCGAGACCAATCGGATGCGCGCCTACGCTGCCCTGATCTCCGTTGCCCTGACGTGGTCGCACGCGGTCTCCGCCGGTGCACCCCGGCAGGCCCCGGCGCCCCCGGCGGCGAATGCGGGCGCGGTGGACCCGTTGGGCGTGGCAATCGGCCCTGGTCCGTCGCGCGCGGCACTGCGCCTGGTCGCACCCTACGCGCAGGCGACCGCCACCACGCTCGGTCAGCCCAGCTGGGACGGCACGCCGGGGGCACTGGACACGCTTGTGGCCGCGCATCAGGCCGACCTGATCCTGGCCGACGGGCCGACGCTGGCCGCCCTGTGCCGGGCGCAGAAGCTGGAGCGGCTGGACTGGAACATGCTGGGCGGACGCGACCGCTTCCAGCAGGCGGCCGCCAGCGATTGCGGCGCCGGCGCCTATCTCGTCTCGACGGTGCTGGCCTGGGATGCGGCCAAGGCGGCGAACGGGTCGGCGATGTACGACTGGGCCGATTTCTGGGACGTGGCCAGGCATCCCGGCCGACGCGGCTTGCGGAAGGCCGCGCGCGGCAATCTGGAGATCGCGCTGATGGCCGACGGCGTGGCGCCGTCGGACGTGTACCGCACCCTGCGCTCCGGCGACGGCGTGGATCGTGCGTTCCGCAAGCTCGATCAGCTCAAACCCTATATCGAGTGGTGGGACCGGCCCGAGCAGGCCGCGCAAGCCTTGGCTGCGGCCAAGGTGCTGATGACCACGGCCAGTGCCGAGACGCTCCGCGCTCTGCCGCATGTGCATCCGGCGATGCAGCCGAACGCCAGCCTGACCGAGGCGGTGAGCTGGGCGCGGCCGGCGGGCGCGGCCCATGCGCAGGCGGCGCAGGCGGCGCTGCTGATCGCGTCGGACGCGGCGCGACAGGCGATCTTCGCGCGTGAGACGGGGCTGCAGCCGGCTACGCGCGCGGGGGGCGCGTTGCTGGGGCCGCAACCCCAGGGCGGGCTGGTGATTGATGAGGGGTTTTGGCAGGAGAATGGGGGGACGTTGGAGGCGCGGTTTGCGGCGGCGATTAAGTAAGTAAGGAAGCGCTTCTTTTCTGAAGAAAAGAAGCAAAAGACTTTTATTTATTGGGCGCGTACCTTTCGGCCGGCGTACGCCATTGGTAAAAGTTTTTTGGTTCTTTTTTTCAAAAAAGAACATCTTGCCTATTGCCTAAATATGTGCGCCCCCCCTAGAAGCCCGCCATGCGCTTCACCGTGGACCGCCTCGATCACCTCGTCGTCACCTGCCACGAGGTGGAAATCACGGCCGCCTGGTATCAGCGCGTGCTGGGCATGGAGCGCGAGGATTTCGGGCCGGACAGCCGATGCGCGCTGAAATTCGGCGGCCAGAAGATCAACGTGCGGCCGATGGGCGAGCTGGCCTGGAACACGGCGCGAGACGCCGCACCCGGCACCCAGGATCTGTGCTTCATCACCGCGGTGGGGCCGGAGGACGTGGTGGGCCACCTGCATTCCTGCGGCGTGGCGATCGAGGCCGGCCCGGTCAAGCGCGCCGGTGCGCTGGGCGAGATCAGCTCCGTCTATTGCCGCGATCCGGACGGCAACCTGATCGAGATCGCGTCGTACCTTGACTAGATCGACAGGCGGTCGGGCGGGTTCGGCCGGTGGCCGGCCGCCAGCATCCCGGCAAATGTGAGCGCGTCCTCCGACGGGGGCGGGCTCTGCGCCGCCGATTTCGACTTCCTGCTTCCCGCCGGCCGCATCGCCCAGCATCCCGCCAGCCCGCGTGACTCCGCGCGGCTGCTGGTGGTGGGCGAGGCGTTGGCAGACCGCGTGGTGGGCGACCTGCCGGACCTGCTGCGGCCAGGCGACCTGCTGGTCACCAACGACACGCGCGTTATCCCCGCGCAACTGACCGCGATGCGGGGCGCCGCCCGGATCGGCATCACGCTCGACCGGGCGCTGCCGGAC
>CAXUNK010000424.1:0-2165 GCA_964252425.1 uncultured Acetobacteraceae bacterium
GCCGTAAGGCGCCAGCAGCCGGGTGATGACGCCGCCGGCAATCGGGATGACCGTGTTGGTCGCAGCAGCCGGGGCGCCCACGGCCAGGATGCGGCGTGCGGAGCACACGAACTCGTCCCAGCGGAGGTGGTCGAAGGAGAGCAGGTTGAGTTGGCGCAACCGCCAGATCGTCGCGGCCAGCAGCGGCGCCCAGGCGATCAGGCTGGCCACAGGCGCGCCCACCAGGCCAAGCCCCGCATGGCCGAACCCGCCCAGGATCGCGAGCGGGGCGATGGCCGCGTTCAACAGCGTGGACGCGACCAGGGCGTAACCCTGGAAACTGGTGTCGCCGGCGGCGCGCGCGGCACTCAGACCGACCTGGCTGACCAGCACCAGCACCGAGGCGGGAAACCAGACGCGCAGGTAGGCCGCGACCAGCGGCGAGAGCGACGGCCCGGCGCCCAGCAGCCGCGCCAGCCACTCCGCCGACAGCGATCCGGCCACCGCGCACACCACCCCCATGGCAAGCGTCAGCAACAGCGCGTCGGCCACCAGCCGCGGCACGCCCTCCTCACACGCGCCCAGCGCCCGGGCGATCACCGAGGATGTGCCGGCGCCCAACCCGATCGACAGGCTCAGCACCACCATGGTGACGGGGAAGGCGAAGGTGATGGCGGCCAGCGCGGATGCGCCCAGCCTGCCCACGAACCATGCCTCCGCCAGGCGATAGGCCAGCAATGCCAGCACACCCCAGGCGACCGGCACAGTCATGCGGAACAGCAGCGGACCCACTTTGCCGCTGGTCATGTCCGGGCGCGGCCTGGCCTGCCTGAGAAGCTGCGACACGAAAACCTCCAGCCGTTGACGCTGGGGCCGGCACCCCGCATGGCGGCGTCATGCACGCTCTGCTGGCCAATCACATCGTTCACGCCTTGCTCGCCCGTGTGTATCACCTGATGCTGTATGCGATCCACATCGCGACGCGCCCGATCTGGCGTCCGCTGGGCGCGTGTCTCGCGATCGCCCTGGGCGGCCGCCTGGCCGGGTTCGCGCGCCGAAGCGGCGGGGCGGTGCTGCTGGCTGGCGCCGCGGTGCTCGCCGGATGGCTGTTCGAGACGGCCCAGCCATCCTGGCCGCTGCCGCCCGTCTCGCGGCTGAGCGGGCTGGCGGTGATCCTGACACTCGGCCGATTGCTCTGCGGCCGAGGCGGGCGGGCCTGGTGTGTGCCGGCCACGGCTGTGCTGGCGGCATGGTGGTTGCGCGGGGCGCCCACGGACGGGCCCGGCGTGTTGGGCTGCGTGCCGGTTGCGCTCGGCGTCTGGCTGGCGCTCGTGGCGGGCGCGCGCCTGGCCCGATCGGATCGCGGCTGGGCAAGCCTGGCGGCGTCGGGCGGCCTGGCCTGCGGTTTGCTGGCCGCCGGTGCCTCGCCGCATTGGGCCAGGGCGGCCGGGGTGCCGGCACTGGCGGCGGTCGGCCTGCTGGGCACGGCCGAGGCGATGCCCGCTTTGGCGTGGCTGATCCTGGCCGTCTCGCTCTCGGCGCTGGTCGCCTCCGACCGGGGCCGCTACCTGCCGGTCGATGTCGCGTGCGCCGCTCCGCTGCTGGTCTGGGTGCTGGTGCCTTGGCTGGCCCGGCGCTGGGGTTTGCCGGCGGCAAGCGCCCTGGCCGCGTGCGTCTGCGTGGCCCTGGCCTGGGCGGCGAAACGTGCTATTGCGGCGATGTAATACTTGCCGGGTTTGGGAGTTACACTCGAAGCAAGCAGTCCTTTTTTGAAAAAAAGGACCAAAAAACTTCTGTCTCCAGCGCCTGCGGTGGTGCTCGCGCAGGTTCTGCCAGAACCGCTTTGGCAGAATTGTTGCGAGCCTTTGTGCAGGCGAACAGAGCAAAAGCTTTTTGCTTCTTTTTCTCGAAAAAGAAGCCCTTCCTTCCTCCTGGGATGTCGCTTGACCCTGGCGTGGGAAGCCGCCAAGACACCCTCTCCATGGCCCTGATCGAAACGCTGCGTCTGGTTGTGGCGCGGCCGCACCGCGCCGGCTACCCGTTCATCGCAGCCGGGGCAGCCCTCACCCTGGCCGGGCTGTTCATCGGCTACGGCGTGGCCTGGGCCGGGCTGCTGCTGACCGGCTTCTGCCTCTATTTCTTCCGCGATCCGGACCGCGTGCCGCCCGCCCGCCCCGGGCTGGTAG
>CAXUNK010000425.1:0-2155 GCA_964252425.1 uncultured Acetobacteraceae bacterium
GGCCACGACACTGCGCAGGCGCATGCAACTCAACTCCAGTCTCAACCGCACCGAGTGTGGCACAGACGGCGTGCCCCGCCAACGACCTGGCGGCCACACTCACCGCGCAGGATGAACGCGCCCAACAGGAACGCACTCAGAACGCGAAGCGCGGCGGCGGCTGTATTCCCGGCAGCAGCGGCGCGGCGGCGTCGAAGACGGCGCGCGCGCGCAGGCCGCCCACGCTCGGCTCGGCGATCACTCCGCAGCTCGCACGGCCCTCCGGCGCCAGCACGGTCACCAGCCTGCCATTGGCCGAGACCTGGCGGCCGATCGCCTCGGGTATCTCGCGCACCGCACCCTCGATCATGACCAGATCGTACGGCGCGCCGGCGGCGCAGCCCTCGGCGAGCTTGCCGTGAACGAAGGTCACGTGGCGCTGCGCATTGCGGCCGGCGAGCGCCGACAGAGCCTCATCCTGCTCGAGCGCGGTCACCTGCACGCCGCAGGCGGCCAGCAGCGCCGCGCCGTAGCCGCTGCCCGCGCCCACCACCAGCGCTGCCTCGCCGGCGCGCGGATGGGCCAGTTGCACCAGACGCGCCAGCACCAGCGGCTTCATCATGGCGCGCCCGCCGCCCAGCGGGACGTCGTCATCCATATAGGCGAGGTCGGCGACCTCCGGCGGCAGGTACGCCTCACGCGGCAGGCTGCGCATCGCGTCCAGGATGCGCCGGTCGGTGACACCCGTCGGACGCAGTTGCCCGTCCACCATCAGGTTGCGGGCCAGCACGAAATCGGCGGGCGACATTCTGCCGATTTTCTGGCTTGCGTTCGTTTGAGTGGCCGGTAGGGACACGAGGCGGCTCCGCTGCGGTGCGGCGGGTCATAGAGCAACGCCGGCCAGACTGGAACAGTGTGGCCGGCACAGTTGCTCGACCCCGAAGAGGGAGCAACGCCGGCCAGACTGGAACAGTGTGGCCGGCACAGTTGCTCGACCCCGAAGAGGGAGCAACGCCGGCCAGACTGGAACAGTGTGGCCGATACGGTTACCCGGCCTGAACGTCGGCACCTGCAGGCGGTCGGCTGGACCCGCCCGTGCACCCGCAGTATAGGCGAGCCCCGGCGGGTCCGATGTCAGAGCGGTTATGTAGTGGACTGCAAATCCACGTAGGGCGGTTCGACTCCGCCTCGGACCTCCAACCGCCTCCGAACGTGCGAACCCGCGCGCGCCGCCGGGGTTCACGCCGTCGGAGGTGATGCGATGCGATACGTTCCGGCCTGGCTTGCCCTGTGGATACTCTGCAACCCGGCCCTGGCCGCCGGCGCGCCGGGTCACGACTGGGCCGTCTATGCCAACGCGAAATACCTGTTCCAGACCTGCTACCCCGCCGACCTCCTGCACGGCCAGGGCGAAAGCCCGGCCAGCGACGGCCAGGTGTTCTCAGGTCCGGACGGCGTCAAGCTGACCGCCTCGGCCATCTACAACATCGACGGCGAGACTCTGGCCGCGCTAGCCGACGAGACCGGGCAACGCCTCGCGGGCGGGCACGGGCAGGTCACCTACCGCCACATGACGCGCAACGGCTTCACCCTGTCCGGGGTCTCGGACGGGACCGTGTTCTATACGAAGACCATCCTGAGCCACGATGCGGTCAAGCATTTCGAGCTGGTGTATCCGGCGAGCCTGAAGGCCATCTACGATCCGGTGGCGGCTCATGTGCAGGGGTGTTTTCTTGACCTTCAAGGTGGGTAGAAGAGTCTTCTTTTCTGAAGAAAAGAAGCAAAAGACTTTTATTCAATCGTATGTGGTGAGCGAATATTTCTGGATTTGGCGTTTCAGCATTGTGCCGTAGTTGGGGTCGGTGGCATACACGCCGGTCAGCGAACCGGCGAAGCTGAACGGGTCGGGCAGCTTCTGGCGGCAGGGGGCGTAGGGGCGGGCCGTCGCCAACAATCTGCCGTGCTCGTCGAAGGCCTGGGTCAGGCTGTCGAACTTGCGGAAACGCTGGACCATCATCACCGACTGGCCGTGCACCACCTCGCGCGTGCGCGCCTCCACATAGGGCTGCCCGCCGGCCGCCTTGATGCCGAACGGGTTGTTGCTGCCCGCCGGCATGTGACGCCCGAACCCGCTCTCCACCATCCACTGCGCGATCGTGATGGAGGCTGGGATGTG
>CAXUNK010000426.1:0-2148 GCA_964252425.1 uncultured Acetobacteraceae bacterium
CGCGCCCAGCGACCAGGCCGGTCAGGCTGGCGCTGCCCGTCGTGGGGGCCAGCCCCGTGTAGATGTTGAGCCCCGCCACATCGATGTTGCCGGTCGCCCGGCCGAACCCCTGCAGGTCGAGCAGGAGCTGCGCGCCCGGCGCGAACAGTCCGGCGGCCGTGCTGGGATCGAAGGCGATCAGTCCGCCCGGCCCCATCAGCGTCAGCTCCACCGTTTCCGCCCGTGCGCCGGGCAGCGCGCCGATCCGTGTCGTCCCGGTCTGCGAAAAACTGCCCGCGGTGGCGAACAGGCCGAGCGCGCCGAGCGGCGTGTCGGGCGAGATCGGCTCGGCGATGTCGGGCTCGCCCGCCCCCGCAGGAATGGCCGAGCCGGTCAGCACCGTGCCGCCGCTCCACGCGATGTGCGCTGGTTCGGCGGCGGCATTCGGCGGCTTCGTCTGGCCGGCGATGAGTGGCTGACCCAGCACGATCTGCGGCGCTTGCAGCAGGCCGGCAAAGCTCAGCGTGCCGGGGCTGCCGACCGTGATCGGCCCGGCGAGGCTGGCGATCGTGCCCGTCGCGGCTTCGGTCAGGTCGCTGGCCAGCGCCAGCCGCACCGCGCCCGCCCCCGAAATGCCGGCATCCTGCAGCAGCAGGGCAACGCTGTCGGCCAGCGCGACCGAGCCGCCGGACGAAACGATGCCGGCCTGCGACAGCCCGCCCGCGACGCTGACCGGTCCGACCGAGGCGATTCGGTTCGCCGTCCCGCTGAGAGCGATGTTGCCCGAGGCGAGCACCGACAGGCTCGCGGCCTGTAACGTGCCCGTGCCGGTGACGGCCCCGGCCGCCGCGTGCAGCGCAACCTGGCCCTGGGCGCCGCTCGCCGCGATCAGGCCCGAGAAGCTGATATCGCCGGCGGAGGTATCAATCGAGACGTCGCCGGCAGTGCTCTCAACGCTGCTGCCCTGGTCCTGGCTGACCCCGCCGGCGAGGGCGAGCCGCACGCCGGCAGTGCCGCTGAGAACGGAATCGGTCTGCACCAGCGCGCCGCCGAGCTGGCTGGCGACACCGCCTGCCATCAGCGTGCTGCCGGCCTGGGTGATCGGCCCCTGCACGGACACGCCGCCATCGGCGCTGACGGAAGACTGCATCTGCACCAGCGACCCGGCGATCGTGATGTCACCCGCCGCGCTCAGCGTGGACGCCGACTGAGTGGTCGCACCGACCTCGGCTGAGGCGGCGTGCGCCAAACTGTTGCTTTGCTGCAACGTGCCGCCAATCGACAGCGCGCCACCCGCGAGCAGGGTCGAGTCGGCGGACTGGGTGGCACCTCCGGCAACCCCAACCGTCGTCCCGGCGGACAGGGTGGACGCGAACTGGTCGAGCGCCCCTCCCACCGAAACCGCTCCGCCCGTGGTGATCGTGCCCTGGGTCTGACTGGCCGCCTGACCAATGGCGATCGCCCCACCGGCCTGCACCGTGCTGGCAGCCTGGCCCAGCGTCCCGGCCACGCTCACACCGCCAAGCGCGGCTTGCACCAGGCTGCTGCCCGCCTGGTCCAGGCTGCCGCCGATTGCCACATCGCCGGTTGCTGCCCCGACACGGTCGGTCCCGGTCTGCAGGAGGTTGCCGCTCGTGGTGAAGCCGGTCTGCGCGTCGATGGCGGCGCCGCTGTCCTGGGTCAGCACGGCCGCCTGCACCTCGATGGCGCCGGCACCGCTGGCAATGACGCTGCCACTGCCCTGCTCCAGCGTGGGCGCGCGCAACACCACCGCCTGCTGTCCGGAGATGCTGCCGCCAGCCGCCTCATGCAGCGCCTCGCCATCGACCAGCAGCAGCGTGCCCGTGGCGGAGGCCTGGGTGATGGTGCCGACCTGGTTCACGCCCGCCCCGTCCAGCGTCAGGTTGTGCACCGCGCCGCCTGCGCTGCCAGCCTGGGCGGACAAGGTGCCGGCCAGCAGCGTGCCCGACGAGGCCTGGGTGATGTCGCCGTCCGACGCGACTAGGCTGACCGCGCCGGGCGGCGTCATCGCGTTTGGCAGCGCGACCGAGACCAGCCCGCCAAGCACCAGCTGGCCGCCGCTTGTGTTGAGCTGGATGGTGCTGCCCGGACTGGCCAAAACACTGGTCGCATCCTGTGTCAGATCACCCGATAGGGTCACGCCCAGCC
>CAXUNK010000427.1:0-2140 GCA_964252425.1 uncultured Acetobacteraceae bacterium
AGGTCGAGATGCGCGACCTCAAGACCGGCAACAAGACCAACGAGCGCTGGCGC
Organism: uncultured Acetobacteraceae bacterium; assembly: GCA_964252425.1. GTDB lineage: Bacteria > Pseudomonadota > Alphaproteobacteria > Acetobacterales > Acetobacteraceae > BOG-908. The sequence continues at coordinate 54 of CAXUNK010000427.1, forward strand.
ACGGCCGACACGGTCGAGCGGCTGATGACCGACAACAAGGATTATACGTACTCTTATACCGAGGGGGAGAACATCGTGCTGATGGACCCCGAGACGTTCGAGCAACTGACCGTGCCGCTCGACCTGCTCGGCGATCAGGCGCCGTTCCTGCAGGACAACATGACGATCGACGTCGATATGGTCGAAGGTGAGCCGGTGGGCGCGCACCTGCCGCCGCAGGTGACGCTGGAGATCGTGGAGGCGGACCCGGTGGTGAAGGGCCAGACGGCGAGCTCCTCCTACAAGCCCGCGAAACTGTCCAACGGGGTGAAGACGCTGGTGCCGCCCTTCGTGGAGGCGGGGGAGCGTGTGGTGGTGCGGACCGAGGACGGGTCCTATGTGGAGCGGGCTAAGGGATAGCGGCTGGCTGAGCGCCCGCCTATGGTGACCGCATGGATCAGCAACAGACACCAGCCGAAGTCGCCGAGGTGAGCTTCACGGCAGATGAAATCGCCGGGATCGAAGCAGCTATCGAGGATGCGCGGATCAACGGCACGATCCCATACGAGGAAGTTCTCGCGTGGCTTGATAGCCTCGACACCGACAATCCTCTGCCAGAGCCGCAGCCCCGTCACGATTAGCGTGGCGCGATCACTGCGGCTCACGCGTGCAGCGCGCCGAGATCTCGACGGAATAGAGCGCTGGTTCAAGCAGCCCGGGTCCGGCACCACCGCCGCCGCTAAGCTGGTGCGTATTCGAAACGCGATATCGGGTCTTCGGGCCACGCCCTGTTCATATCCAAGCGGACTACCTGGCACGCGCGTCATGATCGTCGTCCAGCATCGGGTGATCTACCAAGTGCTTCCGGACACGGCGGACAACGCAACTTCTGGAAACATCCGTATCCTGCGCATCTATGGCCCCGGCCAATCCGGCGATTGAAAGTTCTGCTCCGCCATGGCCCTTCGCCTCTCCCCGCACATGACCGTCATGCAGAACGCCGCGCAGAAGGCGAGCAAACGCCTGCTGCGCGACTTCGCCGAGGTCGAGCAGCTTCAGGTCAGCATCAAGGGCCCGTCCGATTTCGTGAGCCAGGCCGACCTGCGCGCCGAGGCGACGCTGCGCGAGGAGCTGGCCCGCGCGCGCCCCGGCTACGCCTTCCTGATGGAGGAGAGCGGCGCGTCCGGCGGCGAGAACTGGACATGGCGCTGGGTGGTCGATCCGCTGGATGGCACCACCAACTTCCTGCACGGGATCCCGCACTGGGCAATCAGCATGGCGCTGCAGCGCCGTCATCTCGACGGGTCGGTCGAGCTTGCGGCCGGCATGATCTACAGCCCGGCCAATGACGAGATGTTCTGGGCCGAGCGCGGTGGCGGGGCATTCCTCAACGAGCGGCGGCTGCGTGTCTCCGCCCGGCGCGAGCTGTCGGACGCGCTGTTCGCCACCGGCATCCCGTTCGCGGCCGTCGCAGCTCGCCGGCGCCTGGCCTTCGCGCGCACACTGGGCGCGCTGATGCCGGCCACCGCCGGGGTGCGCCGTTTCGGGTCGGCGGCACTCGACCTCGCCTGGGTCGCGGCCGGACGCTATGATGGGTATTGGGAGCTGGGCCTCAAGCCGTGGGACTGCGCGGCCGGCGTGCTGATCGTGCGCGAGGCAGGCGGCACGGCCACCGACCCGGCGGGCGCCGAGTTCGTCGTCAGCGACGGGCCTGACAACGACGTGGTCGCCGGCAACGCTTATTTACATGGTAAATTGCGCGAACTGGTGGCCGACGGGGTTGCCGCCGCCGCTTGACACCCCCCATTTCGGCAGGCTGCCCGATCACCGCTCGACGGGCGGCCAAGGAGCCATGCCGAAGCCACGATGACCCTGCCGTTCGACTTTCCCGATTGGATGCCCTGGTGGCTGCAATTGCTGATCGTGGTCGCGGGCGCCCTGCTGGCGCTCGCTCTGGCGATGATGCCGTTCAGCGTGTTCGGCGTGAAAAGCCGGCTTGAGGCGATCGAGGCGCAACTGGACGAGGTGCAGGCGGAGCTGCGCGCCCTGGTCATGCGCCTGCCCGAACCGGGCCGCGAACCATACGACGCGCCCGCCCTGTTGCGCGC
>CAXUNK010000428.1:0-2117 GCA_964252425.1 uncultured Acetobacteraceae bacterium
GCACAGGCCGCTCAGCGCGCGGCACAAACGCCCGGCCCGGTCCTGCAACACCGCCTCGCTCTGCGCCAGCATGCGCAACACCGGGATGCGGGCGTGCGCGTCGGCCCCCGCGTGCAGCCGCAGCGTGGCCTCGGCGGCTGCCAGGCACATCTTGTCGGCGCGCAGCGCGCGGAGCAGCGGGTGGCGGCGCAGCCGGTCGATGGCGTCCTCGCGGCCCACGACGAAACCCGCCTGCGGTCCGCCCAGCAGCTTGTCGCCGCTGAAGGCGACGATGTCGCTGCCCGCGGCGATGCTTTCGGCCACGGTCGGTTCGTGTGCCGCAAGCAGGCCCGGCAGGCGTGTCAGCGTGCCGCTGCCGAGATCGTCCATCAGCAGCAGCCCATGCGCGCGGGCCAGGCCGGAAAGCTCCGCCAGTCCGGTCGAGAGGGTGAACCCGACCATGGCGAAGTTGCTCTGGTGCACCTTCAGAATTAGCCTTGTCTGCGGCGTGATCGCATCGCGGTAGTCGGCCAGCCGCGTGCGATTGGTCGATCCCACCTCGACCAGCCGGGCGCCGCCCTGACGCACGATGTCGGGGATGCGGAAGCCCCCGCCGATCTCGACCAGCTCGCCGCGCGAGACGATCACCTCGCCGTCGCCGGCGAGCGCCGTCAGCGCGAGCAGCAGTGCGGCCGCGTTGTTGTTGACGCACAGCCCCGCCTGCGCGCCGGTGATCTGGCGCAGCAGCGCCTCCAGCCCCGGCGCGCGTGGCCCGCGCCGGCCGGTTTCCAAATCCAGCTCCAGGTCGCACGCGCCGCCAGCGGCCTCGGCTGCCGCCCGCACCGCTTCCGGCGCCATCGGCGCGCGGCCCAGATTGGTGTGCACCACGATTCCGGTCGCGTTGAGCACCCGGCGCAGACCCGCCTCGCCGGACGCGTGCAGCGCCGCCCGCGCGCGCGCCAGCACGTCGCCTGCGGGATCCGACATCATCTCCCCCGCAAGGATCGCCGCCCGCACCAGAGCCAGTTCGGCCCGCAATGCATGAACGACCTGCTGGCGGTCATGGTCGTGCAGCAGACCCGAAGCCGCTGCCGCCTCCAGCAGCGCCTGCACCGATGGCAGCGCCCGCAACCCGGAGCGCTCTGCCCCGTCGTAGATGTCCGCCATGTCGAGATACTCCGCGGCGGAGTCTTGGGGAGAGTGCCGCATGCCGCAAGACGCCGAGCCTCGCCTGACCAGCCTGGCCCATGGCGGGGGCTGCGGGTGCAAGCTGTCCCCCGCCATCCTCGCCGATCTGCTGGCGCGCATGCCCCCGCTGCCCTGCGCCGACCTGCTTGTGGGCACCGAGACGGGCGACGACGCGGCGGTCTACCGCCTGAACGACCATCAGGCGCTGGTCGCCACGACCGATTTCTTCACTCCCATCGTGGACGACCCGTACGAGTTCGGCCGGATTGCCGCGGCCAACGCCCTGTCGGACGTGTACGCCATGGGCGGCACTCCGATCTTCGCCCTGGCCCTGCTCGGCATGCCGCTCGGCAAGGTCTCGGCCGCCCGCGCCCGGCGCATTCTGGAGGGCGGGGCCGCCCTCTGCGCGCAGGCCGGCGTGCCCGTCGCGGGCGGCCATTCGATCGACAGCGCCGAGCCGATCTACGGGTTGGTGGCGCTGGGACTGGCCGATCCCGACCGCATCCTGCGCAACAGCGGCGCGCGCGAGGGCGACGTGCTGATCCTGACCAAAGCCCTGGGCATCGGCGTGTTCAGCGCGGCGCTCAGGCGCGGGGAGCTGGGCCAAGCCGAGTATGCGGCCATGCTCGAATCCGCCACCCTGCTGAACCGCGTGGGCCAGGAGCTGGCGCGCCTGCCGCCGGTTCATGCGGCCACCGATGTGACCGGCTTCGGCCTGCTGGGCCATCTGCTGGAGATCTGCCGCGGGTCGGGGCTGTCGGCCAGCCTGCGTGCGGCCGGCGTGCCGATCCTGCCCGGTGCCGCGTCGCTGGCACAACGGGGCATCGTCACCGGAGCGGGCGCGCGCAACCTGGCCAGCCACGGTGACGCGGTGCGCGTGGCGGCCAGTGTGGCGGATTGGCAGACGGCGCTGCTGTGCGACCCGCAGACCAGCGGCGGGCTGCTGGTCG
>CAXUNK010000429.1:0-2116 GCA_964252425.1 uncultured Acetobacteraceae bacterium
GTGCGCGCTGGCACGGGGAGCCGACGCCACCGGCTCGGGCGCGGGCGGCGGAAGCTCGGGCGGCGGCAGGAATCGTCCGGTTTTTGGGAGCATGAGTGCAGCTGACATGATGGCCTATATTAACGAAGCAACGACTTCCCAAACCAGACACCGCCGATTGTAACCAGTGAAACGTTTCACCAAAATTAACGTGTTGGCGGGCGGCAGCTCCCGGCGCACGGCCTGACCCGCCGCACCCCGCCGGTTGACGCCCAGATGCTGTGGGGCTACTAGCCCGCCCTCGTTGCACCGGCCCCGGTGGCGGAATTGGTAGACGCGCAGGTTTCAGGTATCTGTGACCGCAAGGTCGTGGAAGTTCGAGTCTTCTCCGGGGCACCAGCAGCGGCCGAAAACGGCGAGAAGCGGCCAAAGACGGCCAAAACGGCAGGGTGATGACGGTTCAGTTCAACTCGACCGGGCCGTTGTTCCTGCACCGCGACGACCTGCCCGAGACAGTGGAGTTCGGGCCGGTCGTGGCCGTCGACACGGAAACGATGGGGCTGAACCCGTATCGCGACCGGCTTTGCCTCGTGCAGCTCTCGTCGGGCGATGGCAGCGCGCATCTGGTGCAGATCGTGCCGGAGCGGCTGGGTGGCCGGGGTGCGGCCTGCCCCAATTTGCGCGCCCTGCTGGCGGACACGCGGGTGACCAAGCTGATGCATTTCGCCCGGTTCGACGTGGGCGTGCTGCAGCACACGCTGGGCATCACGGTGGCGCCGGTCAAATGCACCAAGATCGCCGCCAAGCTGGTGCGCACCTTCACCGACCGGCACGGCCTGCGCGACCTGTGCCGTGAGTTGCTGGGGGTGGAGATCTCCAAGCAGCAGCAGACCTCGGACTGGGGGGCGGCCGAGCTCACCCCGGAGCAGGTGAGCTATGCCGCCTCCGACGTGCTGTACCTGCACGCGCTCTGGGCGAGGCTTGAGGCGCTGCTGGTGCGCGAGGGAAGGCTCGAGCTGGCCGAAGCCTGCTTCGCCTTCCTGCCGGCCCGAACCCGGCTCGACATGCTCGGCTACGAGGACCCGGACATCTTCGCCCACCGCGCCTGAGCCGCCCACCGGCTATCATCAGTCCGGCTACAATCGGTGACACGCCTCTGATTGACGCTGCCTGGCGGCGCACACATACCAGATGACGCAAGCACGCGAAGGACACGTCTAGGATCCATGCCGGATGGTGCGATCGTCACGGACACGGCTCCCGGCCCGGCACAATCCCGCCTGCTCGCCCGCCAGCGCCGCTTGCGCCGCCGGTCCGCCGTGCGCCTGGCCAAATACGTGCTGCCGGTGGGGGCGCTCGCGCTGCTGTCGAGTATCGCGCTCTGGCCGGAGCTGTCGCGCACGATCGAGAACGGGCGCGTGACGTGGCGGCGGCTGACCGCGCTCAGCACGACGACGGGACAGATGATGCGCCCGCGCTATCACGGGCTGGACGGGATGAACCGGCCCTACACGATCTCGGCCGATACCGCCCATCGCGACGGGCCGAACCGGATCAAGATGGTGGCCCCGGTGGGCGACGTGACGCTGCAGAACGGCACCTGGCTGCTGGTGCGCGCGCGTCATGGCGATTTCCTGCAGCATAGCAACGAGCTGGATTTGTCGGACGCGGTCACACTCTATCGCCAGGACGGCACGACGATGAGCTCGGCCTCGGCCACGATGAACCTCAAGCAGGGGGCGGCGACCAGCGACGAGTTCACCCATGCGGAGGGGCCGTTCGGCACGCTGGACGCTCAGGGTTTCACGCTGGTGGACAAGGGCGGCGTGGTGCAGTTCCACGGTCCGGCCAAGCTGGTGCTGAATGGGTCGCATTAGAAACGGGCTGGCGGCGTGCGCCCTGCTTGGCGGGCCGGGCCAGGCGCTGGCGCAGGCGATCGACCTGTCGCATGGCGGCCCGGTGACGGTGACAGCCGCGGGCGGCATCGATTGGGACCAGGCCGCGCAGACGGTGACGGCGCATGAGGATGCGCGCGCCACACGCGGCAACGCCACGGTCACCGCCGACCGGCTTGTCGCGCATTACCGCAAGAAGGCGGCGGCTCCGGGTGCGGCTCCTGCCAAGCCGGCGCCGGGCG
>CAXUNK010000430.1:0-2092 GCA_964252425.1 uncultured Acetobacteraceae bacterium
TTGGAGGACCCGCCGGCCCCGGTGCAGACGCCCGCGGACGCGCCCACCCCGTTGCAGGTCTGAGGCGTTGGACGGGAGCCTGCCTGACCGCATGCGACAGGTGACCGTCTCGGGCGCCGGCGGGCCGGACGTGCTGGGCGTTGGGGACGCCCCGGTTCCGCAACCGGGCGAGGGCGAGGTGCTGATTCGCGTGCAGGCCGCCGGCGTCAACCGGCCGGATGTGGCGCAACGCCAGGGCGTCTATCCGCCACCGCCCGACGCGAGCCCCGTGCTGGGGCTGGAGGTCGCCGGGAGCATCGCGGCCGTGGGCGGGAACGTCGGAGATCTCCGGCCGGGCGACCAGGTCTGCGCGCTGGTCAATGGCGGCGGCTATGCCGAGTATTGCCTAGTCCCCGCCCCGCAATGCCTGCCCTGGCCGGCCGGCTACGATGCGGTGCGCGCCGCCGCCCTGCCCGAGACGTTCTTCACCGTCTGGGCCAATCTGTTCGCCCCCGACCTGCCCAGCGCCGGCCATCTGCGCGCCGGCCAGAGCGTGCTGATCCATGGCGGCACCAGCGGCATCGGCACCACCGCCATCCAGCTGGCCCGCGCCTGGGGCGCGCGCGTGTTCGCGACCGCCGGATCGGCGGAGAAATGCGAGGCCTGCGAGGGGCTCGGCGCGGAAGCGGCCATCGACTACAGGCAGGAGGATTTCGTCGAGCGCATCCACGCGCTCACCCGCGGCCGGGGCGTGGACGTGGTGCTGGACATGGTCGCCGGCCCTTATCTCTCGCGCAACACGCATGTGCTTGCCCGCGACGGACGGTTGGTGGTGATCGCCGTCCAGGGCGGCACGCGCGACCCGGAGCTCGACATACGGCTGGTCATGATGAAGCGGCTGGTCATCACCGGCTCCACCCTGCGGCCGCGCACCCGCGCCGAGAAGGGCGCCATCGCCCAGGCGCTCCTGTCCGAGGTGTGGCCGAGGCTGGACGCGGGCGAGTGCGCGCCGGTCATCCACGGCGTCTTCCCGCTCGACCGTGTGGCCGACGCGCACCGCCTGATGGAGAGCAGCACGCATATCGGCAAGATCGTGCTCACGGTCGCCTAGGCGCCGCGTGAGGCTGCACGCGACGCAGGCAGGGCAGGGGGCGCCCGTGTGTCTGCTGCACGGCCTGTTCGGCCGCTCGCAGAACTTCGCCACGCTGGCCCGCACGCTGGCCACCAGCCACAGGGTGATCTCGCTCGACCTGCGCAACCACGGCGCCAGCCCGCACGCCGACGGCATGTCGTATGCCGACATGGCCGCCGACGTGCTGGAGACGCTGGCAGATCTGGATGCGCTGCCCGCCCGCGTGCTGGGCCATTCCATGGGCGGCAAAGTGGCGATGATGCTGGCACTGACGGCGCCTGGGGCCGTGGAGCGGCTGCTGGTGGCCGATATCGCGCCGGTCGCCTATGCGCACCACAACGCGCGGGTAGCGCGCGCGCTGCTGAACCTGCCGCTGGCGCCGGGCACGACCAGGCGGACGGCCGACGCCGCGCTGTCGGATGCGGTGCCCGACTCGGCCGTTCGCGGTTTTCTGCTGCAGAATTTCATGCCCGGTCCGCCGCCCGCCTGGCGCATCGGCCTGCCTGAGATCGCCGCCGGAATGGCCGATATCGAGGGGTGGCCGGACCTGCCGCACGGGTCGCGCTATGATGGACGAGTGCTGTTCCTGGCAGGCAGCCGGTCCGATTACGTCCTGACCGAATACGGGCCGCGCATCGCCGCGCTGTTTCCCTCGGCCGAGATCGTGCGTCTGCCGGGCGCGGGCCATTGGCTGCACGCCGACCAGCCGCTCGCCTTTGCCGTGCGCGTGCGGGTGTTCCTGCGCGATGAGACTTTGTAGGAGGAAGGAAGGTCTTCTTTTTTGAGAAAAAGAAGCAAAAAGCTTTTGCTCTGTTCGCCTGCATTACGGCTCGCACAGTTCTGCCAGAGCGGATCTGGCAGAACTTGCGCGAGCATTACCGCAGGCGTGAGAGACAGAAGTTTTTTGGTCCTTGTAAGTCGGTCCATGTTGCTGGCAACGACGGTTGGCGGCAGCGGCGGCGGGAATCCTGATTTGGTCCT
>CAXUNK010000431.1:0-2085 GCA_964252425.1 uncultured Acetobacteraceae bacterium
TTTAAAGGGGGCCGCCTGCCTGATGCGGGGGTGGTACGGGGCACGGGCACGGACCCTGATGGCGACCCCATCGCGCGGCCTGTCGAGTGGGCGGGGGATGGGCCGGCGCCCGCCGTGTTCATGGTGCGGGAGCCGAGTGGGCAGCCGGCGCTGGCGCCGGGGGAGCGGGTGCTGGCGCGGATCAGGCCGGCGGGGCCGGGAAAGTATGAGGGGCGCACGCTCAAACGACTGTCGGACGCGCCGGGGCGTATCCTGGGCGTGTTCCGGGCGCCCGATCGGCTGGTGCCGACCGACCGGCGGGCGAAGGCGGAGTGGCGCATCCCGCCGGGCGAGACGAACGGCGCGCTGGACGGAGAGATCGTGCTGGCCGAGCCGCTGCCCAGCCCGTCCTATGGCCTGAAGCACGCGGGCGTCGTGGAGCGGCTGGGGAGCATCGGCGACGCACGCTCCGTCAGCCTGATCTGCATCCACACGCACGAGATCCCGACCGTGTTCAGCCCAGACGCGCTGGCCGAGGCCAGGCGCGCGCGGGCCACGCCGCTGGGCCGGCGCACCGATCTGCGGGAGACGCCGCTGATCACCATCGACGGCGAGGACGCGCGCGATTTCGACGACGCGGTCTATGCCGAACCGGCGGAGGGCGGGTTCCGGCTGATCGTGGCGATCGCCGATGTGGCCCATTACGTGCGCCCCGAATCGGGCCTCGATCGGGACGCCCGGCTGCGCGGCAACAGCTGCTATTTTCCGGACCGGGTGGTGCCGATGCTACCGGAGGCGCTGTCGAACGGGTGGTGCAGCCTGCGCCCCGGGGAGGATCGCGGCTGCCTGTTCGTCGAGATGCAGATCGACGCGCAGGGCCGCAAGACGCGGCACGCGTTCGGGCGCGGGCTGATGCGCTCGGCGGCGCGGCTCACCTACGAGCAGGTGCAGTCAGCGTCGGAGGCCGGCGAGGCGGCCGGGTTGGACCCAGGGCTGCTGCCGGCGCTCTACGCCGCCTTCCGCGCGCTGCTGGCGGCGCGCGAGGCGCGTGGCACGCTGGACCTCGATCTTCCGGAGCGCCGCGTGGTGCTGGACGAGGCGGGGCGCGTGGCCAGCGTCGCGCCGCGCCCTCGGCTGGACAGCCACCGGCTGATCGAGGAGTTCATGGTGCTGGCCAACGTGGCGGCGGCCGAGGAGCTGGAGCGGCTGCACCGCCCGTGCATGTACCGCGTGCACGCCCCACCCTCGGACGAGAAGCTCGACAACCTGCGCAGCTTCCTGGGGTCGCTGGACATCAGGCTGGCGCCCGGCAAGCAGATCACGCCGCGCGATCTGGACGGGGTGCTGCAGCGCGTGGCCGGCACCGAGCAGGCGCCGCTGGTCAACGCGGTAATGCTGCGCAGCCAGAGCCAGGCGGCGTACAGCCCCGACAATATCGGGCATTTCGGGCTCGCTCTGCCGCGCTACGCGCATTTCACCAGCCCGATCCGGCGCTATGCGGACCTGCTGGTGCATCGCGCGCTGATCGCGGGGCTGAAGCTGGGGCCGGGCGGGTTGAGCGAGGCGGAGGCGGCGTCGATGGAGGAGACCGGCGCGCATATCTCGGGCACCGAGCGGCGGGCGGCCTTGGCGGAACGCGAGGCGGTGGACCGTTACCTTGCTGCATACATGGCGGACAAAATCGGTGCCAGCTTCGAAGCGCGCATTTCCGGCGTGACGCGGTTTGGCCTTTTCGTCACACTGCATGGCAACGGTGCAACGGGTCTGCTCCCGATGTCATCCCTCCCCGACGATTTCTGGCTCCACGACGAGGCGACGCAATCCCTGACTGGCCGGCACACAAGCATCACGTTCCGCCTGGCGCAGGACGTGACCGTTCGCCTGGCCGAAGCGAGCCCGGTGACCGGTGGGCTCGTCTTCGCGCTTGGGGGGGCGCCGCCGCGCGCCGCGCGTGGGGCCAGGCATGGCTCCGGGTCCGGCTCAGGGTCGCGCCGGTCCCGCTCGGGGCGCTGATCTGCGCCGCGCTGGCGCTGGCATCGGCGCCGCGCTGGGCCGCGGCCGGGTTGGACAAGCCGCTGGCGGCCAAGGTGTTTTCCGCCGCGCTCG
>CAXUNK010000432.1:0-2068 GCA_964252425.1 uncultured Acetobacteraceae bacterium
GAAATGGCGCAAACCCAGGCGCAAACCAGGCGGTTGCGCGCGCAATGGCTGGCGCTCAAAGACCCGGCTCGGCTGCAGGATGCGGCGGCGCGCTACTCGGAACTGCGCCCGATGGCGCCGGCGCAGTTCGTCGATGCCGGCAAACTCGCCGACCATCTCCCTGCGCCCGGCGCCGTGCCGGCCGATACCGGCGCCGAGACCGTGCAAGAGGCGTCGGTCGCCGGGGATGCGGCGCCGATGTTCAAGCCGGTCACCGCACAGGCGGTCTCGATGATGGTTCCGGCCTCCGCCGTCCGGAATGACGTGCCGCCGGCGCCTGTTCCGGTGACGGCGAGCCCGCCGGCCGCGCCCGAGCAGCGCGAAAGCATCGACAGCACGCCCCGCGAGACGGCGAGCACCCAAATTGCGTCCTCGGAGCCGACGACACCTCCGCCCGCCGCCGAAGCGCAGGACCAGCCACGGGAGGCGGTGTCGGACGCGCCCAGAGCCGTGGCACCGCGTCCGCATGCCGTCCTGGTCCGGCAGGTTTCGGTTGTCGCGCGTCCGCCGCTTCATCTGGCGGCGCCTGCGGTGATCCATGCCGCCAGCAATGCGCTTCGGGTGGCGCCACCGGCACCCCGCGTCGAGGCCAAGCCGCACGTGTTGCCGCGCATGCTGATGGCCAGGTTCGACATGCCGCATTGGCTGATGGAGCCGCACGCGCCGCATCCGGTGACGATCATGTCGGTGCCGCCGCATGCGCTCGCCGTCCCGCACGATCATCCGGTATCGCCGCCCGCACGGCATGACGGCGAAGCGGCCTTGTCGGTCAGGTCCGACGACAGGGAGGCAGCAGAGCCGCAGGACGAGGAGGATCGACGTCCCGCCCCCGTCTATCGCGCGCCTGCCTACCGCCCGGCCTACGGATACGGTTACGGCTATGCCCCTTACGGTTATCCGTACCAGCCGGCGCCGCCGCGCTACTATCCCAACCCGTATGGCGGCTACAGCAGCCAGCCTTACGGCGGATATGGAGCCTACTACCAGTAGAGTCCGTGTCTGCCGGCGCGGGAAGAAAGGCCTTCTGCACCACGGCTCTGGCAGAATCTGCACGGGCCGTGGTGCAGGCGTGGAAGACAGAAGTTTTTTGGTCCTTTTTTTCAAAAAAGGACTGCTTGCTTCGACTATGCCTCAGGATTTCTCGAACGCAGCCGAAATGATCAGCGTCACCTCGTCGCTGACCAGCGGCACGTATTTCGTCACGCCGAAATCGCTGCGCTTGAGGCTGCCGGACAGCGAGAACCCGACCGTCTCCTTGTGGTCCAGCATGTTGACGCCCGAGCCGTTGAACGTGGCGTGCAAGGTCAGCGGCTTGGTGACGCCGTGCAGAGTCAGCATGCCCTGCACATCGGCCGCGTCCGGCCCGGTCTGAGTGACTTTGGTGGAACGGAACACCATCGCGGGGTAGTGCGCCGCGTCCAGCCAGTCGGCGGCGCGCAGCTCCTCGTCGAGCTTGGTGCTTGTGGTCGCAACCGAACTCACGGGCACGCTGATCGAGACCGACATGTCGGCGACCCGCTTGGGGTTGAGCTTCAGCGTGCCGGAGGCGCCGGAGAAGTTGCCGTAGTAGTTGGTGAAGCCGAAATGCGAGACGCTGAACAGCACCTGCGTGTGATAGGGCTCCACGGCATAGGTGCCGGCAGGTATGCTTGCGGGGTTCTTGCTGGGCGGCGTCCAGGCGGCCTGCAGCATCTGCGCACAGGCCGGCAACACAAGCGCCGCCGCTGTCAACGCCGGCAGAGCATAGGGCTTCTTCATCGGTGGCGATCCTTCGATTGTGGCGCGAAGGTCATGCCAGCGCGCCGATCGTTCTGCAACGACGTGCCGCTCCCGCCTACTCACTTCGAGGTTCCGGGTCGGGAGGCACCCATCCTCGCGATGCGTTTACCTGATCTCCCGTACACGTTACGCTTGCGCGGAATGGATGCGTCGACCGACCCGGCTTCCGACATCGCAACCCTGGCGCATGCCGCGCGCCACGCCGCCCGCGCCCTGGCCCGGCTGGACGGCGCGGCCCGGGATGCGGGGT
>CAXUNK010000433.1:0-2063 GCA_964252425.1 uncultured Acetobacteraceae bacterium
GGGCGATCCACGGCGACCAGACGCCGCTCCCGGACTACTTCGTGACGGCGCAGGATCTGACTCCGGCCGAGCACGTGCGGATGCAAGCGGCCGTCCAGCGGCATGTCGACAGCGCGATCAGCAAAACCGTGAACGTGCCGGAAGACATCAGCTTCGAGGCATTCCAGGCGGTCTACCTCGATGCCTACCACAGCGGGTGCAAGGGCTGCACGACTTACCGGCCGAATGCCGTGACCGGGTCGGTGCTCGAGGTAAAGCCCCCGGAGCCTGCTTCCCCAGTCGCCCTGCCCGCGCCTTCACCTGGAGACCTGATGGTGCGCGCGGAGAAGCTGACCGGCGCCACTTACAAGCTCAAGTGGCCGGACAGCGAACACGCCATGTACGTCACGATCAACGACGTCGAGCAGGACGGCGTGCGACGGCCATTCGAGGTCTTCGTCAACAGCAAGAACCTTGAGCACTACGCCTGGGTGGTCGCGCTGACGCGGATGATCAGCGCCGTATTCCGCCGCGGCGGCGAGGTGGCCTTTGTGGCCGAGGAGCTGAAGCAGGTCTTCGACCCGCGCGGCGGGCAGTGGAGCAACGGGCGCTATGTCGGGTCACTGGTCGCCGCGATCGGCGACATCATAGAGCGGCACATGCTGGAGACGGGTTTTCTGGTGCCGGTCGAGAATTCCCACAGGGCGGCGCCAGACCTGTCGTCCCGACCGAGCGTCACGGCACTCGGCCCGCTCTGCCCGAAGTGCAGCCAACCCGGCTTGGTTCGCGAGGCGGGGTGCCTGAGCTGCGTCCATTGCGGCTGGTCGAAATGCAGCTGAAGGCCAGGCTCCCAGCAGACCTGACATGCGAACCTGAAACGGACGGCGCAGCGCCGCAAAACGAGACCCTGCTAGAGTATGAGGCGCGGCGTTGCCACGTCTGCCAATGCAAGTATCCGTCGTTCGGCTTCGGGCCGCCGCTGCAAACAAGCGGCCGAGTCATTTGGAGCTGCGGCGCCCATCGCGCTGACGTGGATCGGATGGTGAGTGGCGCTACGACCTCCCCAACCGCCCCGGAGCAGACCCGGCTCTTATAGGCCAGACTGGACGCCAAACTGCGGGTCCACCAATCTGCCTCCTGTGTGCAACCTCTATTCCGTGACGAAAGGCCAGCAGGCCATCCGAGACCTTGCGCGGGCGATGCACGACCGCGCCGGCAACCTTCCGCCGCTGCCCGGTATCTTCCCGGACTACCAGGCGCCGATCGTTTGCAACCGCCCAGAAGGCCGGACGCTGATGATGGCGCGCTGGGGTATGCCATCGCCGGCCTTCGCTCTCGCGGGCAAAAAATGCGATCCCGGCGTCACCAACGTGCGCAACACGAAATCCTCGCACTGGCGACGCTGGCTGGGTGTCGAAAGCCGTTGCGTCGTGCCGTTCACCAGCTTCGCCGAGAACGAGGTGATGCCAGACGGCTCCCGGCCGCCGATCTGGTTCGCACTCGACGCAAGCCGCCCGTTGGCCGTCTTTGCGGGCATCTGGACCCGCTGGACCTCGGTGCGGAAGGTGAAGGAGGGCGAGACGACGAACGATCTGTTCGCATTCCTGACCACGGAGCCGAACGCTGTGGTCGGAGCCTACCACCCGAAGGCCATGCCCGTCGTCCTCACAAGTTCGGAGGAAATCGAGACCTGGTTGACGGCCCCGGCCGCGGAGGCGCTCACCCTGCAGCGACCACTGCCGGACAACATGCTGCAGATCGTGGCGAGAGGCGCCAAGCAGGATGGGGCGGTCGCCCTGGTCTAGACAGGACCTGGTGAACGCGCACCGTAGCCACGGCGCGTCTTCGCTCGCAGGAGAGCGGCGAGCGCGTTGAGCGCGGCACCCTGGTCGTGGTGGGGATCGAGCCGAGTCCGGCCCTGGGTTCCAATACGACCCCAATGCCGCACCAGCAGGGCGCGACCGAACAGGTCGGGCCAGACCTCCATGCGATAGAACCGCCACTCGTTCAGTTCGGGTCGGATGCGCGTCAGGGACGCACGCTCCGGGAACAGCGGCAGCTGCACAGGGACGGCTCGCTGAACA
>CAXUNK010000434.1:0-2051 GCA_964252425.1 uncultured Acetobacteraceae bacterium
CCGGCCGAGTCGGGTAGTTAATAGAGGTGCCCAGCTTTTGCTCTGTTCGCCTGCACTCACGGCTCGCGTTGATTCTGCCAACGCGGTTCTGGCAGAACTTGCGCGAGTATTGTCTCAGGCGTAAAGACAGAAGTTTTTTGGTCCTTTTTTTCAAAAAAGGACTGCTTGCTTCAAGTATCACGGCTAAGCCGGCCGGTTTGTGCCCTGGCGCGGAAACTCTCGCCCGCTGATCCGTTCCCGCCCCGACGGACAGCGAGGTGTGTCATGGAGTTCGCAGGCAAGGTCGCCGTGGTCACCGGCGCGGATAGCGGCATCGGCCGGGCCACGGCCGAGGCCCTGGCTCTACAGGGCGCGGACGTCGCCATCAGCTACCATTCCGACAAGGACGGCGCGGAGGAGACCAGCCGGCGCGTGCAGGCCGCCGGGCGGCGCGCGCATGTGACGCAGACCGATATCGGCCAGCCGGCTTCCGTCCAGGCGTTATTCGACTCTACGGTGCGGGCGCTGGGCACGCCCAACCTGCTGGTGGCCAATGCCGGCGTCGGGATGTCCGGCATGCCTGTGGCCGACATGCAGGACGAGAAGCTCGAGCAGGTGCTGCGGACCGATCTGATGGGGCCGCTCTTCTGCGCGCGCGCCTTCGTGAGCCTGCGCAAGGCGGCCGGTGGCGGCGGCAGGCTGGTCTTCATCGGGTCCGTGGCGGGCCATCTGCCTACCCCGGAAAGCGCGCCCTATGGCATGGCCAAAGCCGGCGTCAATTCATTGGTGCGCAGCCTGTCGGTCGAGATGGCGCCGGATCGGATCAACGTGAACGCGATCGCCCCCGGCCTGATCGCCACGCCGATGACGCAGGCGCGCCTGGACGACCCGGAAAAGCGCGAGAAGAGCATGCAGGCCATCCCATGGCGCCGGCCGGGCAGGCCGGAGGAGATCGCGGGGCTGGCCGTCTTCCTCCTCTCGGACGCGGCGGACTACGTAACGGGTCAGACCTGGGTGATGGATGGCGGCCTAACCATGCACTGGGGCGGCGCCTAGAGATTGCCCGTTGACGCTACTAGGCTGGTCATTCGACGCGGTTTTTTCCGCTTCCGGTGCTCACGGACCATCAAGGTCCGCTCCGCTCCGGGTCGGAAAAAACCACGCCGACCGGCGCCTACGGCGCCTCTGACTCAGCCTAGCGCATCACCGGGCAATCTCCCCGCTGCACGACGGTTCAGTATCGAGTGAAACGTGCTGGCGTCAGATGTTGCCGGCGACCCATTGCTTGAGTTGGCTTTTGGGCAGAGCGCCCACCTGGGTGGCGGCGGGTTTGCCGTCCTTGAACATGATCAGGGTCGGGATGCCGCGGACGCCGAAGGTGTTGGGGACTTGCGGGTTGTCGTCGATGTTGACCTTCACCACGCGCACCCGGCCGGCATACTCCGCGCCGATCTCCTCCAGCGCCGGCCCGATCATCTTGCACGGGCCGCACCACTCGGCCCAGAAATCGACCAGCACCGGGCCCTTCGCCTTCAGAACGTCGGTCTCGAACGTGTCGTCGGTGGCGGCTGTGGTGTGGGCGGCCATTACGGGTCTCCTGTTGCTGGCTGCAGGACATTGGTCGGTTGCGGGCCGCGATCAAGCTGGGGCTGGACGGCGCCCAGCGCGGCGCCTGGCGCGTGGCTGTCCAGCAGGGCGCCGGGCAGCGTCATGATGGCGGGGCCCGCGGTCCAGACCAGCAGGCAGTCGGTCGGGCGGTCCGGATACAGGCGCGACAACACGGCCCGATAGGCGGCCATCTGACGCAGATAGAGGACCGGCACGGCGTCCGCCGAGGCTGGGGGGGCGGTGTGCGACTTGTAGTCGGCGATCAGCACGCGGTCGGGCAGCACCACGATCCGGTCCACCTGGCCGGACACGATCTGGCCAGCCACGACGCCGGTGACCGGCTGCTCGGCGCGGCTGCCCGGTGCGAAAAGCGGCGACAGCGACGGATCGTGCAGAACGGCCAGCGCCTGGCGGGCGATCTCGGCCGGGTCGGGGGCGCCGGCGGCCCTGGCATAGGCCAGCGC
>CAXUNK010000435.1:0-2049 GCA_964252425.1 uncultured Acetobacteraceae bacterium
CGCCTGACCCGTACGTGGTCGCCATGCCCCCCGCCCGACGGCCGGCGGCGACGCGTCCGATGCCGCCGATGCCGGCGGGTGTGCGGCTCACTCCGATTTTTGCGATGAGCCACGCTACCGTGCCGCCAAGCCGCCCGCATCGGCAGGCGGCGCATCTCCATGGCTCTTCCAATACGCGCGAAAACTCAGCAGAGACGTCCGCCGGCTCCGGCGACTGACGAACGATGAGTGAAGGCCGCGACCAATGCCCCGCCCTGTCATGCTGCTGATCCTGGACGGCTTCGGGTGGCGCGACGATCCGGCCGACAACGCGGTGGCCCAGGCGCGCACGCCCAATTTCGACAGGCTCTGGGCCGGTTGTCCGCACGCCTTCCTGCGCACGGACGGGGATGAGGTGGGGCTGCCGGACGGACAGATGGGCAACTCCGAGGTCGGCCACCTCAACATCGGTGCCGGCCGGGTGGTGCGGCAGGAGCTCTCGCGCATCGGCCGCGCCATGCGGGATGGCAGCCTGCGGACCGCGCCGGCCTTGCGATCGCTGATCGAGGCCGCGCAGGGGACGGGCGGCACCTGCCACCTGATGGGGCTGGTTTCGGATGGCGGGGTGCATGCGCATCAGGACCACGCCGCCGCCCTGGCCCATGCCCTGGCAGATGCCGGCGTTCCGGTCGCACTGCACGCCTTCACCGATGGCCGCGACACGGCGCCGCAAGCGGGCGCGGAGTTCATGGCACGACTCCAGGCCAGCCTGCCCCCCAGCGCATCCATCTCGACCGTCAGCGGCCGCTACTACGCCATGGACCGCGACCGGCGCTGGGACCGCGTGGCCCGCGCCTGGCGGGCGACCGTGCTGGCCGAAGGCGACCGCCACGCCACGGCCCAGCAGGCCATCGCCGCGGGCTACGCGGAGAACGTGACCGACGAGTTCCTGCCGCCCTGCGTGATCGGCGCGTATCGGGGCGTTCGGGATGGCGACGTCCTGCTGTGCTTCAACTTCCGCGCCGACCGCGTGCGCGAGCTGCTGGGCGCGATGCTCGACCCGGATTTCGCTGGCTTCGACCGGCCCCGCCGGCCGGTCTTCGCGGCGGCCGCCGGACTGACCCGCTACAGCGACGATCTGGCCGGCCGCATGGCGGCGGTCTTTCCGCCCGAGCCGCTGGAGCGGATCCTGGGCGAGGTCGTCTCGGACGCGGGCCGTACGCAGCTTCGCATGGCCGAGACGGAGAAATACCCGCATGTCACCTATTTTCTGAACGGCGGGCGCGAACAGCCCTACCCCGGCGAGGACCGCATCATGGTCCCCTCGCCCAAGGTCGCGACTTACGATCTTCAGCCCGAGATGAGCGCGCCCGAGCTGACCGGCCGCGCCGTGGACGCGATCGGTGCGGACACATACGACCTGATCGTGATGAATTTCGCCAATCCAGACATGGTCGGCCACACCGGCTCGCTGCCGGCCGCCATACGCGCCGTCGAGACGGTCGATCAGGGCCTCGGCCGGATTGAGCAGGCTGTGGCGCGCGCGGGCGGGGCGCTGCTGGTCACCGCCGACCACGGCAATTGCGAGATGATGCGCGATCCGCTCACTGGCGGGCCGCACACCGCCCATACGACGAACCCGGTGCCGGTGCTGCTGGCGGGCGATCCCTCGCGTGGGCTGCACGATGGCAGGCTGGCCGATCTGGCGCCCACGCTGCTCGAACTGATGGGGATAGCCCGTCCGCCGGAGATGACGGGGACGAGCCTGCTGGACTAATGCTTATCGGTGACGCTTGAAGCAAGCGGTCCTTTTTTGAAAAAAAGGACCAAAAAACTTCTGCTCCCACGCCTGCGGTGAAGCTCGCGCGGGTTCTGCCAAGGCCGCTCTGGCAGAACTGTTGCGACCCGCGGTGCAGGCGAAAGAGCAGAAGCTGGGCACCTCTATCAAACCTGTTTTCGGCGCTGAGTAAGGTGAAAAGCGCCTACGGCTGCCCTGCCTTGGGTTAGGTTGGTTAGGTGGGCTTATCTGGCGATGGCGGTTTGGGTCATTGTGCGGATCGGGCGTGCGGT
>CAXUNK010000436.1:0-2034 GCA_964252425.1 uncultured Acetobacteraceae bacterium
GGGCTGCAGAGCGGCCCGATGAGGTTGAACAGGGTTCGGAACCCCAGCTCGGCGCGCGCTGGCGCCGCGTGCCGCAGGGCCGGGTGGTGGCGCGGCGCGAACAGGAAGCAGAGGCGGGCCTCGGCCAGTTGCCGCGCCAGCACCTCGTCCGGCAGGTCGGGCGGCAGGCCGAGTTCGGAGAGCACGTCCGCCCCGCCGGCGCGCGAGGACAGCGCCCGGTTGCCGTGCTTGGCGACCCGCACGCCGCACGCCGCCAGCACGAAGGCCGCGCCCGTCGAGACATTCAGCGTGCCCAGCCCGTCGCCGCCCGTTCCGCACACGTCGATCGTGTCCGGCGGCGCGTCGAACGCCAGCATCCTGGCGCGCATCGCCCGCACCGCGCCGGCCAGCTCGTCCACCGACTCGCCGCGCAGGTGCAGCGCGGTGAGCAGGCAGCCGATCTGCGCCTGTGTGGCCGCGCCGTCCATCACCGCCGAGAACACAGTCTCGCTGGCCTGCTCGTCCAGCCTCTGGCCCGCCGCCAGTCGGGCCAGCACCGGCTTCAGTCCGTGCGACAAGCCGGTCAGGCCGCGAGCGGCCGGGACGTGCGCGCCAGGGCCACGAAATTGGCCAGTATGTCGTGGCCGTGTTCGCTGGCGATGCTTTCCGGGTGGAACTGCACGCCGTAGATCGGCAGGCTGCGGTGGCGCAGGCCCATGATGATCCCGTCTTCGGTGTGCGCCGTGGCGATGAGCGCGTCGGGCAGCGTGTCGGCGCGGACGATCAGGCTATGGTAGCGGGTCGCCTGGAACGGCGAGGGCAAGCCGGCGAACACGTCCGTCCCACCGTGCAGGATGGGACTGACCTTGCCATGCATCGGCTTGGGCGCGCGCACCACCTGGCCGCCGAACACCTGGCCGATTGCCTGGTGACCGAGGCAGACGCCCAGCACCGGCACGTGCGCGCGCGCCGCCGCCTCGATCAGCGCGCAGCTGATCCCGGCCTCGTTGGGGGTGCAGGGACCGGGCGAGAGCAGGATCGCCTCCGGGTCGGTGGCCAGCGCCTGATCGACGGTGAGCGCATCGTTGCGTCGGACGTCGCAGACATGGCCAAGCTCGCCCAGGTAGTGGACGAGGTTGAAGGTGAAGCTGTCGTAATTGTCGATCAGGAGGATCATCGACGGCCGTTGTAGGCGGATGGAGAACAGGCGCAAATCACCCGGTGCTCTGTCCCGGCAACATTTTGCTTGATGGAAATAGGTGCCGGGGGCATATTCCACCGCGGTAGAGACCAGTGCGCACCGAACTTCTGGAGCGCGCAAGCCCCCCGCCCTGCTTGCCGGCAGGCGGGGGCAACTCCGGCCAACCCCGAAATTGCCCCCTGATTGCTCAGTGCTTCAGCGCAACTACGATCTGAACGACCGTGAGTGCGAGCATGGTCAATCGGTAGAGAGTGACAGTGCGCATAACCGAACCCTTCCAGCCGCCCTACGATTGACCCGGCGCCGCTTGCCGGCAGCGCTGGGCCTCACTGCGCTCGCCTCTGGGCCGGATGGAGCCAAGATGCGCAGCTTCGAACGGCCGGGCCAGAATACGCCGATACCGTAATGAAATCGATAGCTCGGCCGCGCCCCGCGCCTAAGGTTCCGGCCGGAACACCTCCGACACCTGCGCCACCGTCACGCCAAGCTTGCGTATGGTCGTGTGGTTCATCATCGACCCGCCATCCATCAGATACATCCACTGGTCCATGACCACGTTCCGGGTCGGGTTGCCGGGGGAGAGCGCCAGCACCCAGCTCCAGTGGAACACCCGACCGGCCGCCTCGCCATGCGCCTCGCCCACCATGTCGTTGGCCGTGGCGGTGAACTGGCCAGGTGCCGTGCGACGCAATCGCCAGTCGCGGTGCTGCACCGTGCCGTCGCCCAGGGTCAGGGTCTGGGCCATGCGCGGCGACGCGGCCGGCTCCGGCGGGCCCAGGCAGTAGGTGACGACAGTGGCGGTGGGAGCGCCGCCGGGGTTCTCGATCAGCCCCCAGGTGGGGTGATGGCGGGTC
>CAXUNK010000437.1:0-2031 GCA_964252425.1 uncultured Acetobacteraceae bacterium
TGGGTGTGCCGCGCGGCATCGTCGCCGGCCAGGCCTGGGAATGCGAGCCGGCCTGCGACCTGGCCCAGTATCAGCGGGAGAAGACGGGCGCGCTGTTCGCCGCCGCGACCATGTGCGGCGCGGCATCCGCGGGGGAGGAGGCGGAGCCGTGGCGCGCGCTGGGGCTGCGGCTGGGAGAGGCGTTCCAGGTGGCGGACGATCTGCGCGACGCGGTGGGCGATGCGATCGAGCTGGGCAAGCCGGTAGGGCAGGACGCGGCGCATGCGAGGCCCAACGCGGTGGCCGAGCTGGGCGTGGACGGCGCCGTCGCCTGGTTGCAGGAGCTGGCCGAGCGCGCGGTAGCCTCCGTCCCCACTTGCCCAGGCCAGCAAGAGTTGCGCCGTCACATCCTCACCGAAACCTCCCGCCTGCTCCCACTCCAACTATCAAGGCAAGCCGCCTAAACACGGACGCCAATGAACAAAAGTCTTTTGCTTCTTTTCTTCAGAAAAGAAGATTCTTCTTCTTGATCTGGAAGATAGATCTCCTCTCTCTAAGGGATCGTCTTGTCAGCTCCCCAAAGTTCAGAGCCTGGGGGGCAAAGTTCCCCCTGACCCGCCCGGTCGCGCGCCGTCGCACGGCAGCGTTGTTCGATCTGTGCGCAGGGTTCGTCTATGCGCAAATCCTGCAGGCGTGCCTCTCGCTGGATGTGTTCACCATCCTGGCGTCAGGGCCGGTGACGCTGCCGGTCTTGTCCGACCGGCTGGGCCTGGCGCCGGAAGCGGCGTCGCGGTTACTGGACGCTGCGATCTCGCTGGAGCTGGTCTCTCGCCGGGGCAAGGACCGTTACGGGCTGGGCGCGCTCGGGGCGGCGCTGGTGGACAACCCTGGCGTGGCCTCGATGGTGGCGCACCATGCCATGCTGTATGCCGACCTGGCCGACCCGGTGGCGCTGCTGCGCGGGGAGGCCGGCTCCACGCGATTGTCGGCCTACTGGGCCTACGCGAAGGGGCAGGCCGGGCCGGGGGCGGTCGAGGGTTACTCGGCGTTGATGGCGCAGTCCCAGCCGCTGGTCGCGCAAGAGATACTGGGTGCCTACGACGTGCGGCGGCACCGGCGCCTGATGGATGTGGGCGGCGGCGAGGGGGTGTTCCTGCAACAGGCCGCGGCGAGGGCGCCAGGCTTGCAGGTGACGCTGTTCGACCTGCCGGACGTGGCCGCGCTGGCGCAGGCGAGGTTTGCGGCGTCGGGACTCGGCCAGCGGGCGCAGGTTGTGGGCGGCAGCTTCCTTGCCGGCGCGCTGCCGCCGGGTGCGGACCTGATCAGCCTGGTGCGGGTGATCCACGACCACGACGATGACGCGGCGATGCAGGTGTTGCGGGCGGTGCGCTCGGCCTTGCCGGCGGGCGGGCGGCTGCTGCTGGCCGAACCGATGGCTGGCACGCCCGGCGCCGAGCGCATGGGCGACGCGTATTTCGGCTTCTACCTGCTCGCCATGGGCTCCGGCCGGCCGAGGTCGCAGGCCGAGCTCACCTCCATGCTGCGCGCGGCCGGATTCGCGCGGATCCGCAGGCTGCGCACGGCGACACCGCTGCTGACGAGCGTGTTGCTGGCCACCGCGTGACCCACTGTAAATCTTGATTGACAGGGTTGCCTGTAAGTCTAGGCTGACAGAGACGAGCCACCGCGCCTCGGCGCCTTGAAGGGGAGAGATCGATGCAGACACACGCCGTCGTCCTGTCCGCCCCGGGGCAACTCGGCCTGGACCGGTTGGCGTTGAACGCGCCCGGCCGCTCGGACCTGGTGATCGACACGATGTGGAGTGGGATCAGCACGGGCACTGAGCGCCTGCTGTATGAGGGCCGGATGCCCGCCTTTCCCGGCCTGGGCTATCCGTTGGTGCCGGGATACGAAAGCGTGGGGCGCGTGGCGCAGGCCGGCCCGGAGGCCGATGCGGCGGCGGGCACGATGGTGTTCGTGCCGGGCGCCAGTTGCTACGGCGAGGTGCGCGGCCTGTTCGGCGGCACCGCCAGCCGCGTGGTGACCGCGGCC
>CAXUNK010000438.1:0-2010 GCA_964252425.1 uncultured Acetobacteraceae bacterium
GAACGGCACCGCGCAGGCCGGCGCGGCCCAGGAAGGCCGCCCGGTGTTCATCGCCGAGCTGCAATATGCCGGCGTGTTCACCATCAACGGCGTGCCGCCGGAGGCGGTCGAGCCGCTGCTGCTGATCGAGTGCCCGCGCCTGCTGTTCCCGTTCGCCCGCTCGGTGCTGTCGGACGTGACGCGCGAGGGCGGTTTCCCGCCGGTCCTGCTGCAGCCGATCGACTTCGTGGGCCTCTGGCAAAGCCGCCGCCAGGCCGCCGGCAATGCGCCGCAGGTGTCAGCCCCCAACTAAGAAGTAGTCGCCAGGAATGAGCTTTCAGCCATCAGATGATGTTTTCTCCGATGACTGGGCTCCTCATCCTGAGCCGGCTAGCAAAGATGGCATGTTCTGCCGTATTCTGCGATCCGCAGCAGGAGGAACACCGTGGCGTCGATGAACGTGTCGGTGCCCGATCCCATGCGGGACTGGGTGGAGCAGCGCATCGAGACCGGCCATTATGCCAGCGTAAGCGACTACGTACGTGACCTGATCCGCCGCGATCAGGCGCAGGCGGATGCGCAGCAGGCGCTGACTGCCGCACTGATCCAGGGCGAAAAGAGCGGCATCAGCAAGCGTCGAATTCCCGATATCTTGGCTGCGGCCAAAGCGGAGCTGGCGCGCACAGGCGGATGAACGGCTACACCCTGTCCGAAGCCGCCGACGCTGATCTGCAAGAAATCTTATCCAGCTCCATCAAACATTGGGGCCTAGCACGCGCAGAGCGGTATATTCTAGAACTTCATGAAGCGTTTGAAAACTTGGCGGCATTTCCGCATATCGGAAGCGATGTCGGCCATCTACGGGCGGAATACTTTCGCCTTCGGCATGTCAGCCACAGCGTGTTCTACAGGAAGAACGACGTCGGCGTACTCATCGTAAGAGTGCTGCATCAGAAGCAGCTGCCGGAAAACTATTTATAAGCCGATGAACATCTTGCCGTAGACTCAATCGTGTCGTTCGTATGGCAAACGCTTCGAGCAGACCAGATTCGGTCATCGGGAGTGAGCTTCAACCGCCAGACGCATCCTGTCTTAAGGCTGGCGGCTGAAAACCGACAACCGACTCAGCAGTCGTTGCCGCGCAAACTCCAGCTTTGAACGATGCCGGCCCGCAGCTCGAACGTGGTGTCGCAGTCGCGCTGGATGATCTCGGGGCCGAAGCCGCCGAAACCGCCATAACCGAAGCCGCCGTACCCGAAGCCGCCATATCCGTAAGGGCCGAAGCCGCCGAACCCGTAATCGCCGGGGATCGTCTCGATCCGGCTGATGTTGTAGGATAGGAATTTCTCGCCGCCGGTCTCGTAGGTGCGGGTGGGCACGCCGTGGGCGCGAACCAGGTCGGTCTCCGACTTGCCGACCAGCGTGTTGAGCGCGGCGACGTGCTGCGGGTTTGGGTAGGCGCAACCGGCCAGCAATGCCATGCCGGCAAGGGCTGCGGTCAGGGTCGTGCGCATGAGCGGCTAATCTCCGTGGGCAAGCATGTGTCTGTCTGCCCAAAGCTTGGCACTCGCCTTGGGTTTAGCCTGTGCCGGAAACGTTTGGTAACCAAAGCACGTGGCCGATGCTGGGCGCCCCCGAGGCGATCATGGCCAGCCGGTCGAATCCCAGCGCGATGCCGGAGCCGGCGGGCATGCCGTGGGCCAGCGCGCTGAGGAAATCCTCGTCCAGCGGCCAGTCCGGGCCGGTCAGCGCATGGCGGCGCGCACGGTCGGCCACGAAGCGCGCGCGCTGTTCGTGGGCGTCGGTCAACTCCTCGAACGCGTTGGCCAACTCCAGGCCGCAGACGAACAGCTCGAAGCGCAGCGCCACGCGCGTGTCGGCCGGGTCGCGCACCGCGAGTGCCGCCTGCGCCGCGGGCCAGTGCGTGAGGAAGGTGGGGCGATCGCGGCCGATGGCGGGTTCGACCCTCTCCAGCAGCAGGCGGAAGAAAAGATCCTCCCATGTCTCGCCGGTCCGCAATCGGGCGCCGGC
>CAXUNK010000439.1:0-2001 GCA_964252425.1 uncultured Acetobacteraceae bacterium
TCGCATTCCCAGGCCTGGCCGGCGACGATGCCGCGCGGCACACCCACGCCCCGGCCCACGATCGCGACGAGCCTGGCCAGCCTGGCCGGCGCGACATGGGCCGCTTCTGCCAGAACCTGGAAGGCCAGCACGATCAGCGCGTCGCCGGCCAGGACCGCCAGCATCTCCCCATGCGCCCGGTGCACGGTCGGCCGGCCACGTCGCGTATCGGCATCGTCGAAACAGGGCAGGTCGTCATGCACCAGCGAGGCGCAGTGCAGCAGTTCGATCGCGGAGGCGGCCGCGTCGGTCAGCGCCGGCGCGTCCTCGCCGCAAGCGGCCGACACCGCCAGGCAGAGCCGCGGACGAATGCGGGCCCCGCGCGGAAACACGCTGGCGTTCATCGCGGCCGCCAGCCCGGGCGGCGCCCCGGCCGCATCGGCCTGAGCGACGGCTTGGCCCAAGGCCCGTTCGATCCGCGTCAACGCGTCCATCGTCCTGCCCCCACCGCTACTGTCAACCTGGCTTGTCACAAGCAGTGTCAAACCGTAGTGACAGTCGTGTCAAGCGAGGAGAAGGAATGCTTCGGGTCGTGGTGATCGGCGCCGGCATGGGCGGATTGGCCGCTGCCACCGACCTGGCGGTCGCCGGTTGCGAAGTGACGGTGCTGGATCAGGCGGCCGCCCCAGGCGGCAAGATGCGCCAGGTGTTGGTCGGCGGCGCGCTGGTCGATGCCGGGCCCACGGTGTTCACCATGCGCTGGGTGTTCGACTTGATCTTCGCCGATGCGGGCGCGTCGCTGGCCGAGCGCGTGGAGTTGCCGCCGGCCGGCCGGTGGGCGCCCCACCCTGGGGCCCGGACGAGCGACTGGACCTCTACGCCGACACGAACCGAAGCGCCGAGGCGATCGCGGCTTTCGCCGGGCGCCGCGAGGCGGACGGGTTCCGCGCCTTCACGCGCCGCGCCCGCGCCGTGTACGACACGTTGGAACGCCCGTTCCTGCGCGCCGCGCGGCCCACGCCCACGGGCCTCGTCCGCACGGCCGGCATCCGGCCGATGCTCGGCATCAGCCCGTTCCGCACGCTGATGGGCGCGCTCGCCCGCGACTTCGCCGACCCGCGGCTGCGTCAGCTTTTCGGCCGCTACGCCACCTATTGCGGCTCCTCGCCCTACCGGTCGCCGGCCGCCCAGAAGCCCTCCTGGGCCCATGACCGCCCTACCGGTCGCCGGCCACGCTGATGCTGGGGGCCGACGTGGAACGCCAAGGCGTCTGGCTGGTCGGCGGCGGCATGCACCGCCTGGCGGCCGCACTGGCCGAACTGGCCGCTTCGCGTGGCGCGGTGCTGCGATATGGCCGGCGCGTCGAACGGATCGAGACCGCCTCCGGCCGGGTCAGCCACGTGGTGCTCGAGGATGGCGAGCGCCTGGCGGCCGATGCCGTGATCTTCAACGGCGATCCTGCCGCACTGCCCGCCGGGCTGCTGGGCGATGGGCCGCGACATGCGGTCGCTCCAACCGCACCGCGGCGCCGCTCGCTGTCCGCACTCACCTGGGCGCTGCGCGCGCGCGCCGATGCCTTCCCGCTGGTGCGGCACAACGTCTTCTTCTCGCGCGACTACAAAGCGGAGTTTGACGAGCTGGCGCGCGGCCGCCTGCCGTCCGGCCCCACCATCTATGTCTGCGCACAGGATCGCGCGGAGGATGGCGGCGCAGCACTGGACGGGCCGGAGCGCCTGCTCTGCCTGGTCAACGCGCCAGCACGCGGCGACACGGACGAGATCACCGAGGCGGAGATAGAGGCATGCGCGGACCGCAGTTTTGCACATCTGGCAGCCTGCGGATTGCACGTGGACCGGAGGGCGGACGGGCTGACGACCGGGC
Organism: uncultured Acetobacteraceae bacterium; assembly: GCA_964252425.1. Taxonomy (GTDB): domain Bacteria; phylum Pseudomonadota; class Alphaproteobacteria; order Acetobacterales; family Acetobacteraceae; genus BOG-908. The sequence goes on from CAXUNK010000439.1 coordinate 1,861, forward strand.
CGCGCGAGTTCGCCACGCTGTATCCGGGGACGGGCGGGGCGCTGTACGGCCCGGCGGTACACGGGCCGTGGGCGACGTTCCGCCGGCCGGGCAGCCGGACGCGCGTGCCGGGTCTCTACCTGGCGGGGGGTGCCACCCATC